>CACNXC010000027.1 GCA_902624315.1 uncultured Pelagibacteraceae bacterium | reverse complement strand
GGATATCCATCAAAAATAAGTTTGTTTTTATATTTTTCATCAAAAATAACTTTTTTAATCAATTCATTAACAATTTCATCACTTACAAATTTACCATCGTTCATGTTATTGATTATTTTTTTTCCTATTTCAGAATTTTTCTTGATTTCATCCCTTAACATATCACCTGTTGAAACTTGAAAACCATTTATCTTTTTAACTAAATATTTTGCTTGTGTTCCTTTTCCAGCACCGGGAGGTCCAAATAGGATTATATTCACGAATTATCTTCCGAATTTTGTTTTTTTAATCAATTGTTCGTATTGGGAACTCATTAATCTTGTTTGTATTTGCGTAACAGTATCAATTGCAACAACAACTACAATTAAAATTGATGTGCCTCCCAGATAGAAAGGAATTGGATAATTAGCAATTAAAAACTCAGGCATTAAACAAACTAAAGTTAAATATAAAGCCCCGATTGTTGTCAACTTTGTTAAAATATTATCGATATAAATTGCTGTGCTTTCTCCAGGTCTTATCCCAGGTACAAAACCACCATATTTTCTCAAATTATCTGCTGTTTCTGTTGGATTAAAAGTTATCGATGTATAAAAAAAGTAAAAAATATTATTCCTGATGCATAAAGCAACATATACAAAGGTTGTCCTTGAGTAAAATATGAACTTATATTTAAAAAAGTTTCATTATCAGAAAAATTAAAATTTGAAAAAGTTACTGGTAATAATAGTAATGCCGATGCAAAAATTGCGGGAATTACTCCAGCTTGATTAATCTTAAGTGGTAAATGAGATGACTCTCCCCCATACATTTTATTACCAACTTGTCTTTTGGGGTAATTTATTAGTATTTTTCTTAAAGCTCTCTCCATAAAAACAATAAATAAAATTGTTAAGATTAACAAAACAAATAAAGCTAAGATCATTAATGTAGAGACTGCTCCTGTTCTACCAAGTTCGAAAGTGGTAACTAAAGCTCTTGGAATTTCTGCAACAATACCAGCGAAAATAATAAGAGATATACCATTACCAATTCCTCTTTGAGTAATCTGTTCTCCTAACCACATTAAAAAAATAGTCCCAGAGACAATTGTGGTTACAGTTGAAATCTTAAAAAAAATACCAGGATTAATTACTAACCCGGCTGAGGACTCTAGACCTACTGCTAATCCATAACCTTGAACTGTTGCAAGTAAAACAGTTCCATAACGAGTTATCTGAGTAATTTTTGCTCTACCAGTTTCTCCTTGTGATTTTAAATTTTTGAAATAATCAGAAACACCTGTTAATAGTTGGACAATAATTGATGAGGAAATATATGGCATGATTCCTAATGCAAAAATAGCCATTCTACTCACTGCACCACCAGCAAAAACATTAAACATTCCTAATAAACCTTTTTGATTTCCTTCCATCATTATTTTGAGTTGTTCAGGGTCTATCCCAGGTAAAGGGACAAAAGTACCAAATCTATAGACCACTAAAATTGCAAGGGTAAATATTATTCTATTTCTTAAATCAGTATTTGATGATGATGCGCTCATTAAATTAAACTATTTTTTTAATTGTATTGAACCACCAATTTTCTCAAGTTTTTCAACAGCAGACTTTGATGCAAGATCTGCTTCAATATTAATTTTATCTTTAATGGCTCCGGAACCTAAAATTTTTAATTTAATTGAATTTTGATCTATTAATTTTAGTTTTTTTAGTAAATTTGAATTCAGGGTGTCTGTAGTTTTAATATTTTTTTTATCAATATAAGATTGGATTTTGTCTAGATTTAAAATAGCAATTGTTTTTTTATTAATAGGGTTGAACCCTCTTTTTGGAAGTCTTCTGTATAGTGGCATTTGTCCACCCTCAAAACTTTTAATCGCTACACCAGATCTGGATTTTTGACCTTTTACACCTCTTCCAGATGTTTTGCCCTTTCCAGAACCGATACCTCTGCCAACTCTAAGTTTACTTTTATTAATCTTATTTCTATTATTTAATTTAATCATTATCCTCTTTTTTCTATTATCTCAGAAATCTTTTTATTTCTTATTGAAGATATTTGTTTTGGC
>CACNXC010000026.1 GCA_902624315.1 uncultured Pelagibacteraceae bacterium | reverse complement strand
ATATTACCAATTGAAGATAATAGAGTTTTTTAATATTACCAGAATAGAAACCTAAGGCCTTTCTTACTGCTATAGACAAGTTATTTTGATTTATAAAAGACAAAAGAGTATTAGCAATACCAATACCAGCAATAAGCATCGCACTTATTGAGACAAGGGATAAAAATTGTGAAAAGTTACCAATTACTCTTTTTAATCCACTTGCTGCATTTTCTGGATATCTAATTTTTACCTTTTGATCATCTTTAAAAATACTTTCGATTTTTTTTATGATTATTTCTGGATTATCATTGGTATTAAATTTTACTTTATATTCATAATTTAAAAAATTTCCTATTCCATTAAGTTTTAAGATATCTAAAGTTTGTTTACCTGTTAAAACCCAATCTCCAAAAGTCACAAATCCACTTACGTCTGGAACAGATCTTACTTTACCAATAACAAGAAATTCTTGATCTTGAATTTTTACAATTTCATTTGTTTTGATATCTAAGGTTTTTGATAAACTCTCATTAATTAAAATTGTATAAGGTTCAGTTTGCATTCTTTCATAAGCATCAGCAGGTTCATAAGTTACTTCACCGTATAAAGGATACTTTTGGTCAACTGTTTTTATTCTAGTAAATAAAGATTTATTTTTCTCTCGAGTTGTTGTCGAAAGCATTGTGCTGAATTCAACCATCTCTGATATAGTTGTAAACTCTTCAACTTTATTTAATAAATCTATATTTCCTTGATTTCTGTTATAATCAATTTCTAAGTCTCCACCTAAAAGCTCTTTAGCATTTTCTTTGAGTTCCTTTTTTAAACTATCCTCAATAGTAAATATTGCACTTAATATAAAAAGACTGATGAACAAAGTGATGATTATGCTAGAGATTTTTTTATAGTTCCTTTTTAAATCTCGCAGAGCATATATTAAGATAAACTTGTATTGATAAAAATTATTTGATTTTTCCATCTTTAATTTTAATTTTTCTATTTGCGCGGTTAGCAAGTTTTAGGTCGTGTGTAACCATAATTAATGAGGAGCCTTCCTCTTTAACATATCTGAATAAAATTTTAGAAATCATATCGGAATTTTCTGTATCTAAATTTCCTGTAGGTTCATCAGCTAGAATTAGCTCTGGCTTCATAGCAATAGCTCTCGCGATAGCGACACGCTGTTGTTCTCCTCCAGATAACTGACTGGGTAAATTATTTAGTCGATGTTTTAAGCCAAATCTATCTAAAAGAGATTTTGCTTCTTTTTCAGGATTTTTAAATTTATTCAATTCAAGAATTAAGGTTACATTCTCTAGGGCTGTATAATTTGGGATTAGATAAAAAGACTGAAAAATTATACCAATATTTTTTTTTCTGATTTTTGATACTTCATCCTCACTTAATTTTGTAATTTCGTGGTCTTGAAAGTATATCTTGCCTGAAGTTGGACGCTCTAAACCGCCAATTAACATGATTAAACTTGTTTTTCCTGAACCACTTTCACCTACTATTGAAATAGTTTCTTTTTTTTTTGTGGTCAAATTTATATCTTTTAAAACACTAATATTGTCTTTACCAGTTTGGTATTTAAGATTTATCTTTTTTAATTTAAGAAGAGTACTCATGAACAAAAGTTTTATTATTAAAATAATTATTATCTGTCTACTAACCATTAATGCATATGCAATCGAAAAGATTGTATTATTTGGTGATAGTTTGATGGCTGGTTATGGTTTGTCTGATGACAATAGTTTACCAGTCGTTTTAGAAGAGAATTTAGAGGCAAAGGGTTATAATATTGAGATTGTTGATGGCAGTGTTTCTGGTAGCACATCGTCAGGAGGATTAAATAGAGCTGATTGGACTTTGAGTGAGCCAGATATAGATCTGATAATTTTATGCTTGGGGGCTAATGACATGTTAAGAGGCATCCAGCCAAAAGAGACAAAAAGCAATTTAGAAAAAATTATTAAAATTGCACAAGATAAAAATATTGAAATTATCCTAGCTGGGATGATGGCTCCAACCTCGCATGGTTTTTCTTATAAAAAAAAATTTGACAAAATTTTTCCTGATTTAGCAAAAAAATTTAAAATAGAATTTATTCCTTTTTTACTTGAGGGAGTGGCTATGAAACCTG
>CACNXC010000025.1 GCA_902624315.1 uncultured Pelagibacteraceae bacterium | reverse complement strand
CTCTCATTACTGAATGTTACTTAAATTAGTCATCTCAAATTTCAACAAAAATAGTGACTCAAAAAAAATATTATTGATTTTGGTAAAATTTGATTGTTTTTTTAATCCCATTTATCAAACTAATCTTAGGCTTCCACTTCAATATTTTTTTTGATTTTTGTATACTTGGGTAAAGAGATAACAACTCATCTTTTCTTAATTTCATTTTACTAAAGACAGGTTCTCCAGAACCTACAAGCCTAACAATTATGTTTATTAAGTACTTTATCTTATAGGGTTTACCAAAACCTACGTTTATTATTTCACCTATTGCCCCTTTTGAGCTTAATGACTTATAAATTGCTTTTATAACATCATCAATATAAGTAAAATCTCTTAACTGAACTCCAGAGGAGCAATTAAACTTTTTATTTTTAATCGAATTTTTAATCACATATGGAATCACTCTATTATCATCTTGATTCGGTCCATACACTAAATAGAGTCTAATTATAGTTCCAGGAAAGTCTTTTTTTTTTGAAAAGTTTAAAAGATGAAGAGTGCTTGACAGTTTTGCATTACCATAAGTGGAATTTGTTTTATTTTTTTTAGTAAAGATTTCTTTTTGAGGAGATTTGATTTTACCATACTCAATACTTGAACCAATTTGTATAAATCTTTTCGGTCTATTCAATCTAAAGTTCCAAATAAGATTTTTATATCCACCAAAATGTATCTTTTTTATTGAATTACTCTTGGAGTGATCAACATAACCAGATAAATTTACTATGTAATCATAATATTTATCTAATTTTTTTTTTAACTTTTTTTTGTCTCTTATGTCACAAAGGATATATTTTACCTTTTTTAACTTCCTAATTTTTTTAGGCTTAGATTTAGAAACTGAATGAACGATCCATCCTTTTTTTTTACAGAAATTACTTAAATGATAACCTATAAATCCAGTTCCTCCAGGAATTAAAATTTTTTTTTTATTTTGCAAGATGTTTTTTTTTTTTAATACTTTTTTCTAATATCTCTTTATCTCTCAAAGTGTCCATACATTGCCAAAATCCTTCATGCTTGAATGCATAAAGTTGACCCTTATTAGAAAGTTTTTCAAGAGGTTCTTTTTCTAGATAAGTATGATCACCCTTTAAATATCTGAAAATTTTTTTATTCAAAATCATAAATCCTCCATTTATCCAGCCTTCGTCAATGCTAGATTTTTCCTTGAAATAATTAATTTTATTTTTATTAAGCTTAATAAATCCAAATCTTGCTGGAGGCCTGACTGCTGACAAAGTGGCAATTTTTTTGTGCTTTGTATGGAAAAGTATTAATTTTCTGAGATTTATGTTTGATAAACCATCTCCGTATGTCAAAAAAAAATTTTCTTCATATTGTAATTTTTTTTGAAGTCTTTTTAACCTTCCTCCGGTCATTACATTTTTTCCTGTAGGAACTACCTCAACATTCCAATCGGTATATTTGTTTTTTATAAAGTATTTTTCTATTACTTTGCCCTTATATCCTGTTGCTATTAAAAAATCTTTAAGGCCAAATCTAGCAAAATGTTCCATAATGTGAACCAATATTGGTAGATTATTTATCTTAATCATTGGTTTGGGAATACTTTTTGTGTACTCAGAAATTCTCGTCCCTAATCCGCCAGCTAATATTATTACTTTCATTAATATAATTTAATCAATACTCTAATGTTTATTTTACCAATCATATTTAAAATATTTGTCATTTGGCTCCAATCTTACCATTTCTTTTTCATTGTGAGGTAAATCTAAACAATTTGAAATAATGGAAAAACCTTCTTTTAGACCTTTAAAGCCATTCCAAATATTAGGTGGTATAGTTATCAATGAATAGTTTTCTGGTGAAAGAAATAACTCTTGAAATATTCCTTTGGTCTCACTATCTTTTCTATCATCAAATAAAGTTAGTTTCACTGCTCCAAACACGCAGGCGTAATTTAAAGTTGCTTCCCTATGTAAGTGCCATGCTTTTATCTTATCTTTAAAAATGGTCGAAAAATAAACCTCTCCAAATTTTTTAAAAATTTTACTATCATTTCTTAACATATGCATAACTGAGCCCCTATGGTCAGAGATTATTTTTAAAGGTGTGATTTCAACACCAACTATGTTTTTTACCATTTTTTTTATTTTATTTTTTTACGTATGAGTCTCATAGCAAAAAATATTATTGAAAGCCAGGCATAAGGAA
>CACNXC010000024.1 GCA_902624315.1 uncultured Pelagibacteraceae bacterium | reverse complement strand
CTTTTTTGAAGCGGTCTAGGTATTTTGATGGAAATAATTGATTTCCCAGTATAAAAAATAACTTCATAATTAAATATAACTAATTAAATTTTTTATGTCAGAAAAATATCTTATTTTTGGTGCGACAGGTTCAATCGGATCAAGCTTGGCTGAACAATTAGTAAATTCTGGAAATAGTGTACATTTAGTAGGTAGAGATGAAAACGAGGTTAAAAATATTTCAGAGAGATTAGGGTGTCCTTTTACTATCGCAGATGTTTTGGAAGAGGGATTTATAGAAAAAGTTAAAAATGATATTTCTGATGTAAAAGGTGTTGCTTATTGTGTTGGGTCAATTGACTTAAAACCTGTGAGAATGGTAACAGAACAAGATTTTGTAAAATGTATGAAATTAAATCTTTATTCTGCGGTTGAAGTTATTAAGGGTTATCAAGACAGTTTGAAAAAAAATAAGGGCTCAATAGTTTTATTTTCAACTGTTGCTGCTCAAAGAGGATTTACCAATCACGCAATTATTGCATCAACAAAAGCAGCTGTTGAAGGTTTAACAGTTTCACTTGCAGCTGAATTTGCCCCAAACATAAGAGTGAATTGTATTGCGCCAAGCTTAACCAATTCAAAAATTGCTGAGCCCATGTTAAAGAATAAAGCCCTAGCAGATGGGATTGCAAAGGCCCATCCTTTAAAAAGATTGGGAGAGGGTAAAGATTCTGCCTCTTTGGCTAAATTTTTAATAACTGAAGATAGCTCTTGGATAACAGGTCAAATTATTGCAGTAGATGGTGGAAGATCTAAACTTTCATAAGGTGAAAAAGCTTTTTTTTGTAATTATATTTTTTATATTTTTTTCAACTAATTTATTTGCTCAAAATTTAAAATTTAAAAAATTAATTTTTCTTAACGACCCATGGGGTTCGTCTTTTTTAAGTAATAAAGAACTAATTATTACTGAAAAAAGTGGAAAAATTAAGATCATAGATATACTCCAAAAAAAAGCTGTTGAGATTGATCATAACCTAAATTTTCTAGAACATGGACAAGGTGGTCTTTTAGATATTTTATATAAAGATAATTATATTTATGTTTCATATTCTGAAAACAGAGGTAATGGGAAAACAAGTACCTCTATTGCTAAAGCTATTTTTGATAAAAAAAAATTAAATTTTAAAAATATTTTTCAAGCTGAACCTCCTATTGATTCTGGTTATCATTTTGGTTCAAGGTTAGCGATCAAAGATAATCACTTATTTGCCTCTGCCGGTGAAAGAGGTAAAGGCATGATTGCCCAAGACCCCTCAAAACATCCTGGGAGTATTATAAGAATTAAACTTGATGGAAGTATTCCAAATGATAATCCTAAATTTGTAGATAAGCCAGATTGGCTACCTGAAATTTATCAAATTGGTATCAGAAATCCTCAAGGTCTAACTTTATCATCATACGATGGTAAAATTTATATGAGTAACCATGGTGCAAAAGGTGGTGATTGGTTTGGTGAAGTAAAAAAAGGTGAAAATTATGGTTGGAAAATATTAGGCTGGGGAGGAAAAAATTATTCTGGCTTTCCTATTGGTCCAAAATGGAAACCTGGCTTTACAAAAGCAATCCAGTATTGGGTGCCTTCAATTGCAACAAGTGCAATTACAATTTATGAAGGAAACGAATTTAATGAATGGAATGGTCATGCTTTAATTACATCATTGAAAGATCAATCCTTAAGAAAACTAATCTTCAATGATTTGTCCAACATAAAAGAAGATATAATTTTTAAAGATGAGATCGGACGAATTAGAGATATCCAGGTTCATCCAAAAAATGGGAAAATTTACTTTTTAGCAGGTGATAACCTTTGGCTGATGGAGAAAGCTAAATAGATCTTAGTGATTATTGATTTCTTATAAGAGGATAAACCTTTGGATTTAAATATTTAATATTAGTTAATAATATTAACACCAAAGTTACTAAACCAATGGATAAACCAAGATAAATTAAAACCTTAAGATCAAACTTCCAAAATAATTCAAATATATTTTCAATAATAAATTTTGAACCAACTACAGCAAAAAAAACTGCAATCATTATTACAGACATAAAAATAATCATAAATTCAATCAGCGAAGAAAAAATAATCTCTTTTCTTGAAAAGCCCAAAATTTTAAAAACTAAATTTTGATATTCTCTTACTTTTCCTTGGACCATAATTGCACTTGATATTACAATTAAACCAATAACAATGGTGACTGTTGATATGACGA
>CACNXC010000023.1 GCA_902624315.1 uncultured Pelagibacteraceae bacterium | reverse complement strand
TGAGAGATTGAATATGCTTTATCCAGACAATGTTGAAATAAAATTATATTTATTATCTGTTTTAGTCCAAGTCGACTCTCCAGAAAAAGCTAATACGATTATAGATGATATGAAACTAAGGAGAGATCTTTCTGCAGAGGATTTAGAAACTTTACAAGAAATTGAGGAAGAGTTAAAAGATCGTGAACCAAGTTTGTGGAATTTGACAGCCGATGTTGGTGTTGGCGCAACATTTTCCAATAACGTAAATAGTGTTTCTAAAACAAGACTAAAATATGATGCTGGTTCAATATCTGAATTTACTTCTCCAAAACATGACAGAACTGAAACCGCCTCGGTAGGTATAACAGCTACAAGACCTATTGGAGAAGAGTCATCACTATTATTTAATTTTGGTCACACAACTTCCAATCAATATCAAGAGGCCGATGATGATTTTCAAAGTTATGGTTTAACCATCGGTCTTGATACAACTTTAGGCAATCAAAGTTTAAGTCCGTATATAATTATGAGTAAAACTGATGCACAGCATGATGCAGATAGTTTTTCATTCATGGTTGGGATAGGAGGTTTCTTTACAGCCGGTGAAAGACATTCTTTTAGTTATGGATATTCTTACACAGACTCTAAAGCAAATCAAAATGCTACTGATCCAACAGCAGATGAAACTAATTCAATCGGACATGGTTACACGTTTGGTTATGATTTAATAATTACTCCTATAATTTCTAGCTCGTTAAGCTTAGGTTATAGCGATAGTGATGCAAAAGTTGACGCAGGAAATGACTATGAAACTTATGAATTTGGTTTAGGTTTAAATTTTGCATTTCCTTGGGCATATATAGCTTGGAGTGCTTCAACTAGTTTTAATGATTATAAGGTTGCAGACTCATCAGTCGACTCTACAAAGTTAAGATCCGATCATGCAACCACAACTGACTTAATGTTTACTAAGGCTGTAGGAGATATTTTCCCATTTATTGACCCCAATAGAACATTATTTATAAACGTGTCTTATGAAAAAACTTTTTCTGAAGCAAATATTATGAATTATGACTATTTAGCCGATTCCTTCGCGTTAAGCTTTTCTAAAGGATTAAGGTTAAATTAGTCATATTTACCAAAAATCCCTTTAAAACATGTTATTCTTCCCGTTCAATATGAGTTTTTAAAGTTTATTTTTCTGAATTTTTTGTTAATTTTACCTTATGAAAAAATTTTTATCAGCTCTTGTTGGTCTGATCTTAATGATCAGCACAAATGTAAATTCTCAGGAATTGAAAATAGAAAAGCAATTAGTTGGGATTGTGGGAGCAATTTCTGGAACTGTAAAAACTGAAACAAGACAATTAAAAGCTGGTGATAAGATTTATTTAAATGAAACAATTGTTGCTGGGGCTGGATCTGGTACACAAATTTTACTTTTAGACCAATCAACTTTTACTATTGGTGAAGACTCTGAAGTAGTGATGGATACATTCATTTTTGATCCAGCGACGAATGATGGAAAAATTGTTGCAAGTGTTAAACAAGGTAGCTTAAAAGTTATCTCAGGTTTAATTAGTAAAAAAAATCCAGATAGTTTAACTGTCGAAGTACCAGAAGGAACACTAGGTTCTAGAGGAACAGAATTTCAAACGGTTGTATCAAAAGGTAGAACGGACACTTTATTGATAGGCCCAGGAAAAAATAATACTTTAGGAATGAGACCTGGAGCTGTGCTTATTGGAAATAGTTTAGGCTCAACTCTACTTGATAACCCTTATAGCATGGCTTCCATGACTCAAGGTAAGGCACCTGGGCAAGCAAAAAAAATTACTAAAAATCAATTGAAGAAATTTAACAAAAAGATGAAAGCTTTAAGAGTTGCTAAGCTCTCACCAGATGAAAAAAAAGGTAAGAGGAAAGAAATGAAAAAACAACTCAAAAAAGAGCTTAAGTCTATGGGATTTGAAAAAGAGGAAATCAAGACTATTATCAGAGAAAATATTCAAAAAGATAAAGATAAGAAAGTTGCTATAAAAAAAGAAAGAGCAGAAAAGAAAAAAGCTAAAAAGAAAAAAGCAAAAGCAGAAAAGAAAAAGAATAATAAGAAAAAAGCGAAAAAAGTAGATAAGAAAAAAGGTAAAAAGAAAAAAGCTACCAAAAAAGGTTCTAAAAAGAAAAAAGTAGTTAAGAAAAAAGAGTCTAAGAAAAAAGTAACTAAGAAAAAAGCAACTAAGAAAAAAGCTGTGAAGAAAAAACCAGCTAAAAAGAAAAAAGTGGTAAAGAAAAAGGCAGTCAAAAAGAAAAAAGTTGTTAAAAAGAAAAAGAAAGTAGTTAAGAAAAAAGTAGCTAAGAAGAAAAGAATAGTTAAGAAA
>CACNXC010000022.1 GCA_902624315.1 uncultured Pelagibacteraceae bacterium | reverse complement strand
TTAAAGACACAAGTGTTAACACTTTATCCAGAAATTTTCCCTGGTCCTTTAAACAAAGGATTATATGGAAAAGCAATGGCTAAAAAGATATGGAGTCTTAATATAGTAAACATAAGAGATGCAGCAACAGATAAACACAAAACTGTCGATGATACTCCATATGGTGGTGGATCAGGTATGCTGTTGAAACCCGATATACTAGCAAAATCAATTGATAAAAATATCCAGAAGGGGGAAAGAATTTTTTATCTTTCGCCAAAAGGTAAAAAATTTGATCAAAGACTTGCACAAGATTTATCAAAAGAAAAATCATTCAGTTTAATTTGTGGACATTTCGAAGGTGTTGATGAAAGAGTACTATCCACAAGAAATATTGAGGAAATAAGTATAGGAGATTATGTGCTTTCTGGAGGGGAAACAGCTGCTCTTGTAGTTCTTGATAGTGTATTAAGACTTTTGCCTGGAGTTTTAGGTAATGATAAATCATCTTTGGAGGAAACTTTTGGAAATGGTCTTTTAGAGTATCCTCAATATACAAAACCTCAAATTTGGGAGGAAAAATCAGTACCAGATGTCTTATTATCAGGGGATCATAGCAAAATTAAAGACTGGCGTTTATCTCAATCTGAGGCTATAACACGCGTCCGAAGACCAGATTTGTGGCAAAAATATAAGAAAGATTAACTTGATAAATATTGAAATGAAAACGATTGAAGAAATAAATCAACATAATGTAAAAAAAATTCTTTCGGAAAAAAAGATTCCAGAATTCTTTCCAGGTGATGTTGTAAAAGTTGGTGTAAGAATTACAGAGGGAAAAAAAGAGAGAATTCAGTATTTTGAAGGTGTATGTATTGCGAAAAAAAGCAGAGATTTAAATTCTTCTTTTACAGTTAGAAAGATTTCTTTTGGTGAAGGTGTTGAGAGAACATTCCCACTATTTGGTACAGTAATTGACTCAATTAAAGTTATACGTTCAGGAAAAGTTAGAAGAGCTAAACTATATTACTTAAGAGATAGAACTGGTAAATCAGCTAGAATTGCCGAAAAAATAAGAAAGAAGATTGGTATTGATATAGATGTAAAACCAGAAACAGTAACTGAGGAAAATTTAGCTCCTGTTTCAACAGAAGCATCTGATAATAAAGAAGATGTAACTAAGGCAGAGGCTAATAAAGAAGAAACTCCTAAGGAAGAGCCAAAAAAAGAAGAAACAGCCAAAGTTGAAACAAAACCTAAAACTGAAGAAAAACTTGAAACTTCTCCAGAAAAAAAATAATTTTTTTTTCAATGCCTAATACTCTTTACGACAAAATTTGGAAAGAACACTTAGTTGATCAGCAAGATGATGGAACAGCTTTATTATTTGTTGATAGGCATCTCGTTCATGAAGTGACCAGTCCACAAGCATTTGAAGGTTTACGAAATTCTAAAAGAAAAGTAAGACACCCAAAGCTTACATTGGCCGTTGCAGATCACAACGTCCCAACTACTGATAGAACCAATGGTATTTCAGATAAAGAATCTAAAATTCAAGTTGATACATTAGAAAAGAATTGTAAGGAATTTGATATCCAACTCTTTGGAATGGAGGATAAGCGTCAAGGCATAGTTCATATAATTGGTCCTGAACAAGGATTTACTCAACCTGGAACAGTTATAGTTTGTGGAGATAGTCATACAGCTACACATGGAGCGTTTGGTGCTTTAGCATTTGGTATAGGCACCTCAGAGGTTGAACACGTACTAGCAACACAAACTTTAGTGCAAAAAAAAGCAAAAAATTTCAGAATTAATGTTAATGGAAAACTTCCGTTAGGTGTTACTTCAAAAGATGTAATTTTACAAATAATTGGAAAAATAGGAACAGCAGGTGGAACAGGATGTGTTATTGAGTATGCTGGTGATTTAATCAGATCATTGAGTGTTGAGCAAAGAATGACTATATGCAACATGACTATAGAGGGTGGAGCAAGAGCAGGTTTGATTGCACCAGACGAAAAAATTTTCGAGTATTTGGATGGAAAACCTATGTCACCCAAAGGTGAAAAATGGGATAAAGCTTTAGCGTACTGGAGAAGTTTAAATTCTGATGATGGTGCAAATTTTGATAAAGAAATAAGTCTTCAAGCTAATGAAATTTCACCGATGATTACCTGGGGAACTTCACCTCAAGATGTCATTACTATTGAGGATAAAGTACCAAACCCAGACAATGAAAAAGATGAGGATAGAAAAAATTCTATTGAAAGAGCTCTAAAATATATGGGTTTAAAACCTGATATGGCTGCTAAAGATATTAAGATAGATAAGGTTTTTATAGGTAGTTGCACAAATGGAAGAATTGAGGATTTACGAGAGGCAGCAAAGATTTTAAAAGATAAAAAAATTGCCTCTCATGTTCATGCAATGGTTGTTCCAGGATCTGGTCTAGTGAAAGAACAAGCAGAGCAAGAAGGTTTACATAAAATATTTGAAGAGTCTGGTTTTGAATGGAGAGAACCAGGATGTTCTATGTGTTTAGCAATGAATGCTGATAAATTAAAACCAGAGCAAAGATGTGCATCTACATCAAACAGAAACTTTGAGGGAAGACAAGGTAGAGGTGGAAGAACACACCTTGTGAGCCCAGGAATGGCAGCTGCAGCAGCAATTTCTGGGAATTTGGATGATGTAAGAAAGTATCAAAATTAATGCAAAAATTT
>CACNXC010000021.1 GCA_902624315.1 uncultured Pelagibacteraceae bacterium | reverse complement strand
ATAGTCTGTTCCCTCGGTTCCAGTTCCACTTGTACTTATTCCAACTGTTACATCAGCAGTTGTGGCAACAGACAAGGTGGCTGTTAATGTCAGTGAAGATCCAGCATTTTCTGCAATACTAGTTGCTGATGTTGCAAGAGTAACTGTAGGAGCACTTTCATTATCAGTAATAGTTATTGTTTGAGAAGTTGTTGATCCAGCATCGGCACCAACAACACTGGCAATTGATATAGTTGCGGTTTCGCTGCCTTCATAAACACTATCATCTGTTGGATCAAAAGTTGCTGTTCCAGTTGTGTTTCCAGCAGTAATTGTAATATCAGATATTGAACCATAGTCAGTACCTTCAGTTGCAGTTCCACTTGTATCTATAACGACTGTCGTATTTATAATTGTTGCAAAACTTAAGGTTGCAGTTACGGTGATTGTGCCATCTGAATTTTCAGCAATAGAACTATTGTTAATAGATAAATTAACTACTGGTGCAGTTTCATCTTCATTAATAGTAATAGTAACTGATTGTGTGCCATCCTCAGTAGCAGAACCTCCTGAGACAGAAGATATTGCTACAATACCAGTTTCATCACCTTCATAAATATTATCATCTGTTGGGGTAAAAGATGCTGTACCCGTAGTTGATCCTGCAGAAATAGTAATATCAGAAATTGTGGCATAATCAGTGCCTTCAGTTCCAGTACCGCTGGTACTTATACCAACTGTAACGTCTGCTGTGGTTGCAACAGATAAGGTAGCAGTTAGTGTTAAAGAAGATCCAGCATCTTCATTAATACTTGTTGCTGAAGAAGATAATGTTACAGTAGGTGCACTCTCATTTTCAGTAATAGTTATTGTTACGACTTGTGGAGTGCCACTCTCATTTGCTGAGCCTCCTGAAACAGTATCAATTGCAACAATACCGGTTTCATTTCCTTCATAAACATTATCATCAGTTGGTGTGAAAGATACAGTTCCGGTAGTAGAACCTGCAGAAACAGTAATGTCTGATATTGTACTATAGTCTGTTCCTTCGGTTCCAGTTCCACTAGTGCTTAAAGTAACTGTTACATCTTCTGATGTAGCATTAGATAAAGTAGCTGTTAAAGTTAAGGAAGATCCAGCGTTTTCAGCGATACTTGTGGCTGATGTTGATAGTGTTACAACAGGAGTACTATCATTTTCAACAATAGTTATCGTTACGGATTGAGATCCACTCTCTGCTGCATCTGCACCTGAAACAGATGAGATAGAAATTACAGCTGTTTCATTACCTTCATAGACGCTATCATCAGTTGGTGTAAATGACGCTGTACCCGTGGTTGCTCCAGCTGAAACAGTAATTCTTGTTAAAGTTCCATAGTCAGAACCATTAGTAGATGTACCAGCAGTGTTAAGGTTAACAATTACATCTTCATCAGCTACTTGTGAAATTGTAGCTGTTAAAGTTAATGAAGATCCTGCGTTTTCTGCAATACTTGTTGCTGATGTTGCAAGAGTAACTGTTGGTGAACTTTCATTTTCTGTAATGGTTATTGTTATTGATTGTGTTCCGTCTTCAGTAGCTGATCCACCTGAAACAGATGCTATCGCAACAATTCCAGTTTCATTACCCTCATAAACACTATCATCCGTTGGTGTGAAAGATGCTGTTCCAGTTGTAGCACCTGCAGATATAGTAATGTCAGAAATCGTACTATAGTCGGTGCCTTCTGTTCCAGTTCCTGTTGTTGATATACCAACTGTTACATCTGCTGTAGTTGCAACAGATAGGGTTGCTGTTAAAGTTAATGAAGAGCCAGCATTCTCTGAAATACTTGATGCTGATGTTGCAAGAGTGACTGTTGGTGCACTCTCATTTTCTGTAATAGTGATTGTAACAGATTGTGTTCCATCTTCAGTAGCTGATCCACCTGAAACAGAAGATATTGCAACAATGCCAGTTTCATTTCCTTCATAAACATTATCATCTGTAGGAGTGAACGTTGCTGTTCCAGTAGTTGATCCTGAGGTTATCGTTATATCTGAAATTGTGGCATAGTCCGTTCCCTCAGTTCCAGTTCCACTCGTGCTTAAAGCCACTGTTACGTCTGCTGTGGTTGCAACAGATAAAGTTGCTGTTAAAGTTAATGAAGAGCCAGCATTTTCAGCTATTGAGTTTGCTGATGTTGCAAGAGTAACTGTTGGTGCACTTTCGTTTTCAGTAATGGTTATAGTAACAGACTGAGATCCGCTCTCTGCTGCATCTGCTCCTGAGACCGTATCGATAGCCACAATTCCAGTTTCATTGCCTTCATAAACATTATCATCTGTAGGTGTGAAGGTAGCTGTACCAGTGGTTGCTCCTGCTGAGATAGTAATATTAGAGATAGTGCTGTAGTCAGTGCCTTCTGTTCCAGTACCACTTGTAGAAAAACTAATTGTAATATCTTCATCAGCAACAATTGAACTTGTGGCAGTAAGTGTTAAAGACGATCCTGCATTTTCAGCAATTGAAGTTGCTGATGTTGCTAATGTTATTGTGGGTGAACTATCGTTTTCGGTAATTGTTATTGTTACTGATTGTGCCCCACTTTCAGTAGCATCAGCTCCCGATACTCCATCAATGGCTACAATACCAGTTTCATTACCTTCATAAATACTGTCATCCGTTGGCGTAAACGATGCCGTTCCTGTTGTGTCACCTGCAGAAATAGTAATGTCAGAAATAGTACCATAGTCAGTTCCTTCTGTTCCTGTCCCTGTTGTTGAAATTGTAATTGTTATGTCCTCATCTGCTACAATAGAACTTGTGGCAGTAAGTGTTAAAGATGATCCAGCATTTTCAGTAATACTTGAGGCTGACGTTGCAAGAGTGATGATCGGAGAACTCTCATTT
>CACNXC010000020.1 GCA_902624315.1 uncultured Pelagibacteraceae bacterium | reverse complement strand
TAGGCATACAAAAAGGAGACAGAGTAACAATATATTTAACGATGATACCCGAGCTGGCTGTTTTGATGTTAGCTTGTGCAAGAATAGGAGCCATACATTCTATAATATTTGGAGGGTTTTCAGCAGAGTCTATCTCTGGAAGAGTAAATGATTGTAAATCAGAATACATTATAACAGCTGATGAGGGTGTTAGAGGGGGAAAAACAATCCCATTAAAAGCAACAACCGACGAAGCATTAAGTAATTGTCCTGATGTTAAAAAATGTATTGTTGTCAAAAGAACAGGAAACTATGTTTATTGGGATGACGACAGAGATGTTTGGTATCATGATCTAATTAAAGATGTCTCAAGTCATTGTGAACCTGAGGAAATGAATGCTGAAGATCCTTTGTTTATTCTTTATACGTCTGGATCTACAGGTAAACCGAAAGGTGTGTTACATACAACAGGAGGGTATATGGTTTATGCTTCCATGACTCATCAATACATATTTAACTATAAGCCTAAAGATATTTATTGGTGTACTGCAGACATAGGTTGGGTAACAGGTCATAGTTATATTATTTATGGACCCTTATCTAACGGAGCTACTACAATAATGTTTGAGGGAGTACCAAATTATCCGGACAGCTCAAGATGGTGGCAGATTGTTGATAAGTATAAAGTTAATACTTTTTATACTGCCCCAACAGCTATCAGAGCCCTTATGCGAGAGGGTGATGATCCAGTAAATAAAACATCTCGAAAATCTCTAAAATTATTGGGTACAGTCGGAGAGCCTATAAATCCAGAGGCTTGGATGTGGTATTACAAAACAGTTGGAAACTCAAAGTGTCCAATCGTAGATACCTGGTGGCAAACAGAGACAGGTGGAATTTTAATTGCACCTCAAACAGGAGCTATACCTTTAAAACCTGGATCAGCAACAAAACCTTTTTATGGAATTAAACCTGTTCTTGTCGATAAAGATGGAAAAGAAATTAAAGGTGCAGGAGAAGGGAGACTTTGTATAGCTCAGTCTTGGCCAGGCCAAATGCGAACTGTTTATGGCGATCATCAAAGATTTATTGATACTTACTTTTCTCAATTTGATGGAAAATATTTTACAGGGGATGGGTGCAGACGAGACAAGGATGGATATTACTGGATCACTGGACGAGTAGATGACGTAATTATTGCCGGTTTAGGTTTGTTTGGAGTAGCAGTTGCATTGGGTGCTCAAGATTTGTTTAAAAATTTAATTTCTGGGATTTTGGTATTAGTTGAAAAAAGATTTAAAATCGGTGATTGGATTTCTGTTGATGGAATAATTGAGGGTATTGTTGAAAAAATTGGTTTTCGATCAACAACAATCAGAAAATTCGATAAATCATTAGCAATAATTCCAAATTTTCAATTTGCAGAAAATGCTGTCGTAAATGTAAGTGAAACTTCAAACTGGTTAATTAGTTGGACTATTACTCTCCAATATGACACTTCGGTTGATCAATTAAAAAATATAAGAGATCAAATTGAGGATCACATTAAAAAAAGTGACGATTTTGATACTAATATAGGAATTGCAGTTAGGGTCGATAAGTTTTCAGATAGTTCTATAGACATGTATGTGCGTTGTTTCACAAAATCAGATAGTTGGAACGAATGGCTTTCAGTAAAAGAAAAACTTGCAATTGCAATAAAACAAATTGTTGAAAATAATAAGGCCTCTTTCGCATTTCCAAGTTCTTCGATTTATATTGAAAAAAAATGATTGCTATCTTTTATTTAGTTTTACAATTATTAAAACTTTATTCATATGTAGTGATCGCCAATGTTATTATAAGCTGGTTAATTGCTTTTAATGTATTGAATACTCAAAATAGATTTGTTTATGCAGTTCTAGATTTTACTTACAGATTGACAGAGCCATTTTTAAGAAGAATAAGACGATTTTTACCAAATTTGGGAGCGTTAGACATTTCTCCAATTATTTTACTACTATTGATTTGGTTTATAGAAATGTGTATGAAACTCTACATCGCACCAATGATATTCTAGAATATATGATTTTAATTGATGGAAAAAAAGAGGCAGCACTATTAAGGGAACAGCTTAAAAAAGAGGTATCTGATCTAAAAATTAAGTATAATAAAGTTCCAGGTTTAACAGTAATTTTGATTGGAGACTTAACTCCTAGTCAGATTTACGTTCGAAACAAAGAAAAATCTGCTAATGAAGTTGGACTTAAATCTGATGTGATTAAATATCCAGATAGTGTTGAAGAAAAAGTCATTTTAGAGAAGATAGATGAGTTAAATAAAGATAACTCTGTGTCAGGTATTTTGGTTCAATTACCATTACCAAAACATATTGATAAACAAAAAATTATTGAAGCGATTGACCCATCAAAAGATGTAGATGGATTTCATCCAATGAATGTTGGAAATCTTTCATCAGGTTATGAGAGTTCCGTTCCATGCACACCATTAGGATGTTATTTGTTAATCAAAAAGATAGAACCTAACTTAAATGGTAAAAAAGCAGTTGTAGTTGGTCGATCCAACTTAAATGGTAAACCCATGACTCAACTTTTACTAAAAGAAAATTGTACTGTTACAATAACACATTCTAAAACGAAAGATTTAAAAGCAGAGTGTCTAGAAGCTGATATTATTATTGCAGCTGTTGGTATTCCTGAGCTAGTAAAAGGTGATTGGGTTAAAAAAGATACAATAGTGATCGATGTTGGAATTAATAAAACTGAAAAAGGTATTGTTGGCGATGTTGCATTTGATGAAGTTTCAAAAAATGCCAAAGCACTCACGCCTGTTCCAGGCGGAGTTGGTCCAATGACAATCGCATGCTTGCTAAAAAATACGATCGACTGTTTCAAAAGATCGCAAGCATAATATTTAATTCAATAAATTTTTTTTGATAAGATAGGTTATGAAAAAACCTAAATACCCCTATAGAATTGCAATTCTTATGCTTATACTGACAGTTCCACCAATTGGCGCGACACAATTAGGCTGGTATTTATATGATAAACAAACTGGATTTGATTATGGTATGATAGTCGGAACATTTTCAGTAGTTTATGCTGCATGGTTGATGTATGAAAAAAATTGGCGAGAAGATGATGAGGATTAAATTGTGGAAAAAATAATTTTTTTTGGATTAGCGATACCAATTTTAGCATTTGTTCTTTACTTGGGCGGAACAGCTATCATGAAAGGCTTTGAGGCCAAAAGAGAAAATAAATCCAATGAGAGCTTAGAAGATCAGGACTATGAAGACAACTTGTCTGATAATAATGACAAGTTAACAGATGAATTGGATAAATTAAATCAACTACTTAAAGATGGTGTTTTAACTGAAGAAGAAT
>CACNXC010000019.1 GCA_902624315.1 uncultured Pelagibacteraceae bacterium | reverse complement strand
AAGAAATAAGACATGATAAAAAATAAAAAAATTTTAGTTGTGGGTGCTGGAGGATTTATTGGTGGTCATTTAGTAAAAAAATTATTGGAAAATAAAAATTTGATAACTGCGGTGGATATAAAACCAAAAGAATATTGGTTTCAAGATTATGAAAATGCAATAAACCATTACTCAACAGACATGAAAGAAATTAACAATTGCCGAAAAGTTTCTAAAAATATTGATTATGTTTTTAATATGGCCTGCAATATGGGGGGGATGGGTTTTATTGAAAATAATAAAGCTGAGTGTATGCAATCCGTCTTAATAAATACAAATTTATTAATCGCTTGTAAAGAAAATGAAATTAAAAAATATTTTTTTTCTTCAAGTGCATGCGCATACAATAAATCTAAACAACAAGATGTATTTGTGGAAGGTTTAAAGGAGATTGATGCGTATCCAGCTGACCCAGAGGACGGTTACGGTTGGGAAAAATTATTTAGTGAGAGAATGTGTAGACATTTTATGGAAGATTATGGGATTGAAGTTAGAATTGCCAGGTACCATAATATTTACGGCCCTTTTGGGACTTATGATGGAGGTAGAGAAAAAGCCCCAGCAGCTCTTTGTAGGAAGATTATTAACGCCAAAAAAAATGATGAGGAAATAATTGAAGTTTGGGGTGATGGAAAACAAACTAGAAGTTTTTTATACATAGATGATTGTATAGAGGGTACACTCAGATTATTTGAGTCCAATTATTCGGAGCCAGTAAATATTGGCAGTGATGAACAGGTTTCAATTAATCAGATGATAGATATAATTGAGAATATTTCTCAAATTAAAAAACTAAAACGTGATTATCAATTAGATAAACCAAAAGGTGTGAGAGGAAGATCAAGTAATAACGATTTGGTAAAAAAGGTTTTAAATTGGAGTTTTAAAATTAGATTAAAAGACGGTCTAAAAAAAACTTATGATTGGATGAATAGTGAAATAAGTAAACATGGTTCAAATATAAGTAGATTTACAAAATCTTAAAATTTGTCTCAAAAAAAATAAAATGATTAGTAAAGTAATTTTCAAAGGAATTAAGTTTAATAATCTGAATGCAAAAGATTTTAGCAAATATATTTTAAAAAAGGGATTATTTGTTTTTCCAGCTGCGCCTGCGCTAGCCTCAATAGATAAATCAAAAAATTATTATGAGTCTATTAAAAAGGCTGATTTGGTATTTTTCGACAGTGGTTTCTTTGTTTTGCTGTTAAGACTTTTGAAAAACATAAGTGTAAATAAATTCTCGGGATATAAATTTTTAAACCTATTTTTTGGTTATTTAAAAAAGAATAAGGATATATCAGTTTTTTCTATTGACCCTAATTATAAATTTTCTAAATCAAACAGAAATTTTTTAAAAAATTTAGGAATTAAAAAAATTTATAATTATTTAGCACCAGAATATCAAATTAAAAATCTTTCAGATAAAATCCTTTTAGGCAAGATCAATAAAATAGAACCTGATTTTATACTAACAAATATAGGTGGTGGTAAACAAGAAATATTAGGATTATATTTGAAAAAAAATCTTAAAGTTAAATCAACTATATTATGTACCGGTGCAGCGATTTCATTTTTCACAAAAGATCAAGCTCCTATTAATAATTTAGTTGATCAATTTTATCTTGGATGGCTTGTAAGATTAATATTTAATCCTTTAGTTTTTTTTAAGAGATATTTGTATAGTTTAAAATTAGTTCCAATGGTAATTTTTAATAAGATTAAAACTATTAATTAACTTAATCTGGAATTAAGACCTTGATTATATTATATAAGTATAATTAGTAAATGAACTAAGCATTATGAAAAAAAAAAGGGCATTAATATTTGGTGTAACTGGACAAGATGGAGCATATTTATCAAAATTTTTACTAAATAAAAATTACATTGTATTTGGTGTTAAAAGAAGGTCGTCGATAATTAATACGCAACGGATTGATGATATTTATGAAGATATAAATTATAAATCAAATTTTGTACTTCTTTATGGAGATTTAACTGATGCTTCATCAATTTTAAATTTGATAAAAAAAGTAAATCCAAATGAAATATATAATCTTGCTGCACAATCTCATGTAAAAGTTTCTTTTGAAGTTCCTGAGTATAGTGCAGATGTAAATGGTCTTGGGACTCTTAGAATCTTAGAGGCCATCAGAAGTTTAAATTTAGAAAAAAAAGTAAAATTTTATCAAGCAGGGACATCTGAAATGTTTGGAAAAACAAAATCAAAATTCCAAAACGAAAAAACACCTTTTCATCCAGTAAGTCCTTATGGGGTTTCAAAATGTTTTGCCCATTGGATTACAAAAAATTATAGAGACGCATATGGAATTTATGCATGTAACGGGATTTTATTTAATCATGAAAGTCCTATAAGAGGTGAAACATTCGTTACAAAGAAAATTATTCAAGGCTTAGTTAGAATTAAACAAGGTCTTCAAAAAAAATTATTTTTAGGTAATTTATATTCAAAGAGAGACTGGGGCCATGCAAGAGATTACGTTGAAGTTATGTGGAAAATGCTTCAACAAAATAAACCAGATGATTTTGTAATTGGTACGGGAAAAACTTTTACAATCAAAGATTTTGTTAATAAAGCTGCAAAAAAAATTAAATTAGATATTAGATGGACTGGAAAAGGCATAAAAGAAAAAGCAATCAATATTGAAAACAAAAAAATTATAATTGAATGTAGAGCGAGATATTTCAGACCCTTAGAGGTCGATTATTTGAAGAGTAATGCTTTAAGAGCAAAAAAAATATTAAAATGGTTCCCAAAAAAATCTTTAGATAATCTTATAGATGAAATGATAGAGCACGAGCTAGAAAATAACAATGATTAATATTAATAGCAGGGTATTTATTGCAGGTCATAAAGGAATGCTTGGTTCATCAATTTTTAGAATTCTTAAAAAAAAGGGTTATAAAAAGATAATAACTATTGATAAAAAAAAACTCGATCTTAGAAACCAAACAGCCGTATCAAAATTTATTAAAAATAAAAAACCAGATGTTGTAATTATTGCTGCTGCAAAAGTTGGTGGAATTAAAGCCAATATGAATTATCCAGCAAATTTTATCTCTGATAATTTGCAAATTCAAACAAACCTCATTACATCAAGTCATATTCACAATGTGAAAAAGTTAGTTCTGTTTGGATCTAGTTGTATTTATCCAAAAAATTTTAAAAAACCAATTAAAGAAAGTCAAATTATGACAGGACTTTTAGAAGAAACTAATGAAAGTTATGCGGTTGCAAAAATTGCAGGTATAAAAATGATTGAGTCTTATAATAAGCAATATAACACAAATTATATTTGTCTAATGCCTTGTAATTTGTTTGGTCCAAATGATAATTATGACAGTCAAAATTCACATTTTATTCCAGCTTTAATAAAAAAAATTTATTTAGCAAGTAAAATAAAAGATAAAAATAAAGTCGTTAAATTATGGGGAACAGGAAAACCTTTAAGAGAAGTTTTGCATGTTGACGAAGTTGCAAATGCTTGTGAATTTTTTCTTCGAAAAAAAATAAAAAGATCAATAATTAATATTGGTTCACCAATTGAAATGAGTATCGAAAAATATGCTAATTTGATTAAGAAAAAAATTGACCCTAACGTTTTGATTAAATTTAATAATGTCAAAAAACTAGACGGAGTAATGAGAAAAAAATTAAATCTTTCTCTAGCAAATAGATATGGTTGGAAATCAAAAATGAACTTCTCAAAAATGCTAGATGAAATAATTGAGGACTTTAAAGACTCTCATATATAGATTCATATGATCTTTTTCCAAATACTTATTTTTATTTTAGGTATTACATTTCTATCGCTGTCAATATCTGGATATGGAAGAATTATTAATTTAAATATTAAAAA
>CACNXC010000018.1 GCA_902624315.1 uncultured Pelagibacteraceae bacterium | reverse complement strand
GATGATGAATAAACCTTCAATATTATTATATAATAAAAAAATTCATTTTCCGATAGATACTAAATTTGAAAAATTTGTAAAAAAATTTGAGAAATTAGGTATCCTATTTAGGAATGAAAATAGAGCAGCAAAGTTTTTAAATAATAACTTTGATTTAATAGAAAAATGGTGGAATGGAAAAAAACTACAATCTACATTAAATAAATTTTGTAATTTGTACTGTCGCAATGTTGATGATCCAATTAAAATCATAGAAAATACATTGAAATAGTTTTACAAGAAAGTATGCCTTTAATACTATTTTTTGTAATTATAAATAATGTTGATTGGTTTTTTTCCCATTAAAATTCTCTTTGCGTTTTTAGATGCTTTTATCCTACATTCCTCATAAGATTGAACAGAATAATAAGATACGTGGGGATTAATTATTATCCTTGATTTTAACTTGTCATTTTTTAACCATTCTCTTATAAAATCATCTCTTCTAGGCGGTTCATAAGGCAAAACATCAAGAGCAACGCAAAATAATTTTCCTTTTTTTAGATGTTTATATATGAGATTAAGATCTTTGGTGATTTTGCCTCTAGCAGTATTTATTATTGATGACCCTTTTTTCATTTTTTTTAAAAAATTCGCATCAATCATATTTTCTGTTTTTTTTGTTAATGGGGTGTGGAGTGAAATTACATCAGAAACTGCTAAAAGCTTATTTAGATTAGAGTATCTCTTTCCGAATTTGCATTTCTTTTTTAAATATGGATCATAATAAATAGTGTTGAAACCACACAAAACTGTCTTTTTGATAAATTTTGAACCAATCCTACCTGCTCCAATCACACCAACAGTTACCTTACTAGACCTTTTAATCTGATTAATAGTAGTGTTAAACTTCCATTGATTAAAATTTTTTCTTGAATCATTATCATATTTAAGAACCCCTCTTGTAATCATCATTAAATATGCAAGTGCTGTATCTGAAACCTCATCTGAGGCATAATCAGGTGTGTTACAAACGATTAAGTTTCTTTTTTCTATATCTTTTTTATTAATTTTATCAAATCCAACTCCGTACCTAACTATTGCTTTAAGTTTAGGAAATTGTTTTAAATAACTTTCATCTATAACTTGATTCCATACCAATAAGATCTCTATATCATTGGTTTTTTTTACAGACAAACTTTTTCCTAATATTTTTTTTTCAATATCAGGAAAAACTATATAATCAGTAATGTAAACTTTACCAGTCATTAAAATTTTTTTTAAATTTGTACATTAATTGTGCAAGCTTAAATTCTGCTAATGTGTCTATATCAAATCCCTCGAAATTTGAGGTTTCTAAATAATAAGGATTTTTAGATATTACATATCTATTTGTTTTAAATTGTTTTAAACGCATCATAAATAATGCACCAGTGATAGAGTATAGTTCATTTAAATTTTGTGAATAAGGATGCCATACTCCCCATGCATAGTTTAATGGTAATTTATCTTTTGTAACAATAAATTTTTTAAATCTTTCAACTGAAATAAGGCCATCATTTTTAAAATTCTTATTTTTAAATATTTTAATTGCTTTGTTATAACTATCAAAGATAGGAGTTGTTGTATGACACCACATCAAAATTGTATCTTCTTCTTCAGGAATTGTGTTAACAACCTCATTAATTACTTCACTCCAAGGAATTATATTGTTACAAAATTTTTTATTTCTCTCTAAATAAATACACTTATTTTTGTTAGAGATTTTTTTTATTGTTTCCGAATTTGAGGAAATATAAATTTTTGAAATATCTTTGCACCTTTTTAGTTTTCCAATTAGAATATCCAATAACGATTTTCCTTTATAAAAGTTTCTAAAATTTTTTTTACTTACTCTCTCGGAAATTTCCTTCACTGGGATTATTGCAACTATTCTCATCTTAAATACTATTTTTTAAAATTTAAAACATTATATTTAATTTTTTTCTTTGAAAGAAAAAAAAAATTGTTAAATTGAATTAATATTATATGAAATTTATTCCATATGGTCACCAATCAATAGACAATAACGACATAAATGCTGTTAAAAAAACTCTAAAAAACGAGTTAATTACAACTGGCAAAGAAGTTGGAAAATTTGAAAAAGTTTTTTCCAAAAAAGTAGGTTCAAAATATGCGATTTCCTGCTCTAGTGGAACAGCAGCTTTACATCTCTCATTCTTATCAATCAACCTAAAAAAAAATGATGTTATTATTTTACCTATAATTAATTTTATTGCTTCAGTTAATATGTCTTACTTAATGGGTGCAAAACTATATTTTGCAGACGTAGATAGAATTACTGGTCAGATGACACCCAATACATTAATAAAATGTATCAAAAATAATAAATTAAAAAATATTAAAGCTGTCGTTACGATGTATAACGGTGGCGCGCCAAATAATGCAAAGGAATTTTTTCAAATTAAGAAAAAATACGGTTTTTTTCTAATTGAAGACGCCTGTCACGCTCTTGGGGGGAAATATTCTAATAAAAACAATAATAAAGTAGGGTCTTCAAAATATAGTGATTTAACTACTTTTTCTTTACACCCAGTTAAAAATATTACTACAGGTGAAGGAGGTATGATTACGACAAATAATTTAAAATTAAAAAAAAAAATAGAAATTTTTAGAAGCCATGGAATAATCAAAACTAGAACTAATTTAAATATGAACAATTGGAATTATAATATAGTTTATCCAGGTTATAATTATAGACTGAGCGATATTTCATGTGCTCTTGGTATTTCACAATTAAAAAAAATAAATATATTCATAAAAAAAAGAATTGATATATGTAATCTATATTGCAAATTATTAAACAACTACTCAGACCTAATATATCTGCCACCAAAACAAAAAGATCAAACTTCAGGTAACCACTTATTTATAATTATTTTCAAATCACAAAAACTCAAAATATCCAGAGATAATGTTATGCAAAAACTTTTTAAAAAAAAAATTATTTCACAAGTGCACTATATACCAGTAAACAATCATCAGTTTTATAAAAAAAAAATTAATGGTGTATTTCCTGGCGCAGACCAATATTTTTCTAATTGTTTAAGTTTACCTATTTATCCAGATTTAAAAACTAAGCAAATTGAATTTATATGTAAATGTATAATTAGAATACTTGAAAAAAAACGCAATAAGAGAAAAATAAATTTTTTAATGAATGCAAAAAAATATGTTAATTTGGGAAAAAAACTCTTCCCTATTAATAGAAGTCTTTCAGGAAATGGTAACATAAAGACCTTAAAAATTATTAGATCTGAAATACCATTTTTAAAAATAAAAAAATTTAAATCTCGAAAAAAGGTTTTTGATTGGGAGATTCCAGACGAATGGAATGTAAACGATGCATTCATAAAAGATAAAAATGGAAAAAAAATAGTTAATTTTAAAAAAAATAATTTACATTTAGTTGGCTATTCTATTCCAGTTAAAAAAAGGATATCAAAAAATAATCTTTTAAAAAGAATCCATACTTTAAAAAAAATTCCCAATGCAATACCTTACATAACTTCATACTATAAGAAATACTGGGGTTTCTGTGCATCTTATAAAGTTAAAAACAATATTATAAAAAATTATAAAAATAATGACAAATTTGATATTTTAATTGATGCAAAATTTAATAAGAAAGGTTTTTTGCCTTACGGAGAAATTATTCTCCCAGGTAAGAGTAAAAAAGAAATTCTTTTATCTACTTACATATGTCATCCATCTATGGCCAACAATGAGTTATCTGGACCACTTGTAACAATTGCTTTAGCAAAATTTTTTAGAAAAAGAAAGTTGGAAAAAACTTTAAGGATCTTATTTATACCTGAAACTATAGGATCTATTGCCTATTTAGAAAAAAATTTAAATAAACTTAAAAAAAATGTCATAGGTGGTTATGTTTTAACTTGTATTGGTGATAATAAAAATTATTCTTATTTAAGTACTAAATACGGTAATTCATTATCAGATAAGGCTGCTAAAAAAGCTTTTATGAAGTATAATATCAAATTTAAAGAGTATACTTTTTTAAAAAGAGGTTCAGACGAAAGGCAATTTAACTCACCAGGTATAGATTTAAAAATAGGCTCGATAATGAGAACAAAATACGGAGAATATAAAGAATATCATACATCACTTGATAATTTTCAATTAGTAAATAAGGAAGGTTTATCTGGGGGATACAAAATAGCAAAACAATCCATAATTAATTTGTCAAAAATAAAAAATATTCAAATAAGAAAAAAAAAATTAAGCCCTAAAAATCCAAAAGCAAAATATCTATGTGAACCAAATCTTGGAAAAAGAGGGCTATATAACACGCTTGGTTCGAAAGAAATCAAATATGAGTCATTAAGTAGGAAAATTTTAGATTTTCTGCAATATGCTGATGGAACTAATAGTTTGAAAGAGATAGCTAGACAAATAAAATTGCCAATTAATAAAACCAAGTATTTATTTTATTTGTTAAAAAAAAATAAGTTAATCAATTAAGCTTTTGCTCTAATAAAAATTTTTTTTTGTTTTTTTAAAAGATTATCCAAATCATAATAAAAAATATTATAAGGATAAATTAAAATTTCCATATTTCCAATTTTTTTACTATAAAAATATTTTCGATTTTTAATTTTCGAGTATGTCTTTTTAAATGTTCCTAACGAAAAATTATTTTTCATATTTCTTCTAACAAATGCCTTAAAATTTTTTCCTACATATCTATTATTTTCAAATACTTTTGTTGTGAAAGTTTTTTCATATCTATAATTTACTCTGTTTTTTTGTTCAATATGATGCATTAAAGTATTACCTTCTTTTAAGGGTCTATTAAAATTTAAAAAAAAACAATTTTTATTTAAAAGTTGATGATGTAAAGAATTTTTTCCAAAAGCAGATTTGCCTAATTTTTTGAGTAGACTTTTTCTTTTACCCACGGCTACGTAAGAAAAGATCGGATGATTTGATCTTACAAATTTATGATTTTTCATCATATAATTGGATAAAAAACCGACTCTTGACTTAGTTTTTTTAAC
>CACNXC010000017.1 GCA_902624315.1 uncultured Pelagibacteraceae bacterium | reverse complement strand
CTTAAATTTTTTTTCTAATTTGTTAAATATAAAATGTGTTCTAAGATGGGATCATATTAACGAACAATTGCCAAATATCGTTGAACATGTATGTTTTAAATATAATCTGCTATCTTCAGATGACTATAGAGATTTTTTTTTTAAACATTTAAATAGTGATAATTTTCTACATTTTACATGGCAAAATAGTTCTTATTTTACTGACAAAAATTTATTTTTAAATTTCAAAAAATTATACAATGTTAATTTCAACAATTTATCTTTTATATTTCATAACGAACCAAGTGATCATAATTCTGTCATTGAAAACAAGGTTATTTTATCGGGATATTTAAAAAACATAGAAGAAATAGATAACAATACAAATCTTTATAATTTAATTAAAGACAAAGAAAATTTTTATAAAAAAAAATTTTTTAAGTCTTTAATAAATATTACTGACTATAATTATAATAAGAAAAAAAACGATTTAGTAAAAAATAAACAAATCTATTTCTATGGTATTGATAGTAAAAATAATAAATTTCAAATTCAAAATGAAAATATTTTTTTTAAAAATCTAGGTAAATATTTTATGGTCATAAACCCAAGCAATTTTGTAAGTTCTACAGTAACTTTAAAATTTTATTTAATTTTTTTAAATAAAGGTTTTTGTCTTAATGAAATGCCTGAAAATATCCCACCAAAATTAAAGAATTATGAAAATTATGTTTTCTATAAAGATACAAAAGATTTAATAGATAAGATAAGTATGTATAAAAAAAATAATGAATTATATAAATCTATAAAAAACAATTTATATAAAATATCCAAAGAATTACACGAAGAAGAGCTTCTAAATTTTGAAAACCAATTTTTAAAATGATTTATACTTTTAAATAAATAATAAAAAGTGATAAGTTATTTACCTAAAGATAGAATTATGGATTTTAAAAAAACCAAAAAAAATTTTTTAGAAAACGGATATTGTTTATTTAAATCTAAAGAAATATCAAAAAAAATTATTAAATGTAAAAAAAATTATAATTTAAATTATAAGAGCTTTTTTAGTAAATCAAATATAGCAAAAAATTTGAATTTATTGAAAAGATTTTCTGGCGACATGAGTGTTTACGATATTTTATATGATACAAAACTATTAAAATTCCTAAATTTTTTGAATTTAAAATATCCAGTTCAAACGGGACCAATTTTGTCACATTATGTTTCCACAAATTCTATTTCAAAATCATTTGGTTTACCTTTTCATCAAGATTATACGTCAATGTGTACTTCACTAAATGGTTGTATAGTTTGGTTTAATATCAACAATTTTAAAAAGAAAAAAATACATGGAATTGAAATATTTCCTTATAACAAAAAAAAAATTATAAATGGAAAAGTAAATAACAAAGGTGTTTTAAAAATAAATTTTTTAGACAAAAAAAAAACTATAAAGATTTATCCAGAAAATGAAGTTTTGATCATGTCATCTTTTCTACCTCATAGAACTATTATTGATTATACGTCCCCCAAATCATATTGGCGCTTAGGTATTTCAACAAGATATGATGATCTTAAATGTAAAATATGGAAAAAAAATAATTTCATTTCTGCTTATTCAACTGTAGTTGATAGAAAACTTATTAGAAATATTAAGATATAATGAAAAAAATAATTATTTTTGGTATTGGGCAAATTGCTGAAGCTTTAACAGATGCAATTGAATTTGAAAAAAAATATGAAATCTTAGCATATACGGCTGATAATAGATTTATCAAAAACCAAAAATTTAAAAATAAACCCATTATACCAATTGATGAAATTACTAAAAATTTTGATAAAGAGGATTTTTATTTTTTAACAGCTGTTGGTTTTAAAAAACTAAACAAAGATCGACAACGAATTTATGAAATGTTAAAACAAAAAGGTTTTTTGTTTACTAATTTTATTAGCTCAGAGGCAAGACTTGTAAATGCCAAATATGGAGAAAATAACATAATTTTTGAATTTAATAACTTACAATCAAACGTAAGTATTGGGAATAACAATATTATTTGGAGTGGAAATCATGTGGGTCATCATACAAAAATTGGCAATAATTGTTTTATAACCTCTCATGTTACAATTTCAGGTTCAGTTACGATTGAAGATAACTGTTTTTTAGGTGTGAACTCAACAATTAAGGACAATATATTAATTGAGAGAGAGACTATAGTGGGTGCGGGAAGTTTAATTTTGAAAAATATCAAAAAAAACTCAGTTTTGTCTTCAGGCCAATCTGGATTATCTAAAGTTAGCTCAGATAAATTGAAAATGTAAAATTAAAATATAAGCAGAGTAAGTGTTATGTTATTTTGGGAAAAAAAAAAATTGTTATTTAAAAATAAGAAAAAAAATTTTACTCATACACAACTGCCAGTATCAATTAAGCTTGGAAAAACAATTAGGATATTTTATTCTTCAAGAGATAAATTTGGCCGATCAAATCCCTTTTGTTTAGATTTATCTGAGAATTTAAAAATAACAAAAATCCATCACAAGCCCTTGTTAAATTTGGGAGATCCTGGAACTTTTGATGATATGGGTATAATGCCCACATGTATTTTTAAAATTAAAAACCTTTATTATTTATATTATATTGGATGGAACGTCAGAAAAAATGTACCTTACTCTAATAATTTGGGTCTCGCAGTATCTAAAGACTGTTTAAATTTCAAAAAATTATATAAAAGTCCAATTCTACAAAAAACAAATTTAGAACCTTATTTTTTTGGTACTGCAAATATATATAAAAAAAACAAAACATATCTAATGTTTTATTTATCGTGTAATGGATGGTTAAAAAAAAAGAAAAAATATGAGCCTATTTATGATATAAAAATAGCCAAATCTAAAAATGGTATCAATTGGTATCAAACTGGATTAACTGCAATAAAATTAAAGAATGGTGAGGGTGGAATATCTTCATCGAGTATAATTAAATATAAAAATGATTATCTTATGTATTATTCAGTACGTAAGAAATTTGATTATAGAAAAAATAAAAAAAATTCATATAGAATTGGATTAGCAAAATCAAAAAATTTATATAATTGGTCAAGAACTGATAAAAAATTTAATTTAGATCTTTCTAAAAATTCTTGGGATAGTGAGATGATGGCTTATCCAAATATTTTAAAATTAAAAAAAAGTTATCTGATGTTTTATAATGGTAATGGATTTGGTAAATCAGGTTTAGGGGTCGCTGTAGCCAAAATAAAATGAGAATATGTATTATGCAGCCTTATTTTCTCCCATATCCGGGTTACTACTTATTACATAAAAATGTAGATTTATTTGTAATTCTTGATGACGTAGAGTTCAATAGAAGAGGGTTTGTTCATAGAAATAAAGTTGAAATAAACAATAAAATAAGTTGGTTAACTCTTCCATTAAAAAAAAAATCTAGAGGAGTATTTATAAATGATTTAGAATTTGATCTTAAAGGATATCAAATTGAAAAATTTTTGAAAAAATTAGAATTTTTTTTTAGAGATGATGCGATAAGTTTTTTAAAGAAGGATTTATCTAATTTTAAATTAAAACCTATTGAGTATTTATTTAATCTAAATAACACCATAACGAATAAGATTAACGTAACTAAAAAAACAATATATTCCAGCACAATACCAGTTAAAAATCAAAAAGGTGAGAATAGAATTATCAACATATGCAAATATTTAAATGCTAGAGAATATGTAAATTTACCTGGAGGCAAATTATTTTATAATTCTGAAAATTTTGTGAAAAATGATATAAAATTAAAATTTCTTAATGAATATACAGGTGATAAAATTTCTATTCTTAATTATATCAAGAACGATCCAAATTTTAAATTATAAGTTTAAATTAATTAATAATTATTGATGGATTATTTTTATTGGAAAATATGAATAATAAATTTCACTAAATTAGTAGCAGGCTAGCTGCTAGAGAGATAAAATAAAAAAAATTTTACTTATTAGCCTTGTTCAATTATAAATATTGGCATAAACACTCATGAAATTCATTAATGCCCTCGTGGTGAAATTGGTAGACACAAAGGACTTAAAATCCTTGCCGCTTGCGGAGTGCCAGTTCGAGTCTGGCCGAGGGCACCATTAAATGTACAGGGTTCAAATCATATCTGATAAAAATCAGAGATCTTTAAAAATAAAATCATTAATACAAAAAAAAATAAATCAAAATATAGTTAAAAGATATAACGTCACTATCGTAATTGGTGGTGATGGTTTCATGTTACAAACATTAAAAAAAAATAGAAAATCAAAAAAAATTTTTTATGGAGTAAATTCTGGAAACTATGGATTTTTGATGAATAAATTTTCGTCAAAAAATATTATAAGTAATTTACATAAAGCGAGAATGATAACTATTTCTCCACTTGAGATGGCAGTGAAAAATAATAAAAATCAAACTAAAAAACATTTAGCCATTAATGAAGTTTCAATTTTAAGGCAAAGTAGACAAGCTGCCTCATTATCAATTAATCATGGTTCAAAACAGGTTATAAAGAAACTTGTTTCAGATGGTGTCCTTGTTTCTACGCCGGCTGGTAGTACCGCATACAATTTATCGGTCCACGGTCCTATACTAGATCTAAATTCAAAAAAATTATCTATTTCTCCTATAAGTCCATTTAGGCCAAGAAGATGGAAAGGTAAAATTATAAGTGATAGGTCAAAAATAATGATTAAAAATTTAAATCCAAAAAAAAGACCTATTAGTGCAGTTGCTGATAATATTGAAATTAGAAATGCAAAAATTGTTAAAGTAAAAACAAATCAAAAAATAAAGTTCAATCTTTTATACGATATAAATAATAGCCTTCAAAAGAAAATTAAATTAGAACAGTTACGCCGAGAAACTTCTTAGATATAAAATAATATATGAAAAATATAATTATAGGTAGAAATAGTTCAATATCTAAATTTATTCACAAAAGTTTAAAAAATTCATATTTATTTTCTGCAAACAAATTACATGAAACCAATATAATTAATAAGATTAAAAATTATAGGAAAATTAACTTAATTTTTAACAATTTTTATCCCTCAAAAAATTTAAACACATTAGACCATAAAGACTATAAAAAATTTTGTGAATTATCTCTTGAAAAAATTTCATTGATTTTTCAAAAAATTCCTCCAAACAAAATAAATAAGATACTTTATACCAGCAGTGCTTCGATTTATAGAATTTCTGAAAATTTAAATAATCCAAAAAAGGATTATTATAACAGAGAGTTATATTCTTCTTTTAAATTGGCTGCTGAAAAATTGATAATAAATTATGCTAACAAAAAAAATAAAGAATATTTTATTATGAGATTATTTAATACCTATGGAGATTCATTAGATAAGTTTTCATTTATCGAAAATGTGATT
>CACNXC010000016.1 GCA_902624315.1 uncultured Pelagibacteraceae bacterium | reverse complement strand
AAATAATTGAGTCTTTATCTTTTAATAAATTTATACAACAATTTAAATGTTCTGTAATATTTTTGGTGTGTTCCAAAACATTCATTGAAAAAATAAAATCAAATTTTTTATCTGTTTTAAATTCTTCTAACGTGGTTGTATGAATATTAAGTTGATTTTTTCTTAAAATTTGGCCCCTTATCTCATCTGTAAATGCTGTAAATCTACCAGGCTCTATTGAGGTAATTTTATATTCTTGATTTAGATAACTTGTCAGTAAATGAATACCACCACCAATTTCAAGAATATCTTTATCCTTTTTAAGAAATTTTTTTATGTTATGGTAACAATGTACTGCATCCGCTTTAGCATTTTCATAATAATTTAATTTATCATCTAAATTTTTATTATTCTTGAACTGAAAACTTTGGAAGCTAAGAGCACTTTCAATGTATTCTTTAATTTTTTGCATTTATAAATATCTATAATTTTAAAACTTATATAATTTAATATTAAAATTAAATTACCTATTCAAGAATTTTTAAAATTTAAGTTATCATTTTTTATTGATAAACTATCAAAAAGAAAAAACCCTATTTTTTGTTTATCATTTTTTCTATTTTTGGATTTTTTTTATTAATATTTTTTATTTGTTCAATATTGAAAAGTGATGTTAAGCAAACTAGAAAAATTACAACTACATTTAAAAAAACAGTTATCAATATTATAGAAAACCAACCAGGTAAAAAACTTACAACTCCCAATAATCTCAAAGAAAAAGTTAAAATAATTATTATTAATAAAACTAGGGAAAGTAATGAAGAGGCAATTATAGATTTAAGATATATATTCTCTAGATATGGTGTGAAATGCTTAATTGCATGAAAAAACTTTGAAAAAAAGTTATATCTTGAATTTTTATAATTATGCTCAAATTCTGCTTGCAAAAACTTTTGTTTAACATCCATTGATGTTAATATTTCACCAATAATACTTTCACCTCCTTTAAATGCATTTTTTGTGATTTTTAAAACAGTTTCATTTATTAAAAATAGACTTTTATAATAATAATTCTGTTTGGAAAAAAATTTGTAGATTAACTTAAATACATTCCTCAAAAAAAACCCACTTAAAATAGGTTGACCCAACACACTTTGTTTTGGTTGACCCCAGACTATATCAGCTTCCTTTTCATTAATTAAAAGTAAGCTTTTTTCTATAAAAGTTTTATCAATTATAGTATCGCCATCATGGTATAGAATGTTGCCATCCGTAATATTTTCGATCCCTGATTTAATAGCACTTAATTGACCATAATTTTTGTCAAAACATAATGCAGTTATATTTTCATCATTTTTTGCAATTTTTTCTATTTCATTCCACACTTCATCTTGAAAGTTATCATTTACAAAAAAATATTTTATATTTTCAGATGATAGATTTTTTTTAAAATTTTCATAAATTTTTATGACGTCTTGTTTATTTCTAAAAAAAGTTGTTAAAATAGTTAATCTCATTGCGGAATTATTTAATAAATTTTAGAAAATTTTTAAAATATATATTATCTCTTTTATCTTTTGATAAACCCCTAGAAAAAAATTTAATTCTTTTAATAAATTCATTATAATCTACCTCAGGATAATCTGATCCAAGAGTTATTTTTTTATCAAAATTTTGAAATAAAAATTTTATATCTTGATCTACTGAACTATTTTTATATTTCATAATTGTTAGAGATAGATCTAACAATATATTTTTTGAAAATCTCACTAGCTCTGCAAATTCCATAATTCTTTCACAGCCACCATGCATTAAAAGTATTTTCAAATTATCATATTTTTTATATGCATTAGCAAATATATATTTTGGATCAGATGTATAGAAATTATTTGGATAATCATTAAAATATGTGCAAATAAAAACACTAAAATTTCTTTTGTTGCATAAGTAAAAAATTTTATCCAAATTTATGTTGTTTAATTTTTTACCAAGGGACCTGGGATGTATTTTAATAGCTTTACAATTATATTCACTAAATAATTTTAATTGTTTATCTATATTTCTAGACGGATTAAGTGCAGGAACTACATAGATATTTTTATCTCTGAATTTTGAAATAAATTTTCGAGAATCATATTTTTCTAAATTTGAAATACCTACACAAGCATAACCTTTTAATTTATTTTTTGCATAAATATTATCAAAATTTTTTTTTAAATTTTTTTTAAATTTAAATTTATTGTGAGACCATTTATCACTTAAAGTAAGATGGACATTTGTATCAAAAATCATTTCAATCTATTTTTGTCTCTAACATTCCCATGCCAGCCTTACCATAGTCATTACCAGTGTAAAGCATCAATAGTTTTTTTTTATATTTTATGACTGATGGATAAGACATAGCTAACTTATCCCATTTTTCAGGTTTACCCACCACTTTAAATTGATTATCTCTTCTTATCCATTTAATCCCATTTTTTGACTCAGCGTAACCAATCTTATAATTTTTTCCGCGAGCGCAGAACCACATATGAAATTTTTTCTTATAATAAATTACACTAGGTTTTGAAATTGCAATCTCATTTTTTCTAAAAGGGATACAAATTTTTTTATTTTTTTTCCAATTTAATAAGTTTTTACTGGTTGCATATCTGATGCTATATATGTGTTCGTAATTATTTTTTTTATTTCTATATTTCAAAAAACTTGTGTACCATAATTTAATATGATTATTTTTTTTTAAAGCAAAACAAGATCCTGTGCTTAATGGGTCAATATCGTCGGTAGGTATTATTGGGGCCTTACTTATTCGATTCGGCTTTTTCGATAAATCACATAAACCAAGATTATTTTTAAAAGGAAGTTGATTTTTGACTCCTTTTTGCCAACCAACATAAAACATTTTTTTTTTATTTTTTAGATTAATTATTGCTGGGTATGAAACTCCATGAAAATCAAAATGACCATAACTTCCCGGACTTAAAATTTTTTTAAAACTATTTTTGATTATTTGTTTTTTTTTCAAATTATATTTTACTTTCGAAATATGAGAAATATTGTCAGTGTTTCTGTGAGTGAAGTAAATATTAATGATATGATTGTTTGTAGGTTCAATAAAACTTTGTCCAATTTTTATACTTTTAATAAAGTTTTGATTAGGGGATAGTATTCTACCAAGGCGTGTCCATTTTTGTTGCATAAATTAAAATTTAGAATAAAAAAATAATATCATGCTGAAAAGTATTATTAAAGTTAAAACACAAAATATTCTTAAATTAGATAAACAAAAAATTATTAATTATTTAGAGAATGATAAAATAGTAATAATTAAAAAAATAATTTCAAAAAAATTATGTAACTCAATTACAAAATATTTAACAAATATCTCACACAATACTATTCCAAATTATTTTCCAATCAGGATTGGTTCTCCAAATAATTTTAGAGTAAATCTAGAAGATCAAAGAGCAATGGTAAAAGGTAGTTTTTATCAATTTAGCTTTTTCCCCTGGAATCAAGATGTTTTTAATTTTTTTAAGTTATTTAAGAATGTTTTTATTTTTAAAAATAGAATAAATATGTTGTCTGATGAAGAATTTTTTTATCCCAAAAGTGACAAAGAATGTGCTATTAGATTATCTTTTCAATTTTATCCAAAAAAAACAGGATTTTTAAACCAACATCAAGATCCTGTTGATTATCATCAAAAATATTTAATGATTATGAATCTTTCAAAGAAGGGGAAAGATTTTCGAAAAGGAGGTTTGTTTTCGGTAATTGGTAAAAAAAAAATTATGATTGATAATTTTTCTGAAGTTGGTGATCTGATATTCTTTAAAGCTGATATTCCTCATGGGGTTGAATTAATAGACCCAAAATCTTCTCCAAACTTATTGGAAGATAAAGGGAGATGGATGGCGTTATTTGCCACAAATAAATTACCAAAAAATAATAGAATTAAAAATTCAGTGGAAAAAAAAAGTTAGTTTTTAAAAACAAAAAATCTATTCAAGAGGTAACTTATTGATGTCAAAAATATAACTATCATTAGTTGAATATACTCGTGGCTAATATCAACAGCTTCTATTAAGTAGTTTAATAAAATTATATTTGAGATAATCACAAAAGCCCAGTTAAGTGAAAATTTTACGAATTTTTTGATTGATAGTTTTCTTTTAAAAACGAATTTAGAGTAAATCAAAAATGTTTTTACAAAAATTATAGATTGAGATAACAGGGCAGCATTTATGGGAGAAAAATTTATAAAATTTGAAAAAAAAATGTATAAAACATATCCAAAAATATTTAGATAAGCTCCAGCTAATATATATTTGAAATTTTTATAATCTATAACCATAATTTTATTCATAGAAACTATATATTATAGTAATTAAATGTAATAAATTAAAAACATATTTAAATGAAATTTTTAAGTCAATTTAGTTTAGCGAAGAGAGGCAAAATAAACAAATATTTAAGACTAGTAGATAATAATAAATATTATTCTAATTTTGGACCACTTTATTTAAAATTAAAAAAAAAAATTGAAAGAAATTTAAATTATAAAGATAATAATATCATATTTACTTCTAGTGGACACTCATCATTATTAGCAGTTACAAAATATTTAAGTACAAAATTAAAAAAGAAATATGTTTTATGTCCTTCATTTAGCTTTTATTCTAATCCACTTTCAATAATTGATTCAGGTTTTAAACCTTATTTTGTTGATATAAATACAGATAACTTAGTGATTGATTTAAAATTAGTAAAAAAAATTTTATCAAAGAAAAATGATATAGCATTTTTGATGGTAGTTTCTCCATTTGGATATCCGGTAGATATTGAGTACTTAAATAAATTTCAAAAAGAAATTGATATTCCAATTGTTTATGATGCTGCTGATGCATATTTAAATTTAAAAAAAAAAATTAATAATAAAATATTTATAACGTGTAGTTTTCATCCTACCAAATCATTTGGTTCTAATGAGTCTGGCTTAATTATTTCTCCAAAAAAACATATCAAAAATTTAGAAAATTTGATTAATTTTGGTCTAAAAAATAAAAACTCAACAAGTAATACAATTGGTTTTAATGGCAAATTTTCTGAATATGACGCTGCAATATTACTTGCAAATTTTGACGAGATTAAATCAAAAAAAAAAGATTTAAAAAAAAAGCTAGAAATTTTTCTTAAATATTTTCCAAAAAAATACAAAATATTTAACAATAAAAAAATTATTACAAATAAAGTTAATTTTTATTTTAATCCAAAAAAAATATATCAATTAAGAAAAATATTTTTGAAATATGGAATTATCATAAACAAATGGTGGTCGGAAAATTCTATGCATGAAATCAATATTTTTAAAAAATATCCTAAAACAAGAATGAATTGGACTAATTCAACAAAAAAAAATATTTATGGATTTTACTTAGACCATAAAATAAATACAAAAAAAATAAAAGATTTGTGTAATGAACTCTCTAAACTCTAAATCAAAAAAAAAAAAAATAATATTTATTTTCCCCCCAAAA
>CACNXC010000015.1 GCA_902624315.1 uncultured Pelagibacteraceae bacterium | reverse complement strand
AAAATTTTTATTTATAATTTTTTTTATATTTGAGTTCCAAAGAATTATACAAAAATTTGAAAATACATACTTTAAAACTATTTATAAATTTTGGTCTATATTATTTATTATTACAAGTTTAGATATCATTTTTGAAATTATAGTTGGGCAAAATCTATTGGGTTTCAAAGCTAATTTACCAGGTAGAGTGGCGAGTTTTTTTGGAGATGAACTTGTGGTTGGTGCGTTTTATCATGGATTTGTATTAATTTTTCTAAGTTATTTAGTAAATACTAAATCAAATAAATATATTTTATTGTTATCTTTACTCTTCGTAATATTAGTTAGTTTTTTAATTGGTGAGAGATCAAATTTTATTAAGTTGTTTATATCTGTTTTAATTTTCTTTTTATTTTTAGCTAAAACTAATTATAAAACCATAATATCAATGATTATTGTATTAGTAATTTCTTTTTTAAGTATTATTAATTTTAACAATGAATATAAAAATAGATATCTCTATCAATTTATACCAACTTACGGAGCTTCTCCAGCCTTGCGCCCTAGTGGATCATTATTTTCAATAAATGGTTACTTAAATTTCATGAAAAAATCCCAACATGGAGCTCACCGAATATCTGCTTATCAAATCTTTAGAGACAACAAGTATACAGGTGTTGGAATAAAAAATTTTAGGGATGTCGTTGCTGAAAAAAAATATGAAAATAATGAATACTTATTGACGAAATTTAGACATGGAACTCATCCTCACCAGGTACATTATGAGTTTTTATCTGAAACTGGTATAGTAGGATATATATCTTTTTTAATTTTTATTTTTTTTTCTTTAAATTTGGTAATTAAAAGTTATTTAAAATCTAAAAATCTTTATCAACTTTCAGGAACAATATTCGTAATTACTAGCCTTTTACCAATAATTCCCTCTGGAAGTTTTTTTTCTACATTTGTGGGTGGAATTTTTTGGCTTAATTTTGCAATTATGATTGGATATAGTAAAAATATTAAATCTAAAATTTAGATTTTAAAATTAGCTTTCTTGCTATCAACAAGAAAGGCGTTAACTGTTTCTATCGTTAACCGATTGAATGATTTCCCAAATTTTTCTATTTTCTCAATTATAGGTGGAGGGATAGTAATTATATGGCAGCCCAATTGTTTAGCCTGTAGATAATTATAAGGTTCTCTAACACTTGCCCATAAAATTTCTACATTTTTAAATTTTTTTGCTAATTTTATACTTTTAGTAAATTCTGGGATTGGATCCTTACCAGTATCCCCTGCTCTTCCAGCAAAAATTGAAATTATTACTTTTGTTTTTTTATTAATTGAGTTAAGTATTTTTTCAGTTTGCTTGGCAGTATATACTGCCGTAATATTCAACTTAATATTTTTACTATTTAGTTCTTTGATTACATTTCCTGAGAATTTATTTTTTGAATTGACCACTGGAACTTTGACATACACATTTTTACCCCAACTATTTATTTTTCTTCCTTGCTCAATCATAGTATCTTGATCGTCAGCAAATACCTCAAAAGAAATAGGTTTGTTTCTACAAACTTTAAGTATTTGTTTAGAATAAGACTTATAATCTTTTGCACCAGCCTTTCTCATTAAACTTGGGTTAGTAGTAAATCCTTTTACAATTGGTTTATTATTGAATTTTTTAATAGAGGATATATCTGCGATATCGCAAAAAATCTTTATATTCATTTGATTTACAAATTCTTAGTAATATCTTCTGTCATTTTTTTTGCGTCTGCAAATAACATTAAAGTATTTTCTTTATAGAACAAATCATTATCTATCCCTGCATATCCAGGTGAAAGACTTCTTTTAACAAATAGAACAGATTTACATTTTTCAACGTCTAATACTGGCATGCCATATATTGGACTCTGCGGATCAGTTTTCGCAACTGGGTTTGTAACATCATTTGCACCAATTACGAAAGCTACATCTGCATTTGCAAAATCATTATTAATTTCCTCTAATTCAAAAACTTCATCGTAAGGTACATTTGCTTCAGCCAATAATACGTTCATATGACCTGGCATTCTTCCGGCAACGGGATGAATAGCATAAGAAACTTTAATATCGTTTTTTTTTAAAGTATCAACCATCTCTCTTAATGCGTGTTGAGCTTGTGCAACGGCCATACCATAACCCGGAACGATTATAACTGATGAAGCATTCTTCATCAAAAATGCAGCATCATCTGCATTTCCACTTTTTACTGGTCTTTGTTCTTTAGATGAAGTGCTTGACTTTTCATCAGTTGCACCAAAACCGCCCAAAATTACGTTAAAGAATGAACGATTCATACCCTTACACATTATGTATGATAAAATAGCACCAGATGATCCTACAAGAGCACCTGTAATTATTAATGCTGTATTTTCTAAAGTAAAACCTATACCTGCAGCTGCCCAACCAGAGTAAGAGTTAAGCATAGAAATCACAACCGGCATATCTGCTCCACCAATTGGGATTATCAAAAGAAAACCAATTAAAAATGACACTGCTAATAATATCCAAAATAAATTTGATGATTGTGTTGAACACAACAAATAAATTAAAATAATTATTGAAATTAAGATTATAGCATTTAAAGGGTGCTGACCTTTAAAAGTTATTGGCGAACCTGACATAATTCCTTGTAATTTTAAAAAGGCAATTATTGAACCAGAAAATGTTATAGCTCCAACCGCAGCTCCAATCGACATCTCAATTAAACTACCAAGCTTTATATTTCCTGGATATCCCAGATTAAATGCTTCAGGATTTAAAAAAGCAGAAATTGCCACGAAAACTGCTGCTAGACCAACTAAACTATGAAATCCTGCAACTAACTCCGGCATCGCAGTCATTGGAATTCTGTAAGCAATAAAAGCTCCTATTGAACCTCCAACTAAAATGAATATTAGAACAAATACAAATCCAGTTGAAAAATTACCAGTAGATAAAAAAGTTACAGTCACAGCAATTATCATTCCAAGAATACCAAAAAAATTACCTTGTCTTGATGTTTCAGGAGATGATAGACCCCTCAAAGCTAAAATAAAAAGCACACCAGAAACTAGATAAAATATTGCTGATAAATTCGCTGATATCATTTTTTATCCTTTTTCTTTTTTTTATACATTGCAAGCATTCTTTGAGTTACTAAAAAACCTCCAAAGATATTTATTGCCGCCAATGCAATAGCTAAAAAACCAAAAGTGCTAGAAATATTAAATACACTATCTACGTTACCAGATAATCCTGCGATTATTGCCCCAACAATAATTACAGATGAGATTGCATTAGTGACTGACATTAAAGGAGTATGTAGAGACGGGGTAACACTCCAAACAACATAATACCCTACAAATATTGAGAGTATAAATATACTTAATCTAAATATTAAAGGATCAATTTCCATATTTCATTTAATAAGTGTTTTTTCTATTATCTCGTCCTCTAAATTAACATTTAATTTTTTATTTTCTTTATCAAATAAGTTTTCAACAAAATTAAACATATTTTTTGCATATAAGCTAGAAGCAGACACTGGTAATTTATTTAAAATATTAGTTTCACCCATAATTTTAACTCCATTTTTTTCAATAATTTCATCCGCTTTTGTAAATGCAGTATTGCCACCCTGTATAGCGGCCAAATCATAAATAACAGATCCAGCTTGCATATTATTAATCATATCTTCTTTGATAATCACAGGTGCTTTTTTTCCAGGTATCAATGCTGTACAGATAACAATATCAATTTTTTTTAAAGTTTCAGAAAGTAATTCCTCTTGTTTTTTTTTAAACTCATCAGAGGCCTCTTTAGCATAACCACCTTCAGTTTCTAAATTTTCAGCACCCTCAACTGTCAAAAATTTTCCACCTAAACTTTCAACTTGTTCTTTTGATGCCATCCTAACATCCGTAGCAAAAACTATTCCTCCCATTCTTTTTGCAGTTGCTATCGCTTGTAATCCAGCAACACCAGCCCCAACAACTAAAATCTTTGCTGCTGGAATTGTACCAGCCGCTGTCATCATCATAGGTATAGCTTTTTCAAAATAGGCAAATGACTCGATTACCGCTTTATATCCAGCTAAGTTAGCTTGAGAAGATAAAATATCCATTGATTGAGCTCTGGTAATCCTTGGTAATAATTCTAAAGAAAACAGATTTATTTTATTATGCTTTAGTTTGTCTAATTTCTCTTTATTATCAAAAGGGTTTAATACACCTATAAGAGTTTTGTTTTCTTTGATCAATGAACATTTATCCTCAGGCAATAATCCTAATTGGACAATTATGTTTGAACGATTTATAACTTCATTTTCATCATCAAAAAATTTGACACCTAAATTTTTAAATTCTTCATCAGAAATTCCTAGGTGAATTCCATAATTTTTTGATAAATGTACTTCAAATCCTATCGAAATATACTTTTTTGCAATTTCAGGGGTAATTGAAATTCTTTTTTCTATTTTTTGATTTTCTGAAACTGATCCGATTATCATTAAAAAACTCTATAGTAAGAATAACGCCATTAATACCAATACTAACACTACCGCGACAGTTCCCCACAACACAAATTTGGTAAAATTAATCCAAGTTTTTTTATGGTTTTCATTATCCATAAAAATTATTTTTGTCTTGCTTTAAATTTTGGGTTAGTTTTATTTATAATATAAACTCTTCCTCTTCTTCTAACAAGTTTTGAGTTTAAATCTCTTTTTTTGATCGATTTTAAGGAACTCTTAATTTTCATAAGTGATCTATTATACCATTAAGATTATAAATCAATTAATAATTTGGTAATCATATCTAAAAAAGCTTTTCCGACCAAGTTAATGGTGTATTCTCATTAATGATCTCAATTTCATAATTATAATTGAATTTTTTAGGGCCTTTCTTTTTAATATGATTAATCAACTTTTCTAAAGAGTCTTCTAGTTTTACATTTGTTTTATATCCCAAAAGTACTCTGGCTTTATCTGAAGAACAATTTGAATGTTTAACTTCGTTTGGTCTATCTTTTACGTAGATAGGACTTTTATTATAAGCCATTTTATTTGAAATTAATTCACATAATCTATTTATTGTTATAGGCTCCTCATCTGGACCTATATTAACTATTTCGGATGTAATGTTTGGATCAGTTAATAATTTATCTAAACAGAAGATGCAATCGTCAACATCAGAAAAAGTTCTCGTTTGCGTTCCATCACCATAAATAATTGGTTCTCTATTTTGTAAAATCATATTAACCATAATTGATGCTACGTTTCTAAATGGATCATCATATTTTTGTTTAGGACCTATAATGTTATGAGGAACTGCAATATTAAATTCTATACCATGAGTTTTGGAAAGAATCTTTAAAATATTCTCTGCCGCTACTTTAGAAACACCGTAGGGGTCAACTGGTTTTACTTCATCAGTCTCCTTAAAGGGTGCAGAATTATTTCCATATCTTGCCATTGACGAACAGTAAACAATTCTTTTAACTTTATTAATTACTGCTGCTGTAAAAACTGCTACTGAACCAGTTACATTATTAGATGAAATCATAGTCGGTGAAAACGATGAAAGGCCCTCATGCGCATATGCTGCGGTGTGGCAGACTAAATCTACACCTTTCATCGCATTGACCATCTCATTTAAATTTTCACAATCAGCCTTAAAAAAATTTACTTTTTTATTCACGTTGTCTAAATCTCCACCAACCAAATTATCGTTTCCTGAAACTTTGAAATTTTTTTTTAAATAATAATCTGCGAGATTAGATCCAAGAAAACCAGCAACTCCTGTGATGAATATATGCATATTTGAATAAGCCTGGCAAAGTCCTACTCTCCCGTGTCTTAAGACAAAGTACCATCGGCGCTGAAAAGCTTGACTTCCGAGTTCGGAATGGGATCGGGTATTACCTCTTCGCTATAATTACCAGGCGACGTATTTATACCTAAAGAAAAATTTTAGTCAAAAAAAAAATAGAAAATGATTAATCCTTAAAAGAATATAATATAATGGTTTTTAAAGCTATAAACGCATCTTTTAGACTTATTTTTTTACCCTCTGCATATGACCTACCATTATAACTAATTGGAACTTCAAAAAATTTATAATCTTTTTTTGCTAGTTTGATAGTAACCTCAGGCTCAAATGAAAAACTTTTTTCTTTAAGATTAATACTTTTTAAAGCTGAAGTTTTAAAAACTTTATATCCGGTTTCCATATCAGTTAGGTTTAAATTTATAGATAAATTACACAGAAACGTTAAAATTTTATTTGCCAAATAATGCCAGAAAAAATGAATTCTTACATACTTACCCCCACCTAGAAATCTTGAACCATAAACAATGTCTGCATTAGTTTCGAAAAAAGGGACTAATAATTTATGATAATCAAAAGGATCATATTCTAAATCTGCGTCTTGAATAATAGTAATATCTCCAGTTGCACGTTTAAGAGCTGTGTGTATTGCAGCACCTTTTCCTAAATTATTATCATGATATAAAATTAGTATCTCCTCATTAGTATTGAGATTTTTTAATACCTCCTTTGTTCCATCATTTGAAAAATCATCAACAATTAAAATTTCATATTTCAAAAATTTATAATTTTTTAAACTTAAGTCTATTCTTTTTAAAATTTCTCTAATTGTATTTTTTTCATTAAAACAGGGAATTATAATCGAAAGTTTGAATGTTTTTTTATCAATCATAATAAAATAATTTATTTATAAATTATTAAATATCCATTTTTTTTTTTGAGTTCTAGCTTGTTATAAGAGCAGATAAACGGGGTATTCCAACAAAGTTTTCCTTGCCAACCGTTTTTTGAATTGTTTTTAATATCAGGCTGATAAATTTTTCTTATTTGATTATTATTCTTATTATTTAATATATATTGATTATCTATTTTAATAACACCTAAAAAGACATTTTCAACATTAGTTAATCTAATGATATTTTTTGAAAAATTAAAAAAAATAAAAGTCATTACAAAAATTATAAAAATTTTATTTGAGAAACTTCTTGATATTAAAGTGCCGAGAAGTAAGACAAATGTTAACGTAAGAAATAAATAAATTGCGAATCTATAAACCGGAGAAAAATTAAACCAAAATAATAAACCCAAAACTAAAAAAAGAGATATTCCCAACTTATCATTAAAAACTAAATTGTTATTGATTTTCTTTTTTTGAAAAAATAGAAATAATATAAAAGGTAAAGTCATAGTTAAAAGGTGCTCTGAAATCTCGATATAATTTCTTTTAAACCAATAACTTAACCATTTAAAATTTTTTAAATATTCGTCTGGACTAATAAAATCATTTCTTACACTAGAATAACTTTTATTAATTAACTCAAGTTGATTAGACAAATTTATATGATCTTCACTGAACCAACTTACATTAAGACATGTCAAATTTGTCGGAAAAATTAGACAGCCAGTAAAAATAAATTGTTGAAAAAAAAATACAACAAACAGAAAGTAAATAAATAAAAACTTTAAACTCAAAATTTCTAAATTTAGATCTTTAAAATATTTGAAGTAAAGAAATATTGGTAAAAAAATAACGGGAATTGAGCTTAATTTTATTAAAATTGCAAATATTGAAAAAAAAGAAATCAAAAAAAAATATTCTTTCCTTTCTTTCTTATAATCAATCTCAGAAAATTTTATAAAATAGTAAATTGCAAGTATAGAAAATATGGAGGCTGGTATATCTAACCCAAACTCTGAAATTCTAGTAAATTTTAGAATGAAATAAAATAATGAAATTAATAAAAAATAATCACTATTTAATTTTTCATTTTTAGAGGATATTTGATGAAAGGAAAACAATATAAAACACAAATATACTAAAAAAGATGGTAAAGTTAAAAAATCAAAACTTTCATCAATAAAAAAAATTGAATATAAATTTAACCAAATAGAATTATAAACATAAGATTTGTCAATATTGGCAAACCCAAAAATAATTTTTTCTTCAATAAAACCTATTGCATATGGAAGATGATAATATCCAAAATCCTCATGATATTTTTGAGATAAAAAAATAGGTATTAATAAAATAA
>CACNXC010000014.1 GCA_902624315.1 uncultured Pelagibacteraceae bacterium | reverse complement strand
TTTTTTGGAAAACCAAAATATTTTACTATTAAAGCAAGTGGATGAGGCAACCAATCAAAATAAGGTTTTTTGGTGCTATTTTTTATATCTTTTTTACCATAGATCATTTCAATTTTTTTGGAGTTTTTGTAACTTTTTTTAAAAATTTTATATTTTTCAAAATTTAAAATATCATTATGATGTATCATAATTTTTTGTTTAAAATTTCTATTTAATTTTGATAATTTTTTAAGCTCATTGAAATTTTCTACTAAAGGTTTCTCAACAATTATATGTTTTTTATTTTTCATAGCATAATTTAGGTACTGATAGTGCGAGCTGACTGGTGAAGTGATTATAATAAGATCAAATATATTTGATCTAAAAAATTTCCTAATGTTCTGTTTTTTTTTTCGTATGTCCCTTTTTGAAAAAATTTTAACTAAATTAAACTTATTCGACTTTTCAATTTCTCTCTGAAAAGCCTTACCCATTTTACCCCTACCTATTAGTCCAATATTATATACTTTCATTAAAGTAACCTTGGTTTTGGAAAGGGGATTAAAAATTTTCCTCCTTTTTTCTGAAATTTTTTATTTTTTTTAATTATTATGTCTGCATAATTCCATGCAAATATAATTAAAACGTCTATTTTTTTTCTATCTAAAACAGATGGATTTAAAATATTAATTTTTGTACCAGGAATACATAAGCCATGTTTTAATTTGTTATCATCGAAAATAAATTGAATATCTTTTTCAGAAATATCAAAATAATTTAAAAAAGTAGTTGTTTTGGCTGCAGCACCATAGCCTGCAAAATTCATATGATTTTTTTTACAATTTTGAATAATTGAGTGCAATTTATATTTACAATCTGTAATTTTTTTTTCAAATTTTTTATAGGTGACAGTTTTGAATAAATTTAGTGTTTTTTTTTCTTTTAAGATTTGTTTTTTTATATTTTTTTGAATTCTAATATTTTTGTTTTTTGAAGCATAGACTCTTAACGAGCCTCCTTGAGCATCTGGCGTTTTAAAATTTATAACATTGAGATTGAATTTTTTTACAAATTTATAAATTGGATACAGCGCATGATAATCTAAATGTTCATGATAAATTGTATCAAATGTATTTTTTTTTAAAACAGAGGCCCTATAAGAAATTTCAAATATAAATAATCCATCTTTTTTAAGTAGATTTTGAACCCCACTAAAAAAGTCACTTAAATTTTCCACATGAGCGCACACATGATTAGCAGTTATTATATCAAAATCACCATATCTTTTTTTTATTTTATCACTTTCTCTTTTAGTAAAAAAATTATCTATTTGTATTATTCCTTTTTTTTTAGACAATCTTTTTAAATTTTTAGCTGGATCAATTCCAAGTCTAAAATATTTCTTTTTTTCAAAAAAATTTAGAAAGGTTCCATCATTTGAAGCAATATCTAAAATTTTGCCACCATTACTTTTGTATTTTTTTTTTATTTCATCAGCATATTTTTTAAAATGTTGAAAATTTTTTTTTGAGGTATTTGTTTTATAAAGGTAATTACTAAACATTTTAGACGGCTTTATAGAATGGGTTAATTGTAGGTGTCCACAATTAAAACAATATTTTAGGCCTAGGGGATATCTTTTTAATTTCTTACTTATTTTAACTTTTGAGTATGCGTTTGCTAGCGGAGTTTTTCCTAAATCAATAACTTTCTTTAAATTTTTAGAATTACATAAACGACAAAATTTTATCTGAACGCAATCTTTTTTTTGCACTATTTATATTTTGAGATTATTTTTTTTATCTTTGGTTCTTTATCCATGTTTAATCTAACCAAATCTTTTTCATAATCGAATTTGTCTCTTTTTCTACTACTATACGAGAGAAAGTGCGTATTCTTTAAAAAGTAGGCTAAATGATCTTGATTATAAGTTGTAAAAAATAAGTCGCCTTTTTTCATAACTTTATAATTCAACTTTGATCCTTTAGATCTATTTCTGTAAAAAAATAATATTTCTCCTTTTAATATGTAACAAAAATGCTCATCTTTTTTGTGATAATGATTTGCTCTTATGGTTCCTTTTTTTGAAAAAATTTCTATTGATGATGAAAAGCCTTTATCTAATATTTTCAACAAGTAACCTCTTTTGTCCTCAAAAACTTTTCCTGTCTTATGAACAAACTTAAATTTTTTTTTCATATTTTTTTGAATATTTTGTGATTTCTTTTATACCACTCAATTATCATTGGGAGATCCTTTATTAAATTTCTTTTTGGTCTCCACCCTAATTTTTTTATTTTTTTTGATGAAACTGAGTACCTTTTATCATTGTATAATCTGTCTTTGGTAAATTTAATAAATTTTTTTGGATTTTTTTTGAAGATTTTACAAATATGCTTAGCAATGTTGATATTCTGTTCAAAAAAGTTACTTCCAACATTAAATGTGCCTTTATCTCTCTTTTTTACTAAAAGTATTAGTGCATTTGCAAAATCTTCTGCAGATAAATAATATCTTATATTTTTACCATTTCCGTGTATAGGGATTGGTTTATTATGAATTAGATTAACAATAGAAGTTGAAATAAGTTTTTCTGGATATTGTCTAATGCCGTAGATATTATTTGCTCTTACAATTATTATTTCTTTTTTATAAGTATATTTGTAACTATTTATCAATATTTCAGCTGCAGCTTTCGATGCAGAATATGGGTTAGTAGGGTTTACTAATTGGTTTTCAAAACAGGTGCCGGTTACTTTTTCACCGTATACTTCGTCTGAACTTACATGTAGAATTTTTTTAACTTTTTTTTTAATACATTCTAAAAAAAACGCATGAGCACCAAGTGAATTAGTTTTTGTAAAATTTAGTGGGGAAATAAAAGAATTATCAACATGACTTTCTGCAGCAATATTTATGGCTAAATCACAATTATTTAAAAAATTTGTATATTTTTTGGTATCATTTATATCACTCTTAATAAATCTCACTCTATTTGATTTTAAAATTGAGAAAATAAAAGATTTATTTCCTGCATAAGTTAACTTGTCTAGGATTATTATTTCACTTTTAGTAAAGTTTTTAAAAAAAGCTTCTGATACGTGTGAGCCAATAAATCCAGCTCCACCAGTAATAAAAATTTTTTTTAATTTATTTTTCATTTGTTGTATAATGATGTAATAAACTATTTAAAAGCCCTAAATTTTGCAAATATAAAATGAAGATATTTGATTGTTTCATGTATTTTGATGAAGATTTATTATTAGATTTGCGACTTAACATCTTAGATAAATTTGTAGATAAATTTGTAATAGTTGAGTCAAATCTTACACATACTGGAAAATTGAAAGAATTTAAATTTGATATAAATAAATTTAAAAAGTTTGAAAAAAAAATAAGTTATCATCCAATAGAAAATCTTTTAATTGATAAAGATTTGAAGATTAAAAAAAACTGGTCCCAAAACCATTTAGTTGATCAATCCATAAGAAATTCAATTTCAAATTATATTACTGATGCTTCGGATAATGATTGGATTATTATTTCAGACATAGATGAATTACCCAATCCTGATATAATTCAGCATTTTGACGTGAGAAATAAATACTCTTTTTTTGAGCAACAATTATTTTATTATAAATTCAATTTGAAATGTATGTCAGAACCTCCATGGTATGGCTCCCGTTTGTGTGTAAAAAAATATTTAAAATCACCTCAATGGTTAAGAAATATCAAAGTGAAAAATCAGGATAAATTATTCAATAAAATTTTTAATAATCAACAAATATTAAAAAATGGTGGATGGCATTTTAGTTCAGTAAAAAAACCTTCAGAGATTATAACAAAAATGAAATCTTTTGCACATAGTGAACTTGTGAAAGATTATATGCTAAATGAAAATTATATAATGAAAAAAATAAATAATTGTGAAGATATCTTCGAAAGAAACATTGTTATAGAAAAAGTCGAGTTAAATAATAATTTTCCTGATTATTTATTAAAAAATAAAAATAAGTATAATGAGTTTATAATTTAGCTATTATATCAATTTTTTAGGAGAGGTGGCCGAGTGGTTGAAGGCGCACGCTTGGAAAGCGTGTAAAGGGGTAACTCTTTCATGGGTTCGAATCCCATTCTCTCCGCCATAAATAATCTTTATTTTATGCGGTCAATTTGACATTTTTTGTTAACTGATAAAATTATTAAATGAGCAATTTAGTGTAAAAAATGATATAATTAATTTTTCCATAAAATAAAAAATGGCGACATTAAATAAATATCAAGCAGACTCGATTAAAGTTCTTAAAGGTCTAGAAGCAGTAAGAAAAAGACCTGGAATGTATATTGGTGATACAGACGATGGTACAGGTCTCCATCACATGGTTTATGAAGTTGTTGACAACTCAATAGACGAAGCATTAGCAGGTTATTGTAAAAATATTGATGTTATGATGAATGCTGATGGCACAATTACTGTTAAAGATGATGGTAGAGGTATTCCTATAGATATTCACAAAGGAGAAAAAAAATCTGCAGCAGAAGTAATAATGACTCAACTTCATGCCGGAGGTAAATTTGATCATGACTCATACAAAGTATCAGGAGGTCTGCACGGTGTTGGTGTATCAGTCGTTAATGCTCTTTCAGAAAAATTACAATTAGAAATCCATAGAGATGGACAAAAATATTTTATTGAGTTTAAAGAGGGAGATGCTAAATCGCCACTAAAAAAAATTGGGAAATCCAAAGAAACTGGTACTCAGATAACATTTTTACCTTCAAAGGAAATTTTTTCATCTATCAAATTTAGTTCAAATACACTTATAAAAAGAATGAGAGAATTAGCTTTCTTAAACAAAGGAATAAAAATTACATTCTCAGACCTTACAAATAAAAAAGAAAAGAAAACCATTTTTAAATTTGATGGTGGTGTAATAGAGTTTGTTAATTTTTTAGACGAAAAAAGAGAAAAATTGCAGAATAAAAATGGTAATGATTTATTTAAAAAGCCTATTTATATAGAGGGTAAAAAACAAAATGTAGAAATAGAGTGCTCTCTCAAATGGAATGCTTCCTATAGTGAAGATGTATTCCCATATACTAATAATATTCATCAAAAAGATGGTGGAACACACCTGCTTGGTTTTAGAAGTGCCTTGACAAGAGTTGTTAATAAATATGCTAATGAGCATAACCTTTTGAAAAAAAACAAATTTACTATTTCAGGTGATGATATTAAAGAGGGGTTAACTTGTGTATTGTCAGCAAAAATCCCTGATCCTAAATTTTCATCTCAAACTAAAGATAAGCTTGTATCTTCAGAGGTGCGAATGATAGTTGAAAATATCGTTAACGAAAAACTTTCTATATGGTTTGATCAAAATCCATCCATTGCTAAAATTATTTTAGCAAAGATTATTCAAGCTGCGTTAGCCCGAGATGTTGCTCGAAAAGCAAGAGAAAGTGTTAGAAGGAAAGGTGCTCTTGAGTTAAGCGGGCTTCCTGGAAAGTTAGCCGATTGTCAAATTGGTAAACAAGAAGGAACAGAACTATTTATTGTGGAGGGAGATTCAGCTGGTGGATCAGCGAAACAAGGCAGAAACAGAGCTAACCAAGCGGTATTGCCTTTGAGAGGAAAAATTCTCAATACATACGTAGACGCAAACGATGGTAAGAAAAATGGCAATAATAATAATGGTTCAGATCACAGGACAAAAGCTTTATCAAAGATGATTTCATCAAATGAAATTTTAACATTGATAAATGCTCTAGGATTAGATCCGAAATCTCAAGAAATAGATTTAAAAGATCTTAGATACGGTAAAGTTATAATTATGACGGACGCAGATGTTGATGGATCACACATAAGAGCTTTATTATTAACCTTTTTTAATAACAAACCATTTAATAAACTTATTGAAAATGGGCATGTTTATTTAGCACAGCCACCATTATTTAAAATTAATAAAGGATCAAAAGGAATTTATATCAAAGACGAAAAAGAGCTTGAACAATATATTATTAATAACAATAAAGATTTTAAAAAAATCAAAAAGGGATCAAAAGAATTTGATAGATTTATGGAGTCAGAAAAGTCGAAATTAAACATTCAAAGATTTAAAGGTTTGGGAGAAATGAATCCAGAGGAATTATGGAGCACAACTTTAAATCCAGATACAAGAAACTTATTGCAAGTTCAGTACTCAAAAGATTTAAAAAAAGATCAAGTCTTGATTCATACACTCATGGGAAATGATGTTTCTTTAAGGAAAGACTTTATAGTATCTAACGCAATAAATGTACAAAATTTAGATGTTTAAAAATGAAGTTTTTTGAAACTTCAAAACAATATTCTTTAAAAAAGTCAATTTACATAAATTTAAGGTGGATTGGTATTATTGGTCAATTAATATCGGTATATCTAGTATATTTTTATCTAAATTTTGATTTTAACTTTATTTTTGCAAATTTATTTATTTCTATTGGAGTAATTAGTAATCTTTACTTAATTTTTATCTACAAAAAAACGCAATTAACAGATAGATCAGCATTTATTCATTTACTCGTTGATATAATACAATTATGTGGATTGATTTATCTTACAGGGGGTGTGAAAAATCCATTTATCATTTTTTTAATAATACCAAGTGTCTTTGCTTCATCAAATTTGAGTTTTAAAACTAATTCACTATTAGTATTATTAACTACTTTATCTATTGTAGGTTTAACCTTTTTTTCAAAAGACTTACCCGGACCCTTAAGTGATCACTTTCATGTGAGTAATTATTATATCTATGCTATCCCTTTATCTTTAATAATTGCTCTTCTTTTTTTAAATTATTTTGCAATTATATTTGGTGCTGAAAGCAAGTTAAGAAAAGATGCTTTAAATAAAATGGAAGAAATTATGGCTAAAGAACATGAGATGTTATCTTTAGGTGGACAAGCTGCAGCAGCTGCACATTCATTAGGGACACCCTTATCAACAATAAAGGTAATTACTCAGGAATTATCAAAACAACTAAAAGATCAAAAAGATGTTTCACAAGATATTAAATTGTTGTTAAGTCAAGTTGAAAGGTGTAATGAAATATTAAAAAGATTATCCTTAAATCCTGATCAGGAAGACGAATTTATTGATGAGGACTTATCAATGAGAGAATATTTAAGACAAATTATTTCATCATTTAAGGAAACAAGTAAAAAAGAATTTAGTTTAAATCTAGAACAAGATCTAAATTCAAAGAAAATTTATAGATCGATTGAAATAGTTTATGGATTAAGAAATTTTATTGGCAATGCAAATAAGTTTTGTAAAAGCAAAGTTTTTATAAATTTGAAAAGTGATAATGATTTTACAGAAATTACCATTGAAGATGATGGTAATGGATATCCAAGCGATATTTTATCCAAAATTGGAGAACCTTATCTCAAATCAACTGATAAAAATAGTGGATTAGGTTTAGGATTATTTATAGGAAAGACTTTACTAGAAAAAAATTTTGCCACTGTTAATTGTTGGAATTCTCAAACAAGAAGTGGAGCTGAAGTGACAATAAAGTGGAAAAATAAAGATTTGTTCAATCTTTAATGTAAATTTTTTTTACTTTTAAAAAGTTCACTCAATTGAGAAATCATGACATCTCCTAATTCATTGACATCTGTAATCTTTATCGCTCGATTATAGTATCTTGATACATCATGGCCTATTCCAATCGCTAAAATTTCAGTTTCAGTTTTTTCTTCGATAAATTTCACAATTTTCTTTAAATGTTTTTCAAGAAAATCCCCTGAATTGACTGACAGAGTTGAGTCATCAACTGGTGCACCATCAGAAATTACCATTAATATTTTTCTTTCTTCTTTTCTTTTTTTTAATCGATTAAATGCCCAAGAAATTGCTTCTCCATCAATATTTTCTTTTAACAATCCTTCTTTTAACATTAAACCAAGATTATTTTTACATTGCCGCCAATGTGTGTCAGCGCCTTTATAAATTATGTGTCTTAAATCATTTAATCTCCCTGGTGTTTTTGGTTTACCCTCTTTATTCCAAAATTCTCTACTTTTTCCACCTTTCCAATTTTTTGTTGTGAAACCTAATATTTCAACTTTGACAGAACATCTTTCCAAGGTTCTTGATAAGATATCCGCACAAATTGCAGCAATCGTTATTGGTCGGCCTCTCATGGATCCAGAATTATCTATTAAAAGAGTTACTACTGTATCTTTAAAATCTAAATCCTTCTCTTTTTTAAATGATAATGAATTATAAGGGTCCATAATTACTCTTGGTAGTTTTGAACTATCCAATAACCCTTCCTCTAAATCAAACTCCCAAGCCCTATTTTGTTTTGCTAACAATTGTCTTTGAAGCTTGTTTGCAAGTTTGGTAATGACATCTTGAAAACCTATTAATTGTTGATCTAAAGTTTTTCTTAATTTTGAAGCTTCATCAGAGTTTTCTAAATTTTCTGCTTTTGTTATTTCATCAAACTGTGTTGTGAAGATTTTATAGTCTGTATTTAAATCATTAATTGATTTTTTTTGGATAACTTGTTCATTATTTTTTTGATCAGATTCACTATCAATAAGTTGCTCATCAAGTTTATATTCATCTATGTCATATTCAGAGTCTAAGCTCGCTTCAGTCTCTTCATTGTTATTTTCATCTCTAGTATCATCTGAATTGTTGTCTTGGTCATCATTAGAAGGATTATTTTGACCATCATCTTGGTTTTCTTCCCTGGTTTCTTCATTATCCTCATTTTTAAAAATATCCATTTCTTGTAATATTTCTGAAAACTTTGAGGAATATTCATTTTGATATTCTAAATTTTCTTTTAAAAATTCAATGTGTTTATTCATTACTTTATCGAAGTCTTTTTCCCAAAAATTTAACATATTATTGGTTAAGTCATTTAATTCGACGTTTAGAAATTTCTTTAACATATATAATTCAAAAGCTTCCACTACCGGAACATCTTCTTTTGAATTTAATTGGTCTTTTCTTTTTAATTGGATTATTTGATCATAATTTTCCTTAAGATTTTTTGCTATACCTTTCAACATTTCTGAGCCAAGGCATTCATATCTTATTTTTTCTGCAATAGAATAAAGAGACTTATATGAAGAATTTAAAGGTAAATTCTTTTTATAAATTTCATCATTTGAAAATTTTTTTTTTAAAGCAGATGAGTCAGACTCTGCTCTAGCTTTAATGAAGTCTCCTTTCGAGTTAAGATTTTCAATATCAACAAAATTCAAATCTTTTTTGTTTTTTTCATCAATTGTTTTTAGATGAATATCATCAGAAATCACTTTAGCTGTTGAAGTTAAAGCTTGCTTAAGTTTTTCTCTTAAGTTTTCAGCCTTGTTATTTTTCATTTAAATTTGAATATTTGCGAGTGACTCTGGTAGTTCTTCTCCAAAACATCTTTGATAGTATTCAGCAATTGTATT
>CACNXC010000013.1 GCA_902624315.1 uncultured Pelagibacteraceae bacterium | reverse complement strand
TACCAACTAAAGGCGCCTCAGGTTTTAACAAAGGAACTGCTTGTCTCATCATGTTAGAACCCATTAAAGCTCTGTTAGCATCATCATTTTCTAAAAAGGGTATTAAAGAAGCAGCAACAGAAACTAATTGTTTAGGTGATACGTCAATATAATCTATTGTTTCAGGTTTTGCCAAAAGGAAGTTTAAGTTTTGTCTGCAAGAAACCAGCTCTTCAACTATTTTTCCATTTTTATCAATTTTAGTATTTGCTTGAGCTATAGTGAATTTTGTTTCCTCCATTGCTGACAAATATTCTACTTTATCTTGAACAACACCTTCTTTCACTCTTTTATAAGGACTTTCAATAAAACCATATTTATTAATTTTTGCATAAGTAGATAAACTATTGATCAAACCAATATTTGGACCTTCTGGGGTCTCGATTGGACAAATTCTGCCATAATGAGTTGGATGCACGTCTCTAACCTCAAACCCAGCTCTTTCCCTTGTTAATCCACCAGGACCTAGGGCTGAAACTCTTCTTTTATGTGTTATTTCTGATAGTGGATTTGTTTGATCCATAAATTGTGAAAGCTGAGAACTTGCAAAAAAATCTTTTAGCGAAATTGTAAGTGGTTTCGCATTGATTAAATCTTGTGGCATTGCTGACTCAATGTCCAAGGTAGTCATTTTTTCTTTAATAGCTCTTTCCATTCTATAAACACCTATACGAGCTTGATTTTCAACTAATTCACCTACAGATCTAACTCTTCTATTTCCCAAATGATCAATATCGTCAACATCATCCTTGCCATCTCTTAAGTCTAACATTTTACGAACTATTGCTAAAATATCATCATTTCTTAATATTGTAATCTTATCTGAGCATTCTAAATCTAATCTAGAATTCATTTTTACTCTACCAACATCAGACAAGTCATATCGGTCTGAGCTAAAGAATAAATTATTAAAAATTTGAGTTGCTATTTCTATTGTTGGTGGTTCACCGGGTCTCAACATTTTATAAATTTCAGTGATTGCCTCATCTTTAGAATTATTTTTGTCATTCAAGATTGTAGTGAGTAAATAAGGACCTTTATTAATAGAATTTGTTACAGAAATATCTAAACTAGTAATATTAGCATCTAAAATTTGTTGAATAATTGTTTCATTTAACTCAGTACCAATTTTTAATAATCCATCCTCTTGATCATTTAATTTAATATCTCTATGCAAAAATTTTCCAAATAAAGATTCTTTTGCAACTAATATGTCTTTTAATCCATCATTAGATAATTTTTTAGCATTTAAATAATTTATTTTTTCTCCTAATTTAATTACAACTTTTCCTGATTTAGCATCTACAACTTCCTCAGAAAAGTTTTTAGCTTTGTAATTTTCAGGGTTAAATTTTGTTTTCCACTTTTCTGATTTTGAATCAAAAGTAAATTTTTCTGACTCATAGAATTCATTTGCAATTTCACTTTTAGAATAACCAAGAGCTAATAATAAAGTTGAAGCAAGTATTTTCTTTTTTCTATCAATTTTAAAATAAAGAAAATCTTTTACATCATACTCGAAATCTAACCAAGATCCACGATTTGGTATTACTCTACAATTAAATAAAAGTTTACCACTGGCGTGAGTTTTACCTTTGTCGTGATCAAAAAAAACTCCTGGGCTTCTATGCATTTGATTGACAACTACTCTTTGAACACCATTCGTTATGAATGTGCCGCTATTAGTCATCATAGGCACCTCACCCATATAAACTTCTTGCTCTTTAGCTGATAAAATGTCTTTGGTGTTTGTTTCTTGATTTATTTCATAAACAACGAGTCGTAATGTACATTTTAAAGCTGAGGAATAAGTCAAACCTCTAGCAATACATTCTTCTACGTCAAATTTTGGTTTCTCAAGTCTGTATGATACGTATTCTAAAGTTGCTTTGTCGTTAAGATCTTCGATAGGAAAAATACTTTTAAATACTCTGTCAAAACCTTTAGTTAAATCTCCTGCTTCAGGATTAAAAAATGTTAATTCATCATAGGAATTTTTTTGAACTTCTATTAGATTAGGAATAGACAAACTCTCTCTAAGTTTTCCAAAACTCTTCCTAATATTTTTCTTTTCAGTAAAAGATATTTGCATCTATGTTTTAATACTGATTAAATTTAATCAATCAGTACTTAAGAATTTCCTGTTAATTTATTTAAGTTCTACTTTTGCCCCAGCAGCTTCTAACTTAGCTTTTATTTCCTCTGCTTCTTTTTTTGGCACACCTGCTTTTACTTCTTTAGGTGCACCTTCAACTAGGTCTTTGGCTTCTTTCAGACCAAGAGAAGTTGCTGCTCTTACTTCTTTAATTACGTTAATTTTTTTATCTCCTGCAGAAACGAGCATGATTGAAAAGTCATCCTTTTCTTCTGCTGCTGCCGCTCCTCCTGCTGCTGCTGGAGCTGCTGCCGCCATCGGCGTAACACCCCATTTTTCCTCTAATTGTTTTGAAAGATCTGCTGCCTCAGCAACAGTTAAACTTGATAAGTCTTCAATAATTTTATTTAGGTCTGGCATAATTTACTCTTTAGGTTGTGTTTCAGAATTTTCTGGAGGTAAACTACTCATTTTTTCCGATCGTGCAAGCAAAATACTTACTAATTTTGATGCAGATGCATTCAAAATACCCACAATATTAGCCCTTGCTTCGTCTAAGGTAGGTAAATTTGCGACATTCATTACTCCAGCTTGGTCAAGAATTTCATTTTCCATCATTCCACCGATCAGTTTCAGATTCTCATTATCTTTTGCAAACTTGGATAAAATTCGAGCTGACATAATTGCATCTTCCCCAAATGCAACGGCTGTTGGGCCGGTAAATAAATTCGATAAATCTTTACACTTAGTTTTTTCCAATGCTAATTTTGTAATTCTGTTTTTTGTAATTTTAAAAATTATTCCATGTTCTCTCATTTTTGATCTTAATTCATCTAATTGAGTCATTGTCAGACCTTGATAATGAGTAACCATGACCGCTTTACTATTCTCAAATTTTGTTGTCATTTCAGCAATGTAATTTTTCTTTTGTTCTTTATTCATCATAACTTAAATATTTTTTCCTAATTTTAATCTATATGAAACACCCATTGTTGAAGTTAAAAATGCAGATCTAATTAGATCTCCTTTTACAGTATTGTTTGATTTTTCTTTCTCAAGTGTATCTATAACAGCATTGAAATTTTTAATTAATTTTTCATCACTGAAAGATTTTTTTCCTATACTTACACCAATGTTTCCATCTTTATCGTTTCTAATTTCTGCTTGCCCTGATTTTGCATCTGAAATGGCAGTATTTAAATTTTCAGTCACAGTTCCTAACTTTGGATTAGGCATTAAACCTTTTGGTCCTAATACTTTTCCCAATTTCGATAATTTAACCATCATAGACGGAGTGCAAATTAATTTTTCAAAATCCATTTCACCATTTTTAATTTTTTCAATAAATTCATCACCACCAACAATATCAGCACCAGCACTTTTTGCTTCATCAGATTTAGTATCCTCACATACGACAGCAACTTTTATCTTTTTACCGGTTCCACCAGGAAGATTGACTACTGTCCTAATATTTATCTCACTTTTTTTTTGTTTATTGTTAATCTGAAAACTTAAATCAACTGATTCATCAAATTTAGTTGTACAATTTTTTTTAACTACTGGAAGTAATTTTTCAATTACTTCAGAAGGGAGTTCTGAAGTTTTTTTAGGAAGTTTTTTAAATCTTTTTGAAGACATAACTAATCTTTTACCTCAATACCCATTGATCGAGCAGAACCAGCAATAATTTTGACCGCTTGATCTAAATCAAGAGCATTCAAATCTTCCATTTTTTGTTTCGCAATTTCTTCAGCTTGTTTTTTTGTTATTGATGCAACAATATTTCGACCAGGTTCTTGGGAACCACTTTTTAATTTTGCAGCTTCTCTTATAAAGAAAGATGCTGGTGGTGATTTAATCTTAAAATCAAATTTTTTATCTTTATAAACTGTTATTTCAACTGGTACAGGTTTACCAGCTAACTTTTTAGTTTTATCATTAAATGCTTTACAAAATTCCATAATGTTTACACCACGTTGCCCCAATGCAGGCCCAACTGGTGGAGCAGGATTAGCTTGACCACCTTTAATTTGTAATTTTATAAAACCACTAATTTCTTTTTTAGCTGCCATAAATCTAGCTTACTTTCTCCACTTGATTATATTCTAAATCAACTGGTGTTGGCCTTCCAAATATAGAAACTGACACCTTAAGTCTAGACTTTTCTTCATCAATTTCCTCAACCATTCCACTAAATGAGGCAAATGGACCGTCTATAACCTGAACTTTTTCACCAACCGCATATTCAATAGCTGATTTTGGCTGAGCAACCCCATCTTTTATTTGGCCTAAAATTTTGTCAATTTCTTTATCAGATACAGGAACAGGCATACCTTTTGTACCAAGAAAACCGCTTACACGTTTTATGTTTTTTATCATGTGATAAATATCATCATTCATCTCACTCTTAATTAAAACATAGCCTGGAAAGTATTTTTTCTTTCGCTGAATTCTTTTACCTCTTTTAACCTCGGTCACATCATGAGTTGGAACAATAATTTCTTCAAATTTTTCAGAGATTTTAGCTTTATCTGCTTCTTCTCTAATAAGTCCTGCAACTTTATTTTCAAAACTAGAGTGAGATTGGACTATGTACCAGTTTTTCATTAAATACTCACTTTAAGTAATAACTCTAAAAAAAATTTTAAAACCTGGTCTAACAAAAGAAAAAATAAAGACATTACTACCGCCATTGCAAACACCATTAATGCACCCTGAAGCGTCTCTTTTCCAGTAGGCCAAGAAACTTTGAATGCCTCTTGCTTTACTTCTTGTATAAATTTAATCGGGTTTTTCATAATCATCTATTTTACATTGGCAGGAGCGGAGGGACTCGAACCCTCAGCCTCCGGTTTTGGAGACCGGCGCTCTACCAATTGAGCTACACTCCTATATAGAGTTTACTCTATAATCTTAGTTACTACTCCAGCTCCAACAGTTCTTCCACCTTCACGAATAGCAAAGTTTAATTTCTCTGACATCGCAATCGGCGTAATTAGTTTAACTGTAAATTTAGCATCATCACCAGGCATTACCATTTCAGTACCGGCTGGCAACTCTACTTCTCCAGTTACATCTGTTGTTCTAAAATAAAACTGTGGTCTATACTTTGTGAAAAAAGGAGTGTGTCTTCCACCCTCCTCTTTTTTAAGTACATACGCTTGAGCTTCAAATTTAGTATGCGGTGTAACAGAACCCGGTTTACAAAGAACTTGTCCTCTTTCAATGTCAGTTCTTTCTACACCTCTTAAAAGTACTCCAACATTATCTCCTGCCTCACCAGAATCTAAAAGTTTTCTAAACATTTCAACACCAGTACAAACTGATTTTTTAGTTTCTCTAATACCGACTATCTCAAGCTCATCACCAGTTTTAAGCACACCAGACTCAACTCTTCCAGTTGCAACTGTACCTCTTCCTGAAATTGAGAAAACATCTTCAACCGGCATTAAGAAATCTTTATCTTTTGGTCTGTCTGGTTGTGGAATAAACTCATCTACATTCTTCATCAATTCTAAAATTGAGTTTTTTCCAATTTCATCATCTCTTCCTTCAACAGCAGCTAGTGCAGAACCTTTAGCTATAGGGGTTTTATCACCAGGGAATTTATATGAAGTTAATAATTCTTTTATTTCTTCTTCGACTAGATCAATCATTTCTTTATCATCAACCTGATCAACTTTATTTAAATAAACACAGATAGCGGGTACACCAACTTGTCTTGCTAGAAGAATATGCTCTCTTGTTTGAGGCATAGGACCATCAGCAGCATTAACAACTAAAATTGCTCCATCCATTTGTGCTGCACCTGTAATCATATTCTTTACATAATCAGCGTGGCCCGGACAATCTACGTGTGCATAGTGTCTTTTTTCAGTTTCATATTCAACGTGTGCTGTTGAAATAGTAATTCCTCTTTCTTTCTCCTCTGGAGCTTTATCAATTTGATCATATGCAACAGCCTGGGCCCCACCAGTTTCAGATAAAACTTTGGTGATCGCAGCAGTTAAAGTTGTTTTACCATGATCGACATGACCGATTGTTCCAATGTTACAATGCGGTTTATTTCTTACAAATTTTTCTTTTGACATTACTTATTTTCCTCACTTTTATTTTTTTATAATCTATATTTATCTTGGAGCGGGTAAAGGGAATCGAACCCTTACATCCAGCTTGGAAGGCTAGCGTTCTACCATTGAACTACACCCGCACAACCCCAAGAGTAACACTCCAGTATTGCTAAAGATTATTGAATGGTGGAGGGGGAAAGATTCGAACTTTCGAAGACCGAAGTCAACGGGTTTACAGCCCGCCCCATTTGACCGCTCTGGAACCCCTCCCTTAGGGGAAGTGTCCCCTTGTTCAATAAAGCTTCAAACAACAAGCGTTTTATATATTTTATTTGTTTAAATGCAACACGTGATTTAATGAGAAAATGTTTGAAAAAACGTGTAAAACAAAGGAAATTTTATGAATAAATCGTCTTTTTTTATCATTGGACAACATGCTGTAATCGAGGCTCTTCGTAACCCTAAAAGAAAAGTTTTAAGAGTATTTTTAACTGAGGAAAGTAAGAAAAATATTCATAAAAAAAGCCCTAATAAAAACTTGCTAAATGACGTCAAAGTATATTTTAAAACAAAAAAAGAACTTGATAAGTATAGCACTAGAGAAAATTTACAACATCAAGGATATGTTGCAGAAGTTGAGCATGTACATAAACCAATTCTTAAAGAATACATTAAAGAGAAGGATAATGTTACATTGATTTGTCTTGATGGTGTAACTGATCCAAGAAATATAGGATCTTTGATAAGAAGTGCTGTCTCTTTTAATGTCGATGGAGTAATTATTAAAGAAAGAATCTTTCCCAGTGAAAGTAAACTTATGTATAAAGCTGCGAGTGGAGCTATTGAATATATTAATATATTTGAAGTTTCTAATATCAATTCAACACTTAAAAATTTAAAGGAAAAAAATTTTTGGGTATATGGATTTGATGGTAATGGGAAAGAAGACTTTACTGATATTGACTGGAAAGGAAATAGTATCTTACTATTTGGATCTGAAGGATCAGGAATGCATAAACACACATCTAAATATGCAGATTTTTTAGTCAAGATTAATATAAATAAAAAAATTGAAAGCTTAAATGTATCAAATAGTGCAGCAATTGTATTTCATCATTTAAGTTATCTAAAAAAAAAGAGTTGATTAATTTATAAATAATTAATAGTTTTTGTGAATGCCCTTGTAGCTCAGCTGGTAGAGCAATTGATTTGTAATCAATAGGTCCGCGGTTCGAATCCGTGCGGGGGCACCACTAAAACCTTGTTAATTTCAAACATAAGCTAAATTTATAAAAAATATTTCAAAAATTAAAAACATTTAATTAGAACGTATTTAGGAAGAGAGTAGAATTAAGTGTAGTCGATTTGTAGTCGATTTTATATGTCTTGTTAAATAAAGTTAAATTTTATTTTCTTGCGAAGTACATTGGCCTAAATTTTTCTTTTTTATTGGATCATAAATTTTTAGAGTTTTTCTATTAATAGGAAAAATACTATCTGTTTTAGAATACCCTGGTGGTGGACTCCACCCCATATCGTCACTTAACATCATATAATTTTTTTTAATATCAACGTCAAAACTTTTGATAATTTCATCTTCTTTAAATTTATTATTTGGATACTCCTCAGCTTTATATTTCTTTTGAATTATCTTTAAATAGAAGGTTCCTTTATTAGTTTTGCACTCAAGGTAATTGGTTGGTTTAAATAAACGTAATTCATTCGCAATTACCCATCCAAAAAATACTACAGCTAAAACTAGAACTATTTTTTGTTTTTTTCTCATTTTTATTTTTTTCCTAAAAAATCAGGCCAACTTATCCAACCTTTATTTTTATAGACCATTTGTGGAGTTTTAGAAATCTGATTAGAAACTATTTTATTATTTCTAATAATTCTAAAAAAATCTTTATTTGTTTTTATATTTAATTCTGAAACAATCCTTTTTGCTTTTTGAAAAGAAACCCATTTTCCTCGTGGTTGTGAATTTTCAAATATATCACTTATTTTTGTATTTTTATTGAAAGCTTTTATAATATTATTAGGAATAAATTGAGGTTTTTTCCCTTCACTACAAAATTTTCTCCAATCACTAAAATTGTTGATATTTTTTTTCTTTAAAAATCTTTTAATTTTTTCTTGGCTCCACCAAAATTTATGCTTATGGTGATCAGCAATTCTACCTGTACTAAGAAAATCACCCCAACCCTTCCAACCATTTTTCAAATAAACAGAGTTTGGGTTATATGGTATTTTTAGGGATAAATTATTTTCCTTAATGTATTTTTTGAACTCATTTTGTGATGTTATCTTCGCTTTTTTTAAAAACTTTTTAGCATCGACAATATCTAAATAATTTTTAGCTCTATCCTTTGTTGCCACAAAATTTGAACCAATAAAATGACCAAGATTAATATATCCTTTATTTTTATAAATAACTTGTGGATGAGAAGGTATATTGATTGGTTTGTGTTTTTTACAAAATTCGTTCCAATCATTTTGATTTTTTAATTTAAATCTTTTGATATATTTTTTTGACTTTTCAAAACTCCAATAGTCAACATTTTGAACTTTTTTTGTTCCTAAAAAATCAGCCCAATTAACCCATCCTTTATTTTTATAAATAGAAGCTGGTGAATGAGGAATAAATTTAGAATGATCTATCTTTTTATAATTTTTAACATACTCAGCCGAATTTTTGTATTTAAATTGTCTAACAATTTTTCTCAATTCATCAAAGTTTACAAACTCTTTAAGTTGATCAGCTATACGTCCGGTTCCCAAAAATTCACCCCAGGTTTTCCATCCTTTATTTTTATAATGAACAGCTGGTGCTGCTGGTAAATCTAAAGGCAATTTTTTTTGAGCATACATATTTTCGTATTGGCTGCCAGATTGAATTTTTAAATACTGAACAGTTTTTTTTGCTTCTTGGTAAGTTTGTTTAATTCCAAGAGATAACTTATCCCAAAGTTTTAGCTTGACTGCATTATTAAACGCATCTGCCTCAACTTTGTACAGTTGATTAATTGAAGTTATTCCTTCAACAGGAGAACCTCCTTTAGGTTTCTTGCCTTCTGATATTATTTTTAAATATTCTACAATTCTTCTATCTGTTGTTGCTAAAGCTCTAACTGTTAAAGAAACATCTTCAAAACCTTGTGCTTCGGCAGCAGTATCAAAATCTATTTCATCAGGAATAAATATTGGAATTAATATATATCCAAACTTTTTACCTTTTGCTAAACGAAGAGCTCTTCCTGCTGCTTGAACAATATCAACTTTACTTCTTTTTGGATCTGTAAAACAAACACAATCAATTGCAGGTAAATCCACTCCCTCAGTTAAACACCTCGCATTTGTCATTAACCCCTTCTCTTCTTCGAAAGACAACATTTCTAAAGCACGATCAGAGGTAGGCATATCTCCTCTGACATGAAATGTTTTTAATTTGCCATAAGTGGGATAGATCTTTGATATTAAATCCTGTTGTTTTCTAAAATTTTCAGCTCTGTAAATTGATCTATGAAAAGAAATAGCATTTTTAATCTTAAGTTTTTTAATAGCTTTTCTAAGCGCAATAGCTGTTGCAAGTTCTCTTGCTGTAATATCTTTCAAGTCTTTTTTAACTTCTAAATACTTATTATCCTCTGCAATTTTTTCTATTTCTGGAGTGGTAATACCGAAAGTTATGATTTTATAGTCAGATATTATGGGTGGTTTTGAATTTATTGCCTCTTTAAAACTTAATTCATAAATTAGATTTCCATAGTCTCTTGGATCATCCATAGACATATATTCATCACTATCACCCCTGAACAATCTTTCAGTAGCAGTCATAAATAAACGTTTGTTGATTTTAATATTTTTTTGATGCAGCAAATGAGCCATTGGCTTTTTACCTGAGCCAACAGTTTTGTGGGCTTCGTCCATAATACCTAGATCATATTTAAAACCTTTTGATCCAATAGCTGTGGCTTTTCCTGATTGATAAGTGGTAAAGACTATCTTTAATTTCTTAGTTTTTTTTCTTAAAAAATTTCTAATAACTCTTGGATCAGTATCTACTTTAATTCCAAGATCAGCAGAAAAGGTTACAAAATCATCTTGTTCTTCTTTAACAGTATCATCAGAACATACACACAACCAATCGGGTTCAATATTATTTAACAAAAATTCTCTAGTCCAAACCTTAAGTGTTTGCTGTAATAAAGCTAAACTTGGAACAGCAATCAATATTGATTTTGGTTTCATTTTCTCTGCTATCCAAAATGCAGTTAAACTTTTACCTGTTCCACAAGGCATGATCATTTTGCCTCTCTCATTAGATTTGAAATAAGAAATTGTTTTAGAAATTGCCTCCTTTTGGTGAGGTCTTGGAATTAGTTTTTTTGGTTTTACTATTTTACCAATTGCTTTAGCTTTTATTTGGCTAAATAATTCTCCACCATCTCTATCTAATTTTAACCATTCATTAAGTAAAATATAACCAACATTAAGTAGCTGCTTTTTCTGTGGAGGCCTATTAACAGTAGCAGCAATAAGACCATGAGAAATATTTTTACAAACAGTAAATGCAAGATTGTTAAATGTAGCTAGATCTCCTTTTACTTTTAAAGTCTCAGTTTTATCAGAACGATATTTGCACTGAATAGCCCAATATTCATTATCAAAAGTTTCTGCGATTAAATCAATTCCCTCATCTGTATTTGGAAGTTTGAGCTTTCTTTTAACGGCTGTGGGTATCTCATTTAATAAAAAAACTTTTCTTAATTTAGTTTTATATTCAGGAGATACTTCTAAAAATAATTTAGTTAAATACTCGAATATAGATCCAGCAAGTTTAGCTTTTTTATTCTTTATCAGCTTCTTAAGAGTTCTATCTAAATCTTTAAATGATCTAGATTGCTGAATTATTTTTCTTTTTTGCATATAGGAAAGGTACAAAATTTTGAAAACAAAGTGTAGTCGATTTGTAGTCGATTTATTAAAGCTAAGTTGACGAGACTCTAAAACATAATAGTATCAACGCTAATAAATGAGAAAAAGTTTAGACTCTTTGATTTGTAATCAATAGGTCCGCGGTTCGAATCCGTGCGGGGGCACCATCACTTAATAAATTCAACACTATTTATTTTTGCAAAATTTAATCTTGATTAATTTTAATGGTTTAGTGCAGACATATTGCAGATAGAATACATAAAAATCAAGTAGTCGTTTTGGGTTTGTTTATCGAAGCAATATTGCAATAGCCAATATTGTTGCTGCAATAATTATAGATAATGGCATCAAATAGTCTTTTTTTATCTTTTTTTTTAGTTTAATTTTATTAACAACTTTATCTAATTTAGGTTTGTTTTTTATTAACGTTTTTTCAAGTTTAAAAACATACTCATTGAACTTATCTAAGTTTTCATCAGAAAAAATAATACTTAAAATTTTTCCAATTAACTTTAAACACTCAATAAATAAAAATTTTGCTAATTGAAAAATTAATATTAATATAAAGAAATTGGGAATAATACCTGAAAAGATATAAAAGATACCAAGAATTGTAAGATTGTTAAAGATGAATTCTCCCCTAATATCTTTAAATATAAGGTGGCTATGTTCTGTAGCTAAATAAAAAAAACTTGCAATTAGAAATATTGATAACCCTAACCCAATAAGAAATAATTGCAAAAAAGATAAAGAAAAAACATAACTAAAGAATTTTCTCACCATAACAAACCCAGAACTACAATCCCTAAAAGTTTTTTCATTTATCTAAATTATTCATTCTTTGACTTCGTGCCAAAACAAAGTTCGATAAATTATACTTATATCGCTTATATTCTTCAATATCATTTGGTAAAGGATAATTTTCGAAAGATTTAAAAGGTAGAAAATATTTAATAGATGAATAATCATTAGAGACTAAATCTTGAAGTAGAAAAAAATCAACATATCCCTGAAAACTTTCAAACAAATTAAAGAATTGTTTATACCTCTCAAAAGTCTCATTTAATGGATTGTCCTCTTTAATGTAATATCTTCTAATACACTCTAGTGTTAAATCAAATCTATCTCTTATCTTTTTATTAACTCCTCTTGCTCCATTAATTGTCATTTGATTATTAATTCTTTCAGATGGAAAAATTATATAGCCACCTATTGTGCTACATAAAGAAACGAATTTCTCTAACTCCTTTGTATCTATTTCTTTAATAATATTCGTTGTACTTTTTATATTTCTATAAGTATGTGCAATTGAGTCACTTGATAAAACAAATTCACCTAGATCTGATTTATGATGAAGTCGCATTGGAATAGTTTCATCTAGTTTAAATAGCAAACCATTTGGGAGTTTTTTGCTCCACAAGAATTTATGATATTTTCTTAGAGTGGGACTATGACTATCAGGGTCCTTACCTTTTGGTGTATCAGTATAAACGTTAAAGCTAGTATCTATATTCACTAAAAAACTTTATCACTGCAGATATATTGCAGTCAAACTGAATGAAAAATTTATTTAAACGTTGAAAAATAATACTCATTCAAAAAATGATAATTGATTTGTAATCAATAGGTCCACGGTTCAAATCCGTGCGGGGGCACAACATCATAAGTCAAGATCATTTAGTTTTTATATTATTTGAGTTATAAATAAGAAATGAATAATTTAATTGTTTTAAATAACGAAAAAGTTTCAGAACATAATGGAAAATTTTTTTCTAGAAATTATAATCTAAAAAGATTGCCAGAAGGATTGACTAAATATTTTAATGTTCACTTTATAGCAAGAAAATCTAATGTAATTGAAAATCATGAATTAAACTTAAAAAACATAAAAATTGCATCTAATATAATTCAATATATTTTTTTTCTAATTTCAACTTTCAAAAATCAAAATACAAAATATTATATCATTAGTATTACACCATATACCTTTTTAGCGTCCCTCGTTTTATTTTTTTGTAGAAAAAAAGTTTTTGTATATTTAATAAGTAATGGTCATGAGGAGTGGAAAAATTTATTAGGTGGATGGTCTATATGGATGTATGATTTAATGTTTTCTATAGTTATATCAAGATCAACTGTTATAGCCGTCCATGAAAAAATTGCACAAAAAAACAAATTTCATTTAATAAAATCGTCATTTTTAGATAAAAAATGGTTTTCAAATTTTAAAGAACCAAAAATAGATAAAATCAGATTTTTATATGTTGCAAGAATTAATCCAGTTAAAGGTATTAATGAGTTCTTAAAAATGTTCAATAATATCAAATTTGACATTGAATTATCAATAATTGGTAAGACTAATAATTTAAAACATCAAAAGGAATTTGAAACTTTAATAGAAAAAAATAAAAATATTAGGTTTCTCGGATATTTAGATAAAAGACAAGATTTGATTGATGTATATGATAATCATAACATTTTAATTTTGCCATCTTACACTGAAGGACAACCATCTGTCGTTGATGAGTCATTATCAAGAAGAAGACCAGTTATAATATTTGAAGAAATTGCTCACATAATAGAAGATAGAAAAGGAATTTTTATATCTAAAAGAGATTTAAATTCACTTACCGAAACAGCAAAATTTATTCTAAATAACTATAAAAAAATTCAAAATGATATTCAGCAGAATAAATTTACACTAGAAGATGATATGATAAAACAAATTTCAACAATCATTAATAATAATTAATTACAAAAAAACTAAATCATGTCTTATTAATAATAAAAAACCTAATTTAATCTAAAATTGAATTAATAAAAATTTGCTATATATTTTAAATTTTTAATAAGTTTATTTTTGTCGCCTTTTAAAAAACTTGCTTTTAATTTATCAAAATAAACTTGAAATTTATTTATATTTTTATTTTTATTTTTAACCATAAAT
>CACNXC010000012.1 GCA_902624315.1 uncultured Pelagibacteraceae bacterium | reverse complement strand
CTATATGATTTTTGTAATTAAAAAAAAGATTTAAATTAAAAGTTAAATATTATTTACTCTTAAAAATTCTAAAATATGTTTTTTTTTTCCTAAAACAGAAAAACTATTTGGTCTTTCTCTCGAATTCATAGGATTTAAAGAAAAGGTATTTTTTACATATTTTTTAAAGATTATTTTTTTTGTTAATTGATATTTTTTCTTAGCAGACCAAAATATAGCTCCATTAATATCATTTTTTTTTACTTTATAGTTTTTTTTCAAAGAATTCATGGATAAATCAATTAAAAATTTAGAAGGGTTAAATGTCGTCATATTAGGAATAATATCGCTTGTTATACCACTCCCTCCTCCTCTACAAGCAATTTCTATCAAGAATATCTTTCCTTTATTATCTATTTTAAATTCCGCATGAACTAAACCATTTTTTAATTTAAGCACTTCTACTATTTTTTTATTAGCTTGGATTATTTTTTTTAGTTTAAATTTTTGAATATCTGATAGGTAAAGTATTTTTTTATCAACAAATGATTCTTTAAACTTAATTTTTCTTGAGATAGTTAAACTAAAAACTTTATAATTTAATACAAAGCTTTCAATGGCATAATTTTGCCCAGTGATATAATTTTCAATTAAAAAATTTTTTATTTTTTTTGATTTATAAAATTTCTGTATTAATCTAAAATTGTTTTTTTTTATCTTAAATACACCAAAACTTCCTTGCATATTTACAGGTTTAATAATTTTATTTTTATGAAATTTATAATTTAATTGCTGAAATGTTATTATATTGAAGTTAGATATAAATTTTCTTGTGAAACTATTTCCTAAAAGTTTTTTCTTACATAAATACTTATTAGTGAATGCTTTTACAGATGATGTTGAAATACCTGGTTTTTTTAATTTTGCACATAAATAACTATAAGTTTCCATAGAATTATCATTTTGATCAGTAATTATATAGTTTGGTTTTATTTTTTTTGCAATTTTTAGACAAGCATTCTTATCTCTCAAGTTCTCGTAAAAGAAATCATCTGAATATTTTTTTAAATATGGCTTTTTAACAAAATCTATTAAATAAATTTTTAAATTTCTTTTTATAGCTTCTTTAGCTAACGAAACTTGGTGAATACCTCCACCTAACAATAAAATTTTTTTCATAAATGACTATTTAAAATATTCCTCTAAATAGAATTTTATTTCTTCAAAATATTTTTTACTTAATATTTTTTTATCTGAAAAAATAGGAAACCTTACTATTCGATTAGATATATCGTTGGTATTGATTATTTTTTTGGAAATACTAAATTTTTTACCCGCAATGCTATTGTGAAGTGGAGTATAATGGAATAAGCAATTTATACCCCTCTTCTTAAAAAAATTAATAAAATCTTTTCTTTTATTTTTCAAAATAACAAAAAAAATATGTCCATTGTGTTGTGAATAATCATTTTGAGTGGGTAAATCTAAATAACCTTTTTTCACGTATTTTTTAAATAGTCCGTAATAAGAATTCCATATTGAAACTCTTATTTTTGTATTTTTTTTTGCTTTTTCAAGCTGAGGATATAAAAATGATGCTAAAATTTCATTTAAAGCGAATGAGGATCCAACGTCTACCCAGCTATATTTACTAACTAAATTTTTTGAAAATTGATCTCTATTTGTTCCTTTATCCCTGATTATTTTTGCTCTTCTTATAAATTTTTGATTATTAATTAAAAGTGCCCCTCCCTGACCGCAATGCATATTTTTACTTTCATGAAAGGATAAAGTGGCAAAATCTCCAAAAGATCCTAAAGGTTTATTTTTATAATAGGCCAAGATTGAATGTGCAGCATCCTCAATTAAGTAAATATTTCTCTTTTTTGCAATTTTCTTGACCTTATCTATTTCACAAGACATGCCAGCATAATGAACTATAACAATCGCTTTTGTTTTTTTAGTTATAGCTTTTTCAATTTGATTAATATCTATATTTAAATTTTCTACATTAATATCTATAAAAACTGGTTTAGCACCTCTTAAAACAAAGGCATTAGCCGTTGATACAAAGGTATAAGAAGGCATAATTACTTCGTCATTTTTTTTTAAATCTAGAAGTAAAGCTGCCATTTCTAATGCTGCTGTACATGAATGTGTCATTACACTAAATTTAGTTTTTAAATTTCTATTTATCCATTTCTCACACTTTTTTGTATAATATCCACATGCCGAATAATTAGTTTTTTTTTTTAAAATTCTAAAATTACGAAGAAACTCTTGGTCATAAGTTTTTGCTTTATTAAATGGTATCATTTTTTTTTTCATTTTTTTTAAATTCTTCATTAGTTCAATAACCAGATTTTAAAGAAATTTTTTTTTAATAAAATAGAAAAATTTTCTACATTATTTTTGAAATTTGTATACCTTTTCTACTTTCTTGCAATTTCACAAATTCAGAACATTCATATAAATTAGAAAATGTTCCTAAATCAAACCATGTAATACCAAAACCTAAATTTATATAATCTAAAGAATTTTTTTTAATAAGAGCGTTATTAAATGAAGTAATTTCTAATTCTCCTCTTTTAGATCTTTTAATTGACTTTAAGTGAGATATCGATTTGCTATTATAAACATACAAACCTGTTACAGCTAAATTACCTATTATTGAGGTTGGTTTTTCAATAATTTTGATTAATTTATTCTTTTTGTCGAATTTAGCTATCCCGAAATTTTTTGGATTATTAACTGAACTTAAAAACACAGAGGATTTTTTTTTGTTAATTGCTTTCAATAAAATTTTCGGGAAATCTCTTCCAAAAAAAAAATTATCTCCCAATATCAATACAAATCTTTCACAGGATTTGATTAAATTTGATCCAATTTTTAAACATTCTGCAATTCCACCAGTTGGATTTTTTTGAATTTCAAATAAAAACTTAATATTATGTTTTTTCGAAATTGGAATTAAAATTTTTTTATAGATTTCTAAATCTTTTTCATTACAAATTATCAAAATTTCTTTAATATTCGCATAAATTAGAGTCGATAATGAATAACAAAACATTGGTTTATTATAAACTGGAAGCAAATGTTTAGATAAATAGTTAGTTAAAGGTTTCAATCTCTTGCCTTTTCCTCCAAGTAAAATAATTCCCTTTGTGATCATCCTATTCTTCTTGTAATATCATTTTTTTTGAATTCTTTAAAGAAATTCTGATTTTTAAAGTACCAATCTAAAGTTTTAATCAAGCCATTAGTTAAATTTGTTTTGTTCTTCCATTTAATTTTTTTTTTTAATTTCAAACTGTTTAATGAATAACGAAAATCATGACCCACTCTATCTTTCACATGTATAATTTTGATATCTTTTTTTAAAATTTTTTTTTTTCTTGAGAGATTAAGTATTTTTTTACTAAGATATAAATTTGAAACTAATTTACCACTTCCAATATTGTAAATTTGACCCTTTTTTCCTTTTTTAAAAATTTTTAATAAAGCATTACAATGATCTTTTACATACATCCACTCCCTTATGTTATTACCTGATCCATAAATTGGGAGATTCTTACTGTTTAGAATATTATATATTAATTTTGGAATTAATTTTTCAGGATGTTGTCTTGGTCCATAATTATTTGAGGAATTAGTGATAACAGCATTTAATTTAAATGTTCTTACATATGAAGTTACTAGGTGATTAGAAGAAGCTTTTGATGCAGCATATGGAGAACTAGGATTAATATAACTATTTTCTGAGGCTTTACCTTTAACTAAATCTCCATAAATCTCATCTGTGGATACGTGGATTAATTTATATTTTTTATTAATCTTTGAATATTCCCTTATTGACTCAAGAAGATTATAAGTTGCTAAAATATTATTAGTAATAAAATCTTTAGGATTTTCAATTGACCTATCGACATGTGTTGACGCTGCTAAATGAAATATACCTTTAGGTTTATGAGTGTTTAAAATTTTTAATACTTTTGATTTATTATTTAAGTCAACTTTAACAAATTTATAATTTTTTATCTTATTATATTGATTAAAATTATATGAACTAGAGGCATAACCACAACTATCAATGTTAATAACATAAAAATTTTTTTCTAAAAGTAATTCAATTAAATTACTTCCTATAAATCCAAGACCTCCAGTAACTACTATTTTGTTCATACTTTTAATTTTTTATAACAAATATTTTGACATTTTTATCGATTTCTTCTTTGAATTCAAACGAACCATTAAATTTACAATTACTTGATAATCTTTTTATTAACTCTAAAGAGTCATTAATATTTTTACTAGAATATAATATTATTAACGGGTTATATCCAAGCTGCCAATCAACTAAATTACAAGACTCAAATTTTGGAGGATATCCTACTGCTAAAGCTGAGTACATACCATATAATTGAGATATATTTGTACTCCAGCCTTTATGTGGTCTATCATCTACAATCGTTATTCGTCTATCTAATTTTAAAGCCAGATCAGTAATCTTTTTATTTTCTTCATAAATCTTATAAATTTTTGATTTGTGTTTAATATATTCTGCTTTAGTTGGTGGAATTAGTTCGCGATAAAGATTTCCAGATTTAAAATTTGCAAATATAATAAATATTATAATTGATAGATTTATAATAAATTTTGTTAGAAGATAATATAATTTTTGATGATTTTTTTTGTTAATTTTATTAATTAAATCATAAAATAACAAAATAAAAAAGCTTACTGACAAAATTACAGATAGAAGTAGATGTAACCATTTTGCTTGTATATATATAGAAAAACCTAATTTATGAAATGGTTCTAGAAGATTCATTAAACTAAAAATAATATAAAAAAGCCAGACCCTTTTAAGTAAATTATTTTTAATAATCTTAAAATTAAAAATTATGAGAATAGATAATAAAGCCCCTGTTAAGTAAGTAATTTGATATAATCTTGGGAATAAATCTTTATAAAAAGTATCATAACCTTTAATAAAATCTCCTCTAACATTTAATTCAGTTAATAAGCCGTATATAAAAAAATTTTTTAAGTCGATCGACAAAAAGAATTGAATAGATTCATCTATTAGTAAAGTAAGTACAATTGTCCAAATACCTAATCTTAGAATTTTTTTTAAAATAAATTTATTAAAATGAAATTTTAAGTCATCATCAAAAAAAAATAAAATTAATGATGGCACTATAAATTTAATATTTCCTTGATATGTTATCAATATTATAGAAATTAAAAACGCTAACAAAGTAACATTTTGAGATTGATATTCATGATTTATCAAAAAATAAAAGTAAATACTAAATAGTAAAAAAGATAATGATGGCACATATGAAGTTCCTACTGCGCCTAGTAATTGTGCATGAAATAAAAATGGGATTAATGTTAAAATAAAAATAACTAAATATGATCTACTTGATATTTTATAAATTATTTTTTGTAAAAAAAACAACCCAAAAAAAAAGATCAAACTTTTTAATACAAACATCCCATAAAATGGACCAAAAATATTTGAAAATATTAGGTTTCCTAAATTTATTGTCCATCTTCTAAAATAATAAGTGTCGTAAAGATGTTTTTTAATATAATCAAAATATTCTCCAGTTCCGTAATATAACCATGGATCTACCATGTCGAATGAGTCTATAAACCAAACCGGATTAAAGAAATGAATTGAGATTAAGATTATAGCAGAGAGAAATAATAAAATTATATTCTCATTACTTATGATTAATTTTTTTTTTTTCATCAATTTATGAATTAAAATAATTATAGAATATTTGATTTAACATAAAAATAAATAAATTTGATAACATTAACTAAATTCAAGAAATAATCTAATTTAACCTTAAAATTAAATTTAATAACCAACAAAAAATGTTATTAGTTTTTATTAATTGATCCTCTCAAATATACTTCTTTAATATTAAGAGGGTTATAATTCCTATAATTACTCTCAATCCTTTTTTTTAGTATTTCCTTTATTTGAAAATCTAGTTCAGAATTATCTATGTATTTTGGTGAGTTTTGCAGAAAATCATACGCAACATCTGATAAATCATAGCAATCAAGTAAAGAAAGTAATTTATTCATTTGCGTTCGAGAAATTTGATTTTGTACTTCTCTAGGATCTAAAAAAAATAGCATATCACCGAAAGTAATTTGACCTTTTTCAGAATTTACCCAATCATTGTTATTATCGTAAATTTTATGATATTTATATTTCCTTGCTGATTTTCTCATCATTCTGATATTTGTTTGTTCAAAAAGTCTATAACCATATTGGTTCATAAATCTAAAAACTACATCAATAGAATTTAAATGTGATTTTTCAGATTTCTTAAATTCTAAAGCATTAGTAACCTCTATGAATAATCCTAAAATTTCTTTTGATCTGAATTTATTTTCTAATTCATATAAAGTGATCATATCCATAGAGTCTAAGTCAGATTTAATAAAATCTATTTGAATATCTTTAAAATAATCTCTTAAATCAATCTCATCACCTTTTCTTATCTCAGGTTCTAAATTTTCCAGTTTTAATGTTCTGTCTTTAGATGGATCTTTAGTATCACCAGAAATGTCGCAAGCTTCAACAGCTGAATATATATGAGGAATAGGGAAAGAAATTTCCTTTGAATTAACTAGTCTATTAAGAATAATTTCATTATTTTTTTTTAAATATTTTTTGGTTTCATCAGACGCATCGATCCCATAAAATTGAGAATTATTTGAAAAATATTCTTCAATTCTATATTCAAAATTCGGCATAAATCCAAAATCAACAAAATTAAATTTATCTTTTTTATTTGAAAGTAAATTCCATAAATTATATTTTTTAAATTCTGTTGATAGTTTGTTTTGTTTCTTGATCTCAATATATTTGAAAAATTTAGTTAAAATTTCAGCAAACCAATAAAAGAATTTGTCATATAGTTTTTTCATTTCGAATAATTATGAATAAATATACATTAAATTCTTTTTCCATAAATTAAAATTAATAAAAATGATGGTTATTTAGTTTAAAATTTAGCTAAAGAAGATAAAATTTATTGATAGATTTGTTTTAAGAGTAATATATTTATTATAGGATATTAATATTTAATGGGTGCAATATTCAACTACCTACACTATCTATTTAAGAAAAGAATAATCAATTATATAGATGCAAAAAATTTTGGGGATTTATTTGAAAAACAAAATTCAAAATGGTTTGTAATACCATTTAGACTTCCTAATTCTGAGAGAGATAGTTCAAAAAATTTAGTTAATTTAGATAATGATTTCTTAAAAAAAGCCTACGAAAAAATGGAAATTATTGATCATTCAGATGATGAAAGAGGATGGTATAGAGACAAATATGTAAATGAATTTAGAAATAAAAAAATTCTAGACCTAGGATGTGGTTCTGGTAAAGACGGTCTTTTTTTTGCGAAGAGGGGTGCTAGGGTGACTTTTGCAGATGTAGTTAGCACAAACCTTGATTTGGTAAAAAAAATGTCCGAAATATATAATTTAAAGGCAAATTTTTATCACATTAAATCGTATGAAGATTATTCTCGATTAGGACAATTTGATTTTATTTGGGCTCAGGGAAGTTTGCATCACAATCCAAAATTTTTAACAAAACTTATTATTAAAAAACTATCAACTAATTTTATTAAAAACCAAAGATTTCTAATTTTGGCATATCCCAAAGAAAGATGGATAAAAGATGGATATCCGCTATATAGAGATTGGGGAAAAATGACTGATGGTGACGGCACTCCGTGGGCTGAACCTTTTGAAGAAAAAGAAATAAAATATATATTTTCAAATAAATCTAAAATTATATTTCAAAAAAAATGGAATTTAGCTACTGGCGTAAATAATTTTATATTTTTTGATATATTATGTAATTAGTAAAATAAGTTAGCTCTTATTGAAAAAGTTTTAGAATTTATCCAACTTTTTTATTTAACGGAATAACATTCTTATCATTCTCTGACGTTTGGGTTTGGAATTTTTTGAAGTCAGATACTTTGTGATAAATCCTGTTAAACTTAGAGTCTGAAAAATGATACCACAAATCCCAAATATTTTTTTCATGTTTTACTTGAATAATAGGATTAAAATGTTGATCAACATAAGATAGAAAAATAATATCACTTTTTAAAGTCAATTCCTCAAAACTGTTTATTTTTGTAGCAGTAAATTTCTCACTTAAATAAGGGTCATAATAAAATACTTTAATATTTAAACTTTCTAAAAATTTCATCATCTTAATAGAGTAACTTTCCTCAAAACATTGCGTATTGGATTTGTAGCCAAGGCCTAAAAATCCAAAAGATTTAATCTTAAATTGATTTTTTAGTTGAGATATGACTTTGTATAAATTTTCTATTGTATCATTATTTATCTTCTGAACCTCATCTGAAAAAGAATTTTGAATATTGTTATCTAAACAAAATTTTTTAAGCGATAGATTATCTCTTGGTAAACAAGGGCCTGAGTATGGGCCTCCTGGCAACATAAATTTAGTTCCTATTCTGGTATCTAAACCTACTGACTCTAGGACTCTGAGGTCACTTATATCATCAAAGTCTTTACAAACACTTTTTACGAAGTTTGAGTAGGAAATTTTTGTAGTCAAATATGTATTAACTAAAAGTTTTGTAAGTTCAGCTTCTTTAAATTTTAAAAGTCTTATTTTAGGGTTTTTATATAAAGAATTGTAAAATTTAGTAATTTTTTTTGCAGCATATATACTGGAAGATCCAATTAATAAATAATCAGGCTCCTCAAGATTTCTGATAACAGAACCTAATGCTACAAAATAAGGGTTATAAAGAATATAAAAGTTTTTATTATTTATTAATCCCTTAGACTCTAAAAAAGGGATAATCTCGCTTTCTATTGAACCTGGCTGAACCGTAGAATTTATATTAATTATATATGTCTTTTTATTTTTTAATATTACATCTGCAACTTGATCTAAAATTTCAATAATTACTTCATTTGAGAAAGATCCATCCAACTTTGATGGGGTAGGAACAGTAATATAAATGATTTCAGTATCGACTATACAATCAGCAATACTATCTCGAAAAATCAAATCATTATTATTATTGACTAAATTATTTAAACCAATTTCATGTAAATGTTCACCATGATTTTCTTTTAATTCTTTAACGAGATTTTCATTTTTGTCATAACAGCTAATCTTTGCTCCAGAACTTGATAAAAATTGAGCCATAGGATAACCAAGTTTGCCGAGTCCTATAACAGATATGTTTCTAAACATATGATGAGGTTTAATTTAAATTTTGATTATGTAAACCCCAAAATTCATTTGTTTTTAAATAGTTGGGATTTTTACTTAATTTCATAGCTATATCTAGAAATTCGTCATTAGTTAAATAAGGTATTTTGTTATTATCTAAATTTTCAAATAACTTTGTCTTTTCGGAAATAACACCACTTTTTAGATGATTCATATGATATATGTAATAATCCCCATTAAAATCATGAAAATCATAATTTTTAAATCTTGCCTCCCATAACAAAAGTGAGTCTAAATGCCAGGAATATATTGGTAGTTCACAATAACCTTTTAAAGCATTCCAAGAGTTTTTATCTAAAAGAGTAAAATCACCACAAGCGTTAGTAAATAATTTTTTTTGAAAGACTTTATAATTTCTAAAATAAAAAATTATCTTTTTTAAGATACTTATAAAATTCTTTAATTTTATTCTTTCTATTAAAGATTTTTCTTTTTTTCTAAAAATACTTTCAAGAAAAGTTTTGATATGTCTAAATACATTTGAATAAACATAATATCTTATTTTTGTTTTTGTATCTAATGAATAATATTTTTTGTCGATAAAATTGGTAAATTGATCGAGATAGTTATCTTCAATATTTCCAGAATAATCATATTCGATACAATGACGATCACATCTATAAATTTTTTTTTCTTCTAATTTTTTTTGAGATATAAATTCATAAAGTTTTTGATTTATGATCACATCAATATTTGTTGCTAAGATAAATTTACCTGATGCTCTTCTTATACCGACATTTTTGGCAATCATTTGAAAAAATTGTAAACGATTACTATTTGGAAGTTTTAAATGATGATCTTTATTTACCGATATAATTTTAGACTCAAGGTATTCATTTGAGATTAAATTTAATCGATCTGATAGGGTCTTTGTATTGGGTATTTGATTCCACTCTACCAAAATTAATTCTGATGAAATTTTGTACTTTTCACAATTTTCAGCTAAACTTTTGATGAATAGATTGGTTCTTTCATCTAAATTATTTCCATGATTATCATTTCTACTAGCAGCTACTATCGATAAGTAAATATTATTCATGTTTCTATATTATTGTGTATATTATTTTAGTGAATTTTTTAAAAGAATTTTTTAAGTGCTTTACTTATTCAGATATATGGGTTTTTTATTCTCATAAAAATATAATTTTAAAATATAAAGATACTATTTTAGGACCATTCTGGAACGTAATTAATAGCATTTTCTTAATTTCAGTATTATCTTTAAGTTATTTTTTATTTTTAAATCCTGATAATTTTAATAGTTTTGTTTATAGATTATCAATATCTGTATTTTTATGGTTATTTATTTCAAGTTGTTTAAATGGATTTACATCATTATTAGAAGATAAAAAAAACTTATTAAATGAAAAAAAAATAGATATAAAAAATTTCATATGTGAAAATATTTACACAAACTTTATTATTTTTTTACATAGCTTCCCTATAATTTTCGTATTATTGTTTGTTTCTGAATTTAAATTTCAATTAAGTTTGTTCTTCGCTCTTCTAGGATTGCTTATAGTATTAATTAACTTAATTATGATTGGTTATCTAATTACAATTATGTCAGCGATATATAAAGATATAAAAAAAATTGTAGAAAATCTTGTTTATGCTTTATTTTTTGCAACTCCAATTATATGGAGTGAAAATATGGTTTCAGCTAAAATTCAAAAAATTCTAATTTTTAATCCTTTTTATCATTTTTTAGTTTTATTTAGAAATCCATTAATGAATGATTTAAATGAAAAGTTTTATCAAAGTTTTTTCATCTGTTTATTAATAATGTTAACAATTTTTTTCATTAATCTTAAAATAAATAAACATTTGGAAAATAAAACTATATTGTATTTATGATTATATTAGAAAATGTTAGCTTAAATTATCCAATTTCAAATAAAAACTTATCTTTAAGAAAAAACATAATTAACGGTATCTTTGGTTCAAATGTAAGAAATGACTATATTGAGGCATTAAAAAAAATTAATCTTAAGATTGATAAAGGTGTTTACGGACTTTCTGGAGCGAATGGATCTGGAAAAACCTCATTACTCAAACTTGTTGCTGGAATTTTTCAACCTACATCTGGAAAAATTAAAGTTTCTGGTTCAATTAGTTCCATGATCGATATTAATTTTGGATTTAATCCAGAACTTACTGGGATTGAAAATATTGAATTTAGATTAATTGTAGAGGAAATAAAAAAGAATGAACGAAATGCTATGATTGAAAAAATTAAAAAAGAGACGGAACTTGGTGAATATCTTTATTTACCAATCAAAACTTACTCGACTGGAATGAGATTTAGATTAGCATTTTTTACATCTTTACACATTGAAAGTGACATTTTGTTATTAGATGAATGGATTGGAGTTGCTGATCAAAAATTGAGAAATAAGGTTGATAATTTAATTAATAAAAGAATTGAAAAGTCAAAAGTAACTTTAATAGCCTCACATAATTTAGAAAGAATGCAAAAAGTTTGTAATAAAATAATTTTTTTTGAAAATGGTGAAATTTTAAAAAATACTTAAAATTTAGAGCATTAGATAAAAAATTATTTTTTTATGATCTTGTTTTGAGTGGATTGGGACCATATTTATTTTTTCCTTTATCACCTGGTAAAATCAAGAAAACTAAAACAATTAAATCACAACTAATTATTTGTCTCAAATCTAACTAAAAATTACCAGCTAACTTTAAATTAAATTCATAATCAGGATTTTCATTAAACAATTCATATCCAGAATCAAATCTAATCTCAAATCCGTCTAAATTTCTTTTATAAACAAATAAGGTTTTATTTTCATCTAATTCCATTGAATATTCCTCTTTTTTTGAGACAACATACCCTGTTAAAAAGTAAAAAGTATCACTCTTGCTATTTTCACTTTGATTTCTTTCATAAAAAGCTTTCAGAGACCAACCACTTTCTCTCAATAGATCAAAACCAATTTTTCCTTTTATACTTTCCTTGCCTTGCTGATCAATTGATTTGGTATATTTGGTACTTGGATCTGAGACATAGTTTAGCGAAACATCTGAACTTGGACTTAAGTCTAAACCTAATTCAAAACCAGCTAAGGGCCTAATGATATAATTATCTTTAAAAACTTCCTTATTAAAAGTAAACCCCCCATATAATCCTGCTGTTTCTACAATTTGTTCATGATAACTAATAGCATTAGTGCCAATCTCGGTATAATTAGATAATTTAGTATGACTTAAATCTAATCTCATATTTGGAGAAATATTTATATTTTTTTTATCAATAGTATTTATATAATGAATTGAACCATAAAACTGTTTACCATTTCTGTTACCATTTAAAGTAAAACTATTCTTCACACGTTTATTTTTCAAATCTAATTTACTAGTACCTAAAATACCTTCTATGTAAGAATTTTCTTTTCGACGAAAAGTTGCATATGTCGAAAAACTATAAGAACTTAAGTCTAAATTAGATCCATTACTTCCAACCTCTACATCATCCTTAGTATATGTAATTGCGTAACCATGAATAGTTTTCTGATTATTTTTTTTATCCCAGCCAAGTGTAATTGAATTAGTGTCTATTTCCTTTGATGAAGAGCTAGATGTATCACCTACTCTACCCACACCTATACTACCCTCACTCCAAACAAGCCAATCATTTTCCAAACGTGCAGGTATTTTATCCAAACTAATAGTTTGAGGTATTATATCAGATATTTTATCTAATTTGGGATCAGCTATATTTAATCTGATTTTTTGAACACTTAAATTGTCATCTGTTTCATATCCTCTTATCCAATTAAGTCTGTTAAAAATGGGAGTTGTTACATGTTGTAAAACTTTCCTAGGTGCCTCTGTTTGAGCCTCGATTAATGCTACAACGTCTTTATCATCCAGAGGGTTAGATGCACCTGATCCTCCTGTTGAGAAACTTAAGGCTGTAGTAGATGAAATACCTGCATAGTTGTTTCTTGATAAATCCACAATTGCTGTTGCATCAATTAATACATAATACTCTGTGTTGTCTTCTAAGAAATCTGTTGGATCAATTGTTACTTGAGTATTACTAGATAAACTAACATTTGATCCACTGACATCAAATGTTTCAACAACAGAGTTATCACTCGTTTTTTTTAAAGTAATATTTCCTGTGTTTAATTTAATTATTTCACTAAAGTTAAGAACTATGTTTGTATCTATTGATACGTCTGTATCATCATCCGCTGGACTTGAAGATGATAATGTTGGAGCTGTACCCGGAAAGTCTCTTTGCCAAGTTGGAGTATTTACAAATTGTCCATCATTATTATTTTTTTCACCAAATAGAGTTGTGCCTGAACCGTTATTTTCACCACTGACTTCAGTATCCATTGTCCAATACTCTTGCAGTGATCCAGAAGAAGTGTAATTTCCATAATTATCTCCTGCGTATAATGTTTCACCTGAATTGTATAATTGCACTATTTCATTTGCGGAAAGTGTTGTATTCCAAATTGCAACTTCATCAATGTTTCCATTAAAATAAAAATCAGGAGGATCAACATCATGAGGATGCTTATTTGTTCTACCGGCACCGATATATAATGGTTTATCTGTATTTGCTACTAAAGATGCACTGTTATTTTGGGCAATGAGCTCACCATCAACATACAATCTCATATGTGTATTAGCATGATCGTAAGTCACTGTTTGCATCTGCCAAGTATTTTCAACTATCCTTCTACTAGCATTTGCTTGCTTCCAAAAACCACCCGTGCTCCCAAATCCATTCCAAAATTGCCATTTGTTAGCATCTGAAATGTAAAGCATATAACCACCAGTTTGATTTCCATTTACTGTCTCTGATCTTGATGTAACGGCAGATCGATATTTGTTTGAATTAGTTAGCTTAACCCATGCGCTTACAGAAAAATTACCACTTGGATTCATCGTAGCATCAAATGGCACGCTGACATATTCACTTGTTCCATCAAAATTTAGTGAAAAATCTTCAGCAAAAATTTTATTTTGGTTAAAAAATAAAATTATACAAATCAAAATAAAATATTTTATTTTCAATTTTACATATTGTCTTAAAGATAAATTCAAAAATTTATTCATCTATGTGTTAATAAAGATTATAGCTACTGTTTTATATTTTTTAAATTACCCTATTCTTATATGCTCATTTAAAATTTTTAAGAGTTTTAAATCATTGATATTTCAATGCTTTTGTTAAGATTTGTACTCAATTTTTGGATCTAAATTATAATTTAAATTTAAAGCATTGGTTAATAATTTATCCTGATTTACAATCAATAGATAAAGACTTCGAATTCGTATAAAGCACCAATATGAGTAATTACTGGCATCAATTTAAATGAAGTGATAAATTAAAGTATGAAAATTTTTGCTTTATTTCTAATATTATTTTTTTTCAATTTTAAAACTGCAGTTGCTGAAACATTAAAGATTGAATGTACAGTCAAATATATTGATGAAAAAAAAGCACTATACAAAATTGGTGATATAACTATATGGACCTACGATTTAAAATCAAAAAAATTTTTATTCTCAGATGACTTTATTAGACAATATAATTTAATTAAAATAGAGGATAAATATTATGCTCAGTATACAAGAATATTTAGATATACGGGTGAATTTTTACAAAAAACTGTTGAGGTTCCAGAGACTGAATTAAAAGATCTGTTAACACATGATTTTAATAATCAAACTCCTGAGGTGTTTGAAAAAATGTTTTTTTTAATTAATACCCATTTTCCAAAAAATAAAAAATCAAAAAAATTATATTGGCAAGAATATCGAAAAAATTGTGTTAAAGCACAGAAGAGATTTTAAAATTCTCTCTTATATTCAATTCTGAAATTAGGTTTAGCCTCATTAGTAGCGTTTGAAATACCAATTTTAGTATGTTCTAAATGAATACCAATGTAACCTGAATAATGTGTTTCATTATCTTTGATATGATTTAGCTCATCTGTCATAGTACCTTTTAGACTTAACGTAATGTCATCTAATAGATCTAAAGTATAAGCAAATGAAGTATCAATTTGTCTGCCTGATGGCTCTAAGTCAACCTCAGTATCCCTAATGTAAATATTACCATCTTTATCAGCTAAATCGGACAATCTTAAAGTCAATGATCCATCTCTTACTCTATTTGGTTGTGAGACTGAAATGGCAAAGTTATCATTACCAAACAAATTCGCTTTATTTAAAGTAATTGAATAAGCATCTGAAAATACATTATCTGCTGATTTTAATAATGATGTTTTATCCCCTTCAAAATCAGAATAAGCATAGGTACCAGTCAATGTTAACGCTAAATCATCCTTGATATTTTTTTGGATTTTTAATGAATTAAATGTAGTTAAATTATAGGAGTTATCCAATGAAAATGCTTCATTACCTTCAAGACCTAAGAAACCTTCTCTTTCATTAGCTATACCTGTTAATATACCTAACATTAAATCATCATTAACCATATACTCCAGAGTACTCATTAAAGAATTGGTATTCCCCATCATTTGCTCTCCACCATCTGTTTGTTTTTTAACTGGCGTTGTAGTTGATAATGAGAATTTGAATTTTTCTCCTTCAATTAAAGAATTTATACTTAAACCTTGGTCGTTTTTATCCAAGAAAGGTAAATTGTAATCTGTAATTCCATTTAAAGCCATTTGCTCAAAGTTAAAGAAGCTTTGTACTGGTAAAGCAGAAGTTCCTAATGTTAATGCTAAAAACTTCTCTTTTTCATCTTCTTTAGCAAAAGATTTCTTATATAAGATGTTGCTAAAATTATTTTTACCAATATTTAGATGTTTATTTAATATTGATGCACTAGTCATTGCACTCATTTCTGCTTCAAGGTTAATCAATGGTTTAGTGTTTGAAACAGGAATTACATGTCCATCCATTTGATAAGCAAAACCACCATTTAAAGCATCATAGAAATAGTTCACTTCATTAGACAATGCATTTTGAATTGCATCCCCAAATGATCTAGATGCAGTTAAAAATGATCTTTCAGCACTTCGACCTGCAGATTGTAGTTGACTAGGACTAGAGTTGTTTAAATTTTGATTTGAAGTATAAATAGATCTTCCAAGCATATCTGAAGTTATTGGCTGTAAAGCTTGATAAATATCCATTATACCATGACCATAGTCTGTACTATAACCATGAACTACTCCATTGCCAAAAGTCACTGTTCCATCTACTCCAAAAGCGGCCCAATCATTATAAGCAGTAGCTAATAATCTATCAGTTAATTGTTCTGGAGTATGATTTGGAAAATGAGTAGCTAGTAAAGCTATAGCGCCAGATACTTGAGGAGCTGCAAAAGAAGTACCAGACGCTGTTTTATAAAGTGCACCTCCTGCAGTATACTGGCTTCCACCAGGCATTAGTATATTTGTACCATCAGCTGATATACAATAATCGGCTGTTGAACCACAAGGTGCAGATTGTAATGTATAAGTTTTACCACTCATTGCACCTGTTCCATCAATTTCAACATTTGCAACAGTTATCCATGCTTCTTCTAATTCCGAATATAATTCAGGGAGTGCAGCTGAGACGTCTGCATCATCATAAGTAAAGTTATTTGTCAGTGCAAAAACAATTACACCAGTTTGCTGAAATGAATTTAAAGATGCAATATACGTATCCCACTGAGCAGCCGTACTAGAAAATGCTATGTCATTTGCTCCATTACTATCATTATCTAAAGATCCGTGAGCTGCTAAAGTTTGCGATGAAGTAAGTGAATTATTACTCTTATATGTCAAATAATCATTAATTGCCCAGCTAGCGTTGTAAGCATTTTGTGCTGCATTAAGTGTTTGGCTATCATCAAATCCCCAAGAATTATTTTGAACTATTGCACCATCAGATTTAGCATCATCAGTTCCAAGAGCCCACCAATTAGCATAACTTGCTGCATTTCCTGTAGTGTATGGTCTGTGAAGGTGTAAATCTGCAGCTGGAGCAACACCCATTGATGCGCCTGAACCATAATTACCAGCTGCAATACCTGCCACTCCAGTTCCATGAGCGTTGGTAGCACTATAAGTGGAAAAATATGAGTTGTTATACCAAGTAATTGTTTTTCCACTAAATTCTAAATGAGTGGAAGAATCTCCTGCTCCACTTATATCAAATCCTGAGTCCATAATAGCAATAACCTCACCAGAGCCTAGCATTGATCCAGAACCATTTGAATATGCAAGGGCTTTATGAAGATTTATATTTTTATAAGGATCGTCATCACTATCTAATCCGCTCTGGTGAAATTCTGTTTGAGTTAACCATTGCGAATCCGTTAAGTAGCTTGATGAGTTATAAGTATTTTGTGTTCCTGAATCTAAAGCTTCGTTTGTGATTGTTATTGTAACTGTTTGAGATCCACTTTCAGTAGCACCACCACCTGATACAGTTATATTAACAATTGCAGTTTCACTTCCAGCTCCACTATTAAATTCATATTCAGTGTCGTTAACAGGTGTTAAGGTTGCTGTTCCTGTAGTTGATCCTGCAGAAATAGTGATATCAGAAACTGTGCTACCACTATTATAATCCGTACCCTCAGTTGCAGTTCCAGACATTGTAATTGGTACACTTATATCTTGATAAGTTGCAATTGAAGCAGTTGCAGTAATTGTAACTGACCCTCCTGAATCTTCAGCAATGGTTGTTGGGGTTGCAGCCAATGTAACAGTTGGCGCACTATCATCATTGGTAATAGTAAATGTTCCAGTTGAATCACTTATCGTTGCATTGGATGCATTTGATAAAGTCATAGTAACTGTTTCATTGAGCTCATAAACATTGTCTTGTGCAACTGTAATTGGAATTGTTCCCGTTGTAGACCCTGCGCTAATCGTAAGTGTATCGCTAGTTGCTGTATAGTCAGTACCAGCCGTTGCTGTTCCATCCGATGTTGCATAATCTACTGTAACGTCCTGTCCAGATGCTGCAGATAAAGTTACAGTCATATTAGTTGCCCCAGTACTTTCATCTGAAGTTGAAACATCATTAATAGATAAAGATGGGGTGTTGTCATCATCAGTGATTGTAAATATACCTGTTGCATCACTTATTGTTGCATTAGAAGCATTGGATAAAGTCATCGTTACAGTTTCATTTGCTTCATCTAATGAGTCTGCAAGAACCGTAACCGCAATCGTGCCCGTTGTAGCACCTGCGCTAATTGTTAAAGTATTACTTGTTGCTGTATAGTCAGAACCTGCTGTTGCAGTACCATTGGATGTTGCAAAATCGACTGTCACATCCTGTCCAGATGCAGCAGAAAGAGTTACTGTCATATTTGTTGCAGTATTATTTTCATTTGTGGTTGATACATCATTAATTGATAACGATGGCGTTGCATCATCATCGGTAATTGTAAACGTACCGGTTGCATCACTAATTGAAGCATTTGATGCACTAGATAAAGTCATCGTTACAGTTTCGTTTGCCTCATCTAATGAGTCTGCAAGAACAGTTACAGGAATAGTTTTAGATGTTTGACCAGCAGTGAATGTCAAAGTACCACTAGTTGTTGTATAGTCAGAACCCGCTGTTGCAGTACCATCCGATGTTGCAAAATTAACAGTTACTGTTTGAGAGGATGCTGTAGATAAGGTAACAGTCATATTAGTAGCAGCATTACTTTCATCTGATGTAGAGACATCGTTAATAGATAAAGTGGCTGTATCATCATCGGTAATTGTGAATGTACCCGTTGAGTCACTAATTGATGCATTAGATGCATTTGATAAAGTCATGGTAACTGTTTCGTTTACTTCATCTATTGTGTCTGCAAGAACTGTAATTGGTATTGTACCTGTTGTGGCACCTGCGCTAATTGTTAATGTTGAGCTAGTTGCTGTGTAATCTGATCCAGCTGTTGCAGTGCCATCTGATGTTGCAAAATCTACTGTAACGTCCACTCCAGCTGCAGCAGACAACGTAACAGTCATATTGGTAGCGGTATTATTTTCGTTTGATGTTGATACATCATTGATAGATAAAGACGGAGTACCATCATCATTTGTAATAGTCAAAGTCTCAGATTGCGATCCACCGCTTATCGATGATGATGCACCAGAGACACTAGTAATTGAAACAACTGCAGTTTCATTAGCTTCATAGGTGCTATCATTAGTTGGTGTAAATGTAGCCGTACCAGTAGTAGCACCTGCAGAAATAGTGATATCCGATATTGTACTATAGTCAGTGCCTTCAGTCGCTGTTCCACTTGTTCCTATACTGACTGTAATTGCCTCATCTGCTGCAACAGAACTTGTCGCTGTTAAAGTTAAAGATGATCCAGCATTCTCTGCAATACTTGATGCTGACGATGTAAGAGTAATAGTAGGCGCAGACTCATTTTCTGTAATTGTAATGGTTTCTGATTGTGAACCACTTTCTACTGCATCCGCACCTGAAACACCTGATATAGCAATTACAGCTGTTTCATTTCCTTCATAAACACTATCATCAGTTGGATCAAGGGTTGCTGTTCCTGTTGTTGCTCCCGCACTAACAGTTATGTCTGACACTGTGCCAAAGTCAGTTCCCTCTGTTGCTGTACCTCCTGTTCCATCAATAGAAACTGTTACATCTTCATCAGCAACTTGTGAAATTGTAGCTGTTAATGTTATGGTAGATCCTGAGTTCTCAGCAATTGAACTAGCAGAAGATGCTAACGTCACTGTTGGTGAACTTTCATTTTCAGAAATTGTTATTGTTTGTGATTGTGGTGTGCTATTTTCAGCTACCCCTGTTTTTCCACTTACACCAGTGATTGATATTGTAGCGGTCTCATCACCTTCGTAAATACTATCGTCGGTTGGATCAAACGTTACTGTTCCAGTAGTTGCTCCTGCAGAAATAACAATGTCATCAAGATTGCCAGCTCCATCAGTATAGTCAGTTCCCTCCGTAGCTGTCCCTGATGTACTTAAAGCAACAGTAATATCAGCATCTGTTGTTCCACTTAAGGTTGCTGTTAAAGTTAAATTAGAACTTGAATTTTCACCTATAATTCCAGCTGATGTGTCAAGAGTTACCGTAGGTGCAGATTCATCATCAGTAATTGTTAAAGTTCCTGTTGCATCACTTATAGTTGCATTAGATGCATTAGATAAAGTCACTGTAACTGTTTCATCGCCCTCGTAAACATTGTCACTTAAGGTAGCAACAGCAAAGGTAGCAGTAGTTGATCCAGCAGATATCGTTAATTGACCGCTATTTGAATTATAATCAGAACCCGCTGTTGCCGTGCCATCTGATGTTGCGTAATCTACTGTTACATCTCTTCCAGATGCAGCAGACAACGTAACTGTGAATTGATTATTTTGAGCCTGTTCATCAACAGTTCTATCATTGATAGATAATGATGGTGTTGCATCATCATCGACAATATCAAGAGTTCCTGTTGCATCACTTATTGTTGCATTTGTAGCATTGGATAAGGTAACGGTTACGGTTTCATTCGCTTCATCTATTGAGTCTTGAAGAACTGTAATTGATATTGTGCCGGTTGTAGAGCCTGCACTAATTGTTAATGTGCCGCTTGTTGCCGTATAATCTGATCCAGCTGTTGCTGTTCCATCTGATGTTGCAAAATCAACTGTTACATCCTGTCCAGAAGCAGCAGAGAGAGTTACTGTCATATCATGAGATGTATTATTTTCATTAAAGGATAAAACATCATTAATAGATAATGACGGTGTTCCGTCATCATCTGTAATTGTAAATGTACCGGTTGAGTCACTTATTGTTGCATTCGAAGCATTAGATAAAGTCATCGTTACAGTTTCGTTCGCTTCATCTAATGAGTCTGCAAGAACTGTCACTGCGATAGTTTTAGATGTTTCACCAGCGCTAAAAGTCAAAGTACCACTGGTTGCTGTATAATCGGAACCGGCTGTTGCCGTGCCGTTGGATGTTGCAAAATCAACTGTTACTGTTTTAGTCGATGCATCAGATAATGTTACTGTCATATTAGTTGAAGTATTACTTTCATCTGATGTTGAAACATCATTTATAGACAAAGAAGGTGTGTCATCATCTGTAATCGTGAACGTACCGGTTGAGTCACTAATTGATGCATTAGATGCATTGGATAAAGTCATAGTCACAGTTTCATTATTTTCATCTGTAGAGTCTGCAAGAACAGTAATTGGTATTGTACCTGTTGTAGCACCTGCACTAATTGTTAATGTTCCGCTAGTTGCTGTATAATCTGATCCAGCTGTTGCTGTTCCATTCGATGTTGCGTAATCTACTGTTATATCTTTTCCAGAGGCAGCAGAAAGTGTTACTGTCATATTTGTTGCTGTATTACTTTCATCTGATGTTGAAACATCATTAATGGATAATGATGGGGCGTTATCATCATCGGTAATTGTGAATGTACCAGTTGAGTCACTTATCGATGCATTTGAAGCACTAGATAAAGTCATGGTTACAGTCTCATTCACTTCATCCAAAGAGTCTGATAGCACTGTTACTCCTATAGTCCCTGTTGTATCTCCAGCGCTAATTGTTAATGTACCACTTGTTGCTGTGTAATCTGATCCTGCTGTTGCCGTGCCATTTGATGTTGCAAAATCAACTGTAACATCCTGTCCAGATACTGCAGATAAAGTTACTGTCATATTAGTTGCAGCATTATTTTCATTCGATGTAGTCACATCATTTATTGAAAGTGACGGCGCTGCATCATCATCTGTAATTGTAAATGTACCAGTTGAGTCACTAATTGATGCATTCGATGCATTAGATAAAGTCATAGTTACAGTTTCATTCGCTTCATCTAATGAGTCTGAAAGAACCGTAACCGCAATTGTCCCTGTTGTACTTCCAGCACTGATTGTTAATGTACCACTTGTCGCTGTATAATCTGATCCTGCTGTTGCTGTGCCATTTGATGTTGCAAAATCAACTGTTACATCTCTTCCAGCTGCTGCAGATAAAGTTACTGTCATGTTAGTGGCAGCGTTGTTTTCGTTAGAAGTTGTTACATCATTTATTGAAAGTGACGGCGTTGCATCATCATCAGTTATTGTAAATGTTCCTGTCGCATCACTAATCGATGCATTTGAAGCGCTAGATAAAGTCATGGTTACAGTTTCATTCGCCTCATCTAATGCATCAGTAAGTACTGTTACAGGGATAGTTTTAGATGTTTGACCAGCAGTAAATGTCAAAGTGCCACTAGTTGCTGTATAATCTGATCCTGCTGTTGCAGTACCGTCTGATGTTGCAAAATTAACTGTTACTGTTTTTTCAGAGGCAGCAGATAGTGTTACTGTCATGTTAGTGGCAGCATTACTTTCATCTGATGTTGAAACATCATTGATGGATAATGATGGAGCGTTATCATCATCTGTAATTGTGAATGTACCGGTCGAATCACTTATCGTTGCATTGGATGCATTAGATAAAGTCATGGTCACTGTTTCATTATTTTCATCTGTTGAATCTGCAAGAACAGTAATGGGAATAGTTTTAGATGTTTCACCAGCGCTAAATGTCAAAGTACCACTTGTTGCTGTGTAATCTGATCCTGCGGTAGCAGTGGCATTGGATGTTGCATAGTCAACTGTCACTGTTTTAGTCGACGCATCTGATAATGTTACTGTCATATTGGTAGCGGTGTTACTTTCATCAGATGTAGAAACATCGTTAATAGATAAAGAAGGCGTATCATCATCTGTGATTGTAATAGTTCCAGTTGAGTCACTAATTGTTCCATCAGATACGTTACTGATAGTGATGTTTATAGTTTCATTATTTTCATCTGTACTATCATCAGTTATAGATACTGAAAAAGTCTTAGATGTATCGCCAGCACTAAATGTTAAAGTGCCATTCGTTGCCGTATAATCTGATCCTGCTGTTGCAGTACCATTTGATGTAGCAAAATCTATTGTAACTGCGCTCGAGAATGCTTTACTCGTTGAAACTGTAACAGTTGCGGTTCCTGCATCTTCTGCAACAGTCACATCGGCAACTGAGAAACTACCACTATCATCGTCAGTAATTGTAATGGTTTCAGATTGTTCTCCACTTTCTGTGGCACTACCACCTGATACACCTGTCACTGCAATAATAGCAGTTTCATTACCTTCCACTATAGAGTCGTCCGTTGGAGTGAATGAAACTGTACCCGTTGTACTTCCAGCACTTATAGTAATATCATCAAGTGCCCCACTACCATCTGTATAATCTGTTCCCTCTGTAGCTGTGCCTGAAGTACCTAATGCAGCAGTCACATCTTGATAAGTTCCATTTGATAAAGTAGCAGTAATTGTCAGTGATGATCCTGCATCTTCGGAAATAGATGATGCACTAGTAGAGAGTGTTAATGTTGGTGCTGACTCATTATCGGTAATAGTAATAGTTACAGACTGATCACCATTTTCTGAAGCACCGCCTCCAGTAACTCCTGAAACAGATATACCTGCTGTTTCATTAGATGTAGCATCATAAATACTATCATCGGTTGGAGTAAAAGAAGTTGTTCCTGTTGTTGCTCCCGCACTAATAGTTATATCTGACACTGTTCCAAAGTCAGTTCCCTCTGTAGCAGTACCACCTGTTCCATCAATGGAAACTGTTACGTCTTCAAATGTTGCATTACCAATAGTTGCAGTTAACGTTAAAGCTGACCCGGCATTTTCTGCAATACTGTTTGCGCTAGTAGTTAAGGTTACAGAAGGAGCGCTTTCATTATCTGTAATTGTTATTGTTACAGCTTGCGGTGTACTATTTTCTGCAACACCTGTTTTTCCTGATACACCATTAATTGATATCGTTGCAGTTTCATTGGATGTTGCATCATAAATACTATCATCAGTTGGTGTAAAGTTAACAGTTCCTGTGGTTGCACCTGCAGAAATAACAATATCATCAATATTACCACTACCATCTGTGTAATCAGTTCCCTCAGTCGCTGTACCTGAAGTATCTAGAGCAACTGTAATATCAGAATCTGTTGCTCCACTTAATGTTGCGGTTAACGTCAACGATGACCCAGCATTTTCTGCAATCGATGTTGCACTGACTGCTAATGTGACAGTTGGTGCAGATTCGTTATCAGTGATTGTAATAGTTACTGATTGTGAACCACTCTCTGCTGCATCTGCGCCTGAAACACTTGATATAGAAATAACTGCTGTTTCACTACCTTCATAAACACTATCGTCAGTTGGGTCAAACGTGGCTGTTCCAGTGGTTGCACCTGCAGATACTGTAATACTTGAGATTGATCCATAATCTGTTCCATTCGTTGAAGTTCCTGCTGCACCAAGATTAACAGTCACATCTTCATCTGCTGCTTGTGAAATTGTAGCTGTTAAAGTTAATGTGGAACCTGAATTTTCAGCGATTGAACTAGCCGAAGAAGTTAAAGTTACTGTCGGTGCGCTCTCATTTTCAGTAATGGTAATGGTTACAGATTGTGTTCCATCTTCCGTAGCTGATCCACCTGAGACTGTATCG
>CACNXC010000011.1 GCA_902624315.1 uncultured Pelagibacteraceae bacterium | reverse complement strand
AGTATCCATAAATTGCACCGTAAACTGTAAAGACATAAAGCGTAAAGCCAGTTAAAGATGCACCTAATTTTTTTTGGGCTATAGTATAAAGTGTAAAGGCAATTATCCCTGGCGATATAGCAGCAAAAATCACCCATAAATAAAATTCTGTTACAAAAATAGTCTCTTTATAAAATAATTCCTCACCAACATAAAAGGGTAACAAACTTAAAGCACCAAAAAAGGAAATCATAGCAAATCTATCGAAAATTTTTAATTTTGATTTCCAATAAAATAAATAAATAGAATATAAAGCCCAACCAACTGCAGCAGCTAACATCCATAAATCACCAATTGTAAATCTAAGATTAATTAATAAATCAATATCACCTTTAATAATAATGACAAAAACACCAATCAAACAAGCAATTAAACCAATTACCTTCGTCAAATTTATTTTTTCTTGAAAAAAGAAATATGAAATCAAAATAATAAAAACTGGAGAGGATGTATAAATTATTCCCATATTAGTTACAGTTGTTGTCTCACCAGCTAAAAAAGGGAAAGCGCCACATACACCACACCCCATTGACCCTAAAAAAAATAATTTTTTATATTCCTTTTTAATTATATGAAAATTATTTTTTAAAGTTACATAAGTAAATGGAAATAAAATCAAAAAAACTACTGCCCAACGCCAAAATGCAAGTGAAATAGGCGGGACAAATTCAACACCACCTCTAGCAACAACTAAGTTACTAGCCATAAAGATTGGTTGTATAAATAGTAATGATAATGGAAATATATCTGTCTTAATATTTTTCAATTTAATTGATATTAATCTTTATCAAAAAAGGCTTCGTATATCATCATGATGATAGCTGCACCCATTAAGAGATAAACTGGAATAACATCCAAGAAGCCTATCATCATTGATCTTGTCAAAGTTGTAGCTAAACCAATTAAAAAGAAAACTGCAAAAGATAATCCTATGATTGTAGTAATTTTATTCATTTTATTCCTGACATTCTTTTTCCAACCAATTAGCAACTCCTAGAAATCTATGATCGTCATATTTATTGCCAATTAATTGAACCCCTAATGGTAAATTATTTTCTCCTTCAAGTAAAGGTAACGAAATACATGGTGTGCCAAGATAAGACCAAACTTTATTAAATTCTGCTGTTCCTGTACTTTTTAAACCCTTTGGTGCAACGCCTGGACTAGCTGGTGACAAAACTCCATGATAATCCTCAAAAACTTCCTCGTAAGATTCATAGCTTCTTTTCATAAAATCAATTGCTTCTGCGTATTCTTTCGCGGAATGTTTATTGCCTTTGATAATTGCATCTTGCATATACTTAGACAATTTCTTTTTAAATTTTTTAAAATACACTGAAAAATTATTGGCTAAATCAGTCTCATGAATAATTTGGTGATACTTGTGAATATCCTTAAAATAAGAAGGTGTATCAAAAATCTCGATATTTTTTTTGAATGAATTAATAAAATATTCAAATGACTCTCTAGACTTTTTATCTATTAATTTCCAATGTTCAGTTTTATAAAAAATAAATTTAGGATCAAATAAAGGTCCTTTTTTTGTCTCAGATAAAATATTTTCCGTTGAGTAATGTATAGTTGCTGGATCAAATTTATCTTTTTTTATCAATACTTTTGCCAACATAGCCACATCCTCAACTTTTCGGCCAAAGATTCCTATATGATCTAGATTGTAAGAAGTTCTTAAAACACCATTTCTAGATATCAAACCATAACTAGGTTTATAACCCACAACTCCACAATAGGATGCTGGTCTAATAATGGATCCTCCAGTTTGTGATCCAATTGATGCAGGTGCCATAAACGAAGCCACTGAAGCAGCTGATCCGCTTGAAGAACCACCTGGTGTTCTTGTTTTATCATGTGGATTTGTGGTTGCCGGGGGTCCTAAATATGCAAGTTCTGAGGTTGCTGTTTTACCCATTACAATCGCTCCGGATGAATGAAGCAGATCAATTATTTCAGCATTTTGTGAATATGATTTACCTTTTCTAATAACTGTTCCACATTCGGTTGGCATATCAACTGTCCCAATAATGTCTTTAACCGCAATAGGCACTCCATGAAGTGGACCAATTGGTTTACCAGATCTTCTATGATCGTCAGCTTCTGCAGCTTTTTCTAATAAAACTTTTTTGTCAAAATGGGCCCAAGCCTTTATGTCTTTGTCAAATTTATTGATTCTCTCGATATACTTTTCACAAACATCAACAGAAGTGAGTTGAGCATCTTTAATCTTTGTAGCAAGTTCTTCAAGACTTAAAGAAAATATATCTGTCATCTAAAATTAATTTGCAAATAATGTCTCTGGTAACCAAAGTGCTATACCTGGAAATAAATACATTAGAACCATAGCTAAAATCACAATACCTAAAAATGGCATTATTCCTCCAAAGATCTGCATCAATTCAACATTCTTTGATTGAACTCCCTTTAGATAGTAAGCAGACATTGCCATGGGGGGTGTCAAAAATGAGGTTTGTAAATTTAGAGCAATCAACATTGCAAAGAAATATGGATTTACTCCAAAAAATTCGACTAGTGGTAAAAATATTGGTACAAAAATAATTAATATCTCCGTCCACTCTAATGGCCAACCTAATAAAAATATAATCAATTGTGTAATTACTAAAAATTGCCAAGGCTGTAAATTTAGAGATTTAAAGAAATGCTCAAAAACTTCGTGACCACCAAGATAAGAAAATACAGAAGCAAATGTCCACGATCCTATGAAAAGCCACATGATCATTGCAGTTGTTTTAGCTGTCAAAAAGACAGACTCTTTAAAATTTTTCCACTTAAGGGTTTTATAAAAATATGAAAGCACCAACGATCCAAATGCACCAACGGCTGCAGCTTCAGCAGGTGTTGCTATTCCAGCTAAAATTGTACCTAGAACTAAAATTATCAATGAAAATAAAGGTAAGAAGGAGACAAGAACCTCTTTAAGAATTACTGCAGTAGGAGGTATTTCCTCAGCTGCAGGTTTTGGCGCTATCGAAGGATTTAACCAAGCTCTGAACACTGCGTATGCAATGTAAAGTCCTGCTAACATCAATCCTGGAAAAATAGCAGCTGCAAATAACCTTAGTGGTGATAGTTGAGCAATTACAGAGTAAACGATCAACATAATACTAGGTGGAATTAAAATTCCTAAACATCCACCTGAACAAATTATTCCAGATGCAAATTTTTTATCATAACCAGCTTTAATCATAGCAGGCCATGCCAGTAGTCCCATTAAAGTAACAACTGCACCTATAATACCTGTTGCTGTTGAAAATAGGGCACAAGTAATCAGTGCTGCAACTGCCATTGATGCAGGAAGCTTATGAGATGCTAATCTAATTGCAAAAAATAGTTTTGCTACAATACCTGCTCTTTCAACTAAGTATCCCATGAATAAAAAGAGCGGGACAGCAGTAAGGACATTATTATCCATAACAGTGTAGGTGTTTTGAACAAAAAGTTGGAATATCCTATTATCAAAAAGATGTTCCATCTTAGTTGGATCAAAGTAAGCATAATATCCAAAACCTAGTCCCATCGCCATTAAAGTAAAGGCAATCGGAAAACCTAATAGTACGGCAAATAAAAATATACCCATCATCATAATTGCCACTTCGGGATTTGTCAGACTAAATAACATCTTCTTTATTTCCTTCTTGTGAAGTTCTCATTAATACTTTTTCAGTTTCTTCAGCATCACGCTCTGTTCCTCTTTCTGGCCAACTACCAGTTTTAATACATATAATACATCTGAACACTTCACCTATTCCCTGAAGGGTTAACAGGCTACCAGATAAGGGTATTAAAGATTTCGCCATATAAATTTGAATTTGAGCGGGACTGTTCCAACTTGTTTCTTTTATTTTCCAAGCTAGCGCAGCATACTCGTAACCATAAAAGGCTAATGCAATTACACCAGGGAAAAAGAAAATAAAATATAAAACTATATCTATCCAAGCTTGTACTCTTTGAGAAAATAATCTGTAAATGACGTCTCCTCTTACATGTGCCTCGGTACACAAAGTATATGCACCAGCCATCATAAAAATTGCACCATACATTTGGAGACTAAAATCGAAATTCCATAAAGTTGGTGCATTTAAAGCATATGCCATAAAAACTTCATAGCACGTTCCACCCATTAAAATTACAATACACCAGGAAAATGCTTTGCCCATTGAGACGCTTAATCGGTCGGCAAATTTTATATAAGATCTCATCATAGATATAGACTCTTATTGAATTGTTTTGAATTAATCAAATAAAAAGGGGGCCGAGGCCCCCTCATTAAAATTTATGAAAAGTTAATTATAACTTAACTTTTGCTATTGGACCAAACTCATTTTCATACGCAAGTTTGTAATTCGGCTGATTCATCAGCAAGTATTTCATTACTCTCTTCGCATACGCTTTCTGAGAATCTACGATTTTCTTAAAGAAAGGATCTTTCTTATTGAAATCACCGATTACCTTATCCCAACCTTTTAATTGTTGAGCTAAGATTTCATCAGAAGTTTGGTAAACATTTACTTTATGCTCATTCATTAACTTGGCTAAGTCAGCTGAGTATCTTACTAAAGCTTTAAAGTAGTTATCACTATTTGCAGCATAAGCAGCATTTTTCAATATTGCTTGGTGTGCAGGTGATAAACTATTATATGTTTTTTTGTTAACTGGTATTTCAAACATCTCTTGAGATTGGTGGAAGCTTCCTAAGTGATAGTGCTTAGAAACATCTTGCATACCAAACTGAGAGTCTGAAGTAGGGTTGTTAAACTCAGCAGCTTCAATCAAACCAGTTTTCATCGCTGGCTGAATTTCACCACCTGGTAATTGTCTAACTACCATTCCCATTGCAGTTAAAACGTTAGTCGCTAAACCAACAGTTCTGTACTTCATACCTTTAACATCAGACACTTTAGTTACGTTCTTTTTGAACCAACCAAAAGGCTGAGCTGGCATAGGCATATGGAAAAAACCAACATAATCGAAACCAACTTTTGCAAGTGTTTCGTCATATAATTTTCTTCCTCCACCATATTCCATCCATCCCATAACTTCTTGAGATGACATTCCATATGAAGGACCAGTTCCAAATAATGATGCAGCAGGGTTTTTACCATACCAATATGCAGTCACCCAGTGACCCATATCTACTACACCGGAACTTACCGCTTGTCCGATTTCTGAAGTCTTTACAACTGCTCCAACCGGTTGAAGATCAATCTGAAGAGATCCTCCAGACATTTCTTTAACCATGTTACAATAGTCTCCAGCCATTTCGAAAAAGATGTTAGCTCCACTTGGCCATGCAGCTTGCATCTTTAAAGTTTTTGCTGCATTTGCCTTCACATATGGCATTGCAACAGCGGCTGCAGCTATAGCACCAGTCTTAGCAGCAGTTTTAAAGAACTTACGTCTTGAAGATGTTTTCACCTTCAATGATTTATTTTCTTTAGTCATTATTACTCCTATTAAAGTTAATTAACTTAATTAATTAAAACATAGAATCAGATTAGAGTCTTTCTAAAAAAAGGCGTAGATGTCGCAATAGTTGAATTAGATTCAATCCAGAGTAGAATTAATTTACTTTATTTTTACAATTTCCAGTTTTAAAAAACTCATCAATATTATCGATTGCTAAGTTTGCCATTGCAATTCTTGTATCCTTTGTTGCGCTTCCTAGGTGTGGAAGAATAAATGCTGACTTAATTTTATTATAACCAGGATTTAAGTTTGGCTCATTTTTATAAACATCTAATCCAGCTGCATATATTTTTCTTCGATTCAATGCATCAATCAAGGCTTCATCATCGACTATATCTCCTCTAGCAACATTAGTAATTACTGCTCCTTTAGGAAAATATTCAACGGTTTCTTTGTTAATCATGTTTTCTGTTTCTTTAGTAGCAGGACAACAAATTGATAGGACATCAGAAACCGAAAAAAGACTTTTAATATTATCATGATAAATCGCTCCCTGTTCTTTTTCATCACTTAACTTTGATCTATTGTGATAATGAATTATCATGCCTAACGACTTTGCAATCTTTGCAATTTTTTGTCCTATTCTTCCCATGCCTAAAATACCAAGTCTGGAGCCTGTCAATTGCTTACCTATTAAATAGTCTGCTGACCACTTCCATCCACCTTCTTGAGCAGATACTATTCCCTCAGAGGCTCTTCTACATGCGCCTAGAATTAAAAGTATCCCAATTTCAGCTGTCGCATCGGATAAAACCTCAGGAGTATTCGTCACTGCAATGCCTCTTTTTTTTGCAGCATCTAAATCAATATTTCCAAATCCAACTGCAAAATTCGAAATAATTTTTATCGTGTCTGGCAATTTATTGATTGTTTCTTTATCCATTTTATCTGTAAGAGAAGATAAAATTCCATCACATCCTTTGCTCATTTCTATTACTTTTGACTGAGAGTATAGCTCATCATTATTATTGAATATTGGATCAAAAGTTTTAGTGGCTTTGTCCTCACTCTCCTTAATTAATTTTCTAGTGATTAAAATTTTTTTCATTAAAATGATAGACTTAACTAATTTAGATCAAATATTTTCCCAGGATTCATTATATTATTTTGATCAATGCTCCTCTTTATCAATTTCATTAATGGAATGTTGTCAGCATGTTCTTTTAAAAGATATTCTTTTTTATGTAATCCAACTCCATGTTCTCCGGTGATTGTACCTTTCAATTCAAGCGCTTTGTTAATTAATAAGTCGTTAAATTCTCTTATTTTTTTATATGTCTCTTTGTTTTCAGGGTCAAAAGGCAAAAGCACATGAAAATTTCCATCGCCCAAATGACCTACCATCGGAGCTCTTAATCCAAATTTTTTTGCTTGCTCTTCTGCATAATTTACACATTCAGTTATATTTGAAATTGGTAAACACACGTCAGTTGAATAAACTCTTCCATTATTTATCAATGCTTTAACGGAATAATAAACATCCCATCGTGCTTTCCAAAGCTTATTTCTCTCTTCTAAATCTTTTGCCCATTTAAAAGAACTTCCATTATTATCTTTCGATATTTCCTCAACAATTTTAATATTTTCATTATTAGATGCCTCGGATCCATGAAACTCAAAAAACAAAGTTGGCACTGCTTCGATATCTTTCAATTTAGAGTAATTAATACTAATACCCATTTGATCTTTGTTTAGCATTTCAATTCTAGCGATCGGAACTCCATATTGAATAACCTGTTGGGCAGTTTGAACTGCATTTTCTAAAGTTGGAAAATGACAAACTGCAGACATAATGCTTTCTGGTATTGGTGATAATCTCAATTGAACTTCTGTAATTATGCCTAACGTTCCCTCTGAACCTATAAATAAATTGGTTAAATTATAACCTGCTGATGTTTTTTTAGTTCTGCTACCAGTATTTACAATATCTCCATTAGGCAAAACAACTGTGAGTCCACTGATTACAGTTTTCATTGTTCCATATTTTACAGCCATTGTCCCTGAAGCTGATGTTGAAGCCATTCCTCCAATTGCTGCATTAGCGCCAGGATCAATCGGGAAAAAAACTCCATCTTCTCTCAAATAATCATTTAATTGTTCTTTAGTTACACATGCCTGAACTCGACAATCAAAGTCCTCGACATTCACACTTAAAATTTTATTCATTTTTTCAAGACATATGGTTATGCCTTTTTCATTACCAACAACATTACCTTCTAAAGATGTTCCTGTTCCAAAAGGTACAACAGGAATTTTGTGCTCATTACATAAACGAAGCACTTTAGAGACTTCTTCATTTGTTTCAGGAAAAACTACAGCTTTAGACAAAACGGGATCATAAGTATCCTCACCTCTAGCGTAATTTGCTCTTGTTGACTCAGAGGTGGAAAATCTTCCATTAAAAATTTTTTTAAACTCTGCTTGGACTTGCTCGTTCATTAAAAGAATATTAGTAAAAATTTTATCAAAAATACAGCTTATTTAGTCAGCATTTTCTTTATGTTTTCTAAGGCCTGTAAAATGTTATCTCTTGATGCTGCAAAACTAAATCTTACGTAATCATTACAAGTTTTACCAAAAGCAGTTCCTGGTACTATTGCTACTCCAGCCTCATGCATTGCTTTTTTACAGAATTCAGATCCATTCATTCCTGTACCAATTACTTTTGGGAATGCATAAAAAGCTCCTCCAGGTAAACTACACTCCACTCCTGGTAGATCATTTAACCCCTGATGAATTAAATTTCTTCTCAGAGTAAACTTATCTAACATATCTTTGATGGAGTCATCGGGGCCATCTAATGCAGCAATACCAGCATATTGTGCAGCTGCATTTACACATGATACGCTATTAATTAATAATTTGTTTACGTGCTCAATAAGTTCTTTAGGCCAATAACTCCAACCTAATCTCCACCCCGTCATCGAATAAGCTTTGCTCCAACCCTCTAATACAATTAACCTATCTTTTAAATTTGGATAATGGAAAAAAGAAGGCATTTCTTTGTAGTCAAATATTTGTCTACTATAAATTTCATCACTTAAAATAGTAACATGAGGATGTTTTTCTAACTCCTTTGCAAAATAGTCAATTACAGGTTTCTCAACAAAACTTCCTGTTGGATTATTTGGATTTATTAAAATCAGTAACCTAGTTTTTTTAGTTATAAGAGATAAAATTTTATCCGGATCAAATTTAAGATCTTTATCCTCAGTTAAATCATATGGGACAGGCGTTGAACCTGTATAATTAATCATAGACTCATATATTGGAAATGCAGGTGTAGGATGGATTATTTCTACTCCCGGTTCTCCGTAACATTGTATCGCGTAACTCATTGTAGGTTTACCGCCTGGCATGATTAAAATTCTTTCAGGATCTATCTCAGCTTTATAACGTTTCTTAATCCATCTTGTTACAGCTTGGCGACACTCAGGTATTCCATTTGACATCACGTATCCGTGATGACCATCATCTAAAGCTTTTTTTGCCGCTTCAACAACATGTTTAGGTGTTTTAAAATCTGGTTGTCCTAGACCTAAATGGATCATCGGCTTACCTTGGGCCTCTAATTTCTTTGCCTCTGCTAATATCGAAAAAGCAGACTCTGTTCCTAATCTATCTAAACTTTTTGCTAGTTCCATAAATTTTATATTTTATTAGAAGTTCTATAAATTAATTTTGAACTATTCAACTCTTTTAGGTTCTTACATCCCATTAAAACCATATTTCTATTGATTTCCTCGTGCATATTTTTAAGTAAATGCTCAACACCTTGTTGTCCCCCTGCGGCTAAAGAGAACAAAAACATTTTACCAAAACTACAGGCTTTTGCACCTGCAGCGATTGCTTTTAATACATGAGTTCCTCTTCTCACTCCCCCGTCTAATATGATTTCTAATTTATCTCCAACTGCATCCGAGATTGCTTTGACTTGATCGAATGGCGATCTTGATCCATCAAGTTGTCTTCCACCATGATTTGAAATCATGATTGCCGTACAACCAATATCTATTGCTCTTTTCGCATCTTCAACGGACATAACACCTTTAAGTGCAAAGGGTCCATTCCATTTCTTCACACAATATTCTGCGTCCTTCCAGTTCATTGCTGGATCGTATTGTTCATTGATGTACTCTATAACTGATTTTGCAATATTGGTGCCCTTATCTGTTTTTGTAGCCACATTTGCTAATTTAAATTTCCCATGTGTAAGATAATTAAATACCCAACTAGGATGAAGAGCAAAACTCATTAAACTTTGTAAAGTTAACTTTGGTGGAGTTGTAAAACCTGTTCTATGATCTCTTTCTCTGTTACCTGCTACTAAAGTATCTACAGTTAAACACATTCCATCAAATCCTGATCTTCTACAACGATCAATTAAATCATCAGTAATTGATTGATCTTTATGAACATAAAGTTGAAATAACTTTGGTCCACCTGAAATATTTGAAATTTCTTCTATAGTGTTATTTGCCATCGTAGACATACTATAAAATGTTCCAAACTTATCAGCTGCTCTAGCAGATGCTTTGTCACCGTCATGATGATAAAGTCTTTGCATGGCACATGGTGATAGAAAGAGTGGCATATCAATTTTTTTTCCAAATATAGTTGTTGAGAGATCTGGTTTTCCGACACTTGCTAAAATATTAGGAACTAAATCGCATTCATCAAAAGATTTTGTATTTCTTTTGAGTGTTATTTCATCATCTGCACCACCATCAATATAGTGAAATATTGGTGAAGGTAATTTTTTTTTTGCAAGTTTTCTAAAATCGTCAAAATTATAACAATTTTGTAAACTCACTATTTTCTAAATCTAAGATTATTTCTATTAAGATCTGAAATTTTTGTACATCCCATGAGCTTCATATCTCTAACTAACTCAGATTTATACAACTCAAGAGCTCTTTCGACGCCTGGTTGGCCTGCCGCTGCAAGCGCATAAAGATAAAGTCTTCCACCAGAACATGCTTTTGCACCAAGAGATAATGCTTTAAGCATATGTGTTCCTCTATGAATTCCTCCTTCACATATAACATCAAGTTTATCTCCAACTGCATCAACAATTTCTGCGAGCTGATCAAATGGTGATCTCGATCCATCAAGTTGTCTGCCACCATGATTTGAAACCATTATACCAGTACATCCAATATCAACTGCTTTTTTAGCATCTTCTACACTCATTATTCCTTTTAGTGCAAAATGACCTCCCCATTGAGAACAAAGTTTTTCAGCATCTTTCCAATTCATAGATTGATCTAACATTGTTGAAAAATAATTTCCTATGGAAGAGTTTGTACTTGTACCTTCTTTTACAAAGTCTTGAAGGTGAGGTAATTCAAATTTACCTTTTGTTAAATAATTTATTCCCCACATTGGTTTAGTCGCAAAACTAAATAAGCTTGATAGAGTCAATTTCGGCGGAGAGGTAAAACCAGTTCTTAAATCTCTTTCACGATTTCCTCCTGTAATGGTATCGACTGTAAGAGCCATTACATCAAATTTAGCAGCCTTAGCTCGCTCTAAACAAGAATCATTTAAACCTCTATCTTTGTGAAAATAAAACTGAAACATTTTGGGTGTATCAATCAAAGAGGATATTTCCTCTACGCTAACTGTTGCTAATGCAGAAACACCAAACATCGTATTAAATTTTTTAGCTGCTTTTCCAACTGCTCTTTCACCATCATAATGAAAAAGTCTTTGTAATGCTGTTGGTGAAAGATAAAATGGTAAATCTAACTTTTTACCAAAAATTGTTGTGGACAAATCTACATTCTCAACACCTCTTAAAACATTTGGAACTAAATCTACATCGTCAAAGGCACTTGTATTCCTAGCATATGTAATTTCATCGTCAGCTGCACCATCAATATAATGAAAAATAGGCGATGGAAGCTTTAGCTTAGCAAGTTTTCTAAAATCACCAAAATTGTGACAATTTTTCAATCTCATTATCATAGAATGTTTGTTTAAAAGGTTTTAAGAAAATTAAACATATAACTATTTGCCCCAGGATTTTTATCTCCCAAACTTGCATTGGATAAATGATTATATGATAAGCCTAATTGGCTATTTTGGAATAAATCTAAAGAAATCTGAACTTCGCTTTTAAATTCTAATAAATGTCCAAGATCTTTGCCATCTCCCTGACTATAAAGTCCTGGGGCAAAACTTGGTATAATATTTAAGGCTCCTAAGGAATATTGTGCTTGCACACCAGTATACAGATAAGCTGCACTATCAGCAGTAAACATAAGTCCTGTTATTGGAGAAAGATTACCAAGAAAAGTATCTCTGTTTAAATCTGTATTTTGATGTTGAAACCCAATTAAAGCAGATCTCTTTCCATTATCACTAAAGTCAAACATCCCTGAATAAACGTTAAACTTTGTATTATCATTACTTACTTTAGTGTCTTCTGCAATAATTGAAGAAGAAATTAAAAAAGACAATATTACCAAGTAACAAATTTTTAGATAATTCATAATTTTTTTTTTTTTAATATAACTTTCTTCAGTATTATTGCACCACCAAATACAAACATCAATATAGGTAATAACCAAAGAAAATAGGTATTTTTACTGAATCCTGGATCATAAAGGATCCAGTCTCCATATTTATTTTTAAGATAAGCATATATTTGTTTTTCATCTAAGCCTTCATTTAATTTTTTTTCTACTAAAATTTTTACGCTATTAGCAAATTCAGAGTCTGAATCGTACACTGACTGTCCTTGACAAATTAAACATCTTAAATTTTTTGTTATTTCAATTCCTAAGTTTTTAGCTTTTACATCAGAAGAAGAAAAATAAATCAAAAAAGTCACAGAAACTAAAAATTTTAAAATATTCATTTTGTCAATTCTTTTATCTCAGAAAGTAACTTTTTATTCAATGGACCAATAATTTTTTTAATAATTAGATTATTTTTAATTAGAAAGGTTTCAGGTACTCCATATGCACCCCATTCGATTGCTATTGTACCATCATTATCAAAAAAAATTAAATCGTATGGATTATCTAAATTTATCAAAAAATTTTTTGCATTATCAAAATTATCTTTATAGTTTTGTCCAATAATTTTGATATTCTCTTTTTTACTTAAATCCATTAGATACTTATGTTCCTCTTTGCAAGGAACACACCACGAAGCCCAAATGTTTAATAAATAATAATCACTTCCTATAAAAATCTGATCTGAATTTATTTTGTCTTTTGAAAAAAACTCTTTTGTTTCAAAATTTGGAATTTTAATTTCTGATTTTGTTTCAGGTGTATAAATATTTGTATTTTGTAAACCTTTGTAAAAAACAAAGAAAATTATCGAGAATGTAAAAATTAAAAATAAAGGAAAAATTTTAGTTTTCATATTTTTTTCTAATTAAAGATAAACATCCACTAAAGCACAATAGAATTGTAGAAATCCAAATCCAAATCATGAATGGCTTTACTTGATAACGAATATTAAAATAATCTTGATTTTGGACATAGTTCATTGTCATAAATTTATCAGTGAATATATTAGTTTTGATATCAGCTTCACTAGTAACAATATTTGGTTGATTATATATTCTTAATTCAGGTTGCATGACTTCAATTAATCCACTTTGATCCTCCACAATAAACTTTCCTCTTATTGCTTTAAAATTTTGTTTATTTTCTTGTTCAATGCTCTCAAAATTAATCTTCAAATTTTGAGCTTGGTAAGTTTCATTAATTTTTAAATTTGTAATAACTTCAGATGAAAAAATATTATTGAATAAAATACTAAGTATTAAAACGCTAAAACTAAAATGAGCAGTAATTTGTGACACATTTCTATATTTTTTATGAAAAAAATCTCTAAGAGTTATAAAAAATAAATAAAAAGCTGCTGTAATTAGAATAGTATTGTAAAGAAAATTAATATCTAAATTTCTAATTATCAATACTGATAAAATTAAAGAAATAACAAAAAATAAAATTAAATAAATTTTGTCTTCAATATCCGATTTAATCCACTTTAATTTAGGACCTATTGCCATAGCTAACATAAATGGAATTAAAAATGGTAGGATCAATTTATTAAAAAATGGTGGACCTACAGATATTTTTTGAGATGAAATTACCTCTAAAAATATTGGATAAATTGTTCCAATTAAAACAACTGATAAAAAATACATCATAAACCAATTATTAACTAAAATTGATGTTTCCTTACTTAATAAGTAGAAAGTTTTGGAATTGTTGTTTTCACTTTTATGAAAAATTAAAAATATAAAAAAAGATAAGAATATCAAAATAATAAAAATATTAGAATATACAAACCTCTCTCTGGATCATTAGCAAATGTATGAACAGAATTTAAAATACCTGATCGAACCAAAAAAGTACCACACATACTTAGGGTAAAAGTTGCAATAGATAACACAACAACCCACGAGGTAAGAATTAGCTTTTTTTCTAAAACTAGTACACAATGTAATAAGGTTGTTAGTGCAAACCACGGCATTAAAGATACATTTTCAACAGGATCCCAAAACCAAAAACCTCCCCATCCTAACTCATAGTAAGCCCAAATAGATCCAAGTAAAATTCCTAAAGTTAAAAAAATCCATGAAACTAATACCCATTTCTTAATGTGTGATGCCCACATTTTTGTAATATTATTGGAACAAACTGCTGCTAGTGCTGAGGAAAAAATTATGGAAGTTCCAACATAGCCTAAATATAAAATCGGTGGGTGAATTGCTAATGCAGGATCTTGCAATATAGGATTTAAACCTAATCCCTCTTTTGGAACTGGAAAAACATGATTAAAAGGATTCGATGTTTGTATTAGAAAAATAAAAAAACCAACTATTATTATCTGCTGGAATAATAAAGTTAAAATTTTATATCGTTTTGGTTGATTTTTTGACCTCAGTAAAAAGACAAATATAAATAATGTTAAAACTAACAACCACAATAATAGACTACCCTCATGATTGCCCCAGGTCCCAGAGATTTTATAAAACAGCGGCTTAGTTGTGTGGGAATGATTAAAAACTGTCTCATTACTAAAATCTGAGTTAACAAACGATAAAATTAAGCCTGAGAAGCTTATTATTACAAATAAAAGTTGTAAGAATACTAAGGATATTACTTTAGTATCTAACTTCTGAGTATCATTAAAATTTTTAATTGAAAAAAATATAACTAAAATTGAAACACCGACACCAAAGATTAAAGAATAATATCCAATTAAACTCGACAATTTATTTCTCCTCTAAAGCAGCCTTTACTTCAGGAGGCATATAATTTTCATCATGTTTAGCTAAGATTTTCGTTGCTGAAAAAAAATTCTCATCTTTTAAAAATCCCTCTGCAACAACACCTTTACCTTCTTCAAAAAGATTGGGTATTAATCCTGAGTAAACAACATTAATTTCACTTTTAAAGTCTGTAATAACAAAACTTAATTCTTTATTTACAATAGAAATTGAGTCAGTTTTTACCATTCCTCCAATTCTAATCTTTTTCTGCTGCATTTCAGATAAAGTTTTTATTTCAGATGGAGATTTAAAATATACAACATTTTCCTCTAATGATTTTAGAATAAGAAATATCGTTAAACTTAATGTAACAGCGATTAAGAATATAAAAAAAAATCTTAGTTTAACTTTACGACCATACATGGTTTAAAAGTTAAATAGTTGAAGTGTTGGATAGAATCTCTCTATTAATTCTTTGTAGTCTAGCAGAGGCAGCTCTTTCAGAGTTTAGGTTTCCAAATTTAACAATAAACTTATTTTTTTCTCTTTCATATTGATTTTTAATTACCAGATACAATGACATAAAACTTAAAAAAGTAAAAGCGAATGAACCCCAAACATAAATTCCATATCCGTCCATGTAAAAAATTTCACTTATCATAATCTGTCTAAACCCTTATTTTTAATTTTTATCAGTTCTGTATTATATTTCATTAAAAAAATTAGCAATGAGAATAGGGCAAATGCCGCAGTCATAATTAGTAAAGGAACGAGCATCGAAGAATGAATTGTAGATTTTGATAATATATTAATTGATGCTGGCTGATGAAGTGTGTTCCACCAGTCTACAGAATATTTAATTATAGGAACATTTATTATTCCTAAAATTGTAATAATTGAGGTTACCTTAAAAACTTGTTCTTTATCTTCATAAATTCTCCAAGCAATTAAATACATCAAATAAAATAATGCCAATATTAACATAGATGTAATTCTGGCATCCCACGCCCACCATGTTCCCCACGTGGGCTTTCCCCAAATAGAACCTGTTACAAGAGCAATTACATTAAAAACAAATCCTGACGGAGCCAAACTTTTTGAAATTAAAAAGAAATTTTTAATTTTAAATATATAGCCAACGATAGAAAGAATAGTAATAGTAGAAAAGATACCTAGTGAGATCCATGCCGCTGGGACATGAACATACATTATTCTTACAGAGTGACTTTGTTTATAATCTTCTGGTGAGAGAATTAGAGCCTCAGTTAAACCTATAGAGACTACCAAAATAAATAATAATAAAACGTATTTTGGTGCTTTAGAAGTTATAGAAAAAATTCTGTTAGGTTCTAGTAATTGAAACATAAAATTTTATTTTTAAAATAAATATTAGGGTTATTTAGTACGAAATAATTATCTGATCAAGAATGTAGAGGGAGATAATAACGAAGGGTAAAATTTAACACTCTTGATCAGAATTAATTAAACTTAACAATGCCCTGTGACAAAGATTTGAGCTAAATGTGTTTAAAAAGTGAATTTACTTAATTTGACGGCTTAAAATAGCTTGAACCTTTTTTACCAGAGAAAATTTCCTCAATTAATGGATGTTTGATTGGCTCATCAGAGTCATCAGTCAATAAATTTTGCTCTGACACGTAGGCTTCATAAGTTATTTCATCATTTTCAGCTAACAGATGATAGAATGGTTGATCTTTTCTTGGTCTAACATTCTTAGGGATAGATTGATACCATTCTTCAGAATTATTAAACTCAAAATCTACATCATAAATCACACCTCTAAACTCAAAGTGCTTGTGTTTTACAATATCGCCTATTGAAAATTTAGCTTTTTGAATTGCCATTAAGATTAGTATGGGTATTTAAAAATAAAAATCAATAAGAAAAATTTATAGTTTTTGTGAAAATATTATTTATGTTAATACTCTTCCAGTGAATAAATCTTTTTTAAAGTTTCTTACTGATTTTGGACCTTTAGTAATTTTTTTTTACTACTATTACGATAGTGGAAAAGATTTAAGAGTAGCCATTCCACCATTTATAATTGCGACAATTATAGCATTAGCGATTGTTTGGTTTTTAGAAAAAAAAATACCCAAAGTTCCTTTGTTGAGCGGAATATTAATTACTTTTTTTGGTGGCCTTACAATTTATTTTAATAATCCAGTTTTTATTTACATCAAGCCAACAATCATTAATATTTTATTTGGTCTGGCTTTAATATTTGGAAGATATTTTACAAATGAACCTGTGTTAAAAAAATTAATGGGAAAGTCAATACCGCTTACAAATGAAGGTTGGGAATTGTTAAGTAAAAGATGGATATACTTTTTCTTTGGACTTGCTATTTTAAATGAATTAGTTTGGAGAACACAATCTGAGGAATTTTGGGTCAACTTTAAAGTTTGGGGTTTACTTCCAATAACTTTCATTTTTACAGCCTTTCAAATCGGTTTAATAAATAAATATAAAACTCATGAAGAATAATTTAAGACTGGTTGTTAATAATCTTGATAAAAAAAAATTTAATGAAAATCATTTTTTTGAAAAAAATGAGCTTAAAATAATATTAGATTTATATGCAAAAATGGTTTCAGAGGGTTCTTGGAAAGATTACGGTCTTAATATTTCAAGCAAACAGGTAGGATTTAGTGTTTTTAAAAATGCAGCTGAAAATGCTATTTATAAAATTTGCAAAAACTTTAAGCCAAAAAATAAAAATTTAAAATATTTAATTACTGATACCAATGGTAAAATACTAAAGAATTCCTCAGAACTTAATTTGTTGTTAAAAAATACTAATTGGAAAAAACTTTAAAATAAAATTATCTTCTTTGACCGAAAAGTCTTAAGAGCATAATAAATAAGTTAATGAAATCTAAATAAAGCGTCAGAGCACCCATTACCGCTTTTTTACCCATTAACTCGCCAGTATCGCTAGCAGAGTACATGTTTTTTATTTTTTGAGTATCATAAGCAGTAAGGCCGACAAAAATTAAAACTCCTAAAATTGAAATTACGAAATACATCATTGAAGATTTTAGAAAAATATTAACTAATGATGCAATAATAATTCCTATTAGTCCCATCATCAAAAATGATCCGAACTTAGTTAAATCTCTCTTTGTTGTATAACCATAAATGCTCATAGCACCAAAAGTAGCTGAACAAATAAAAAATACTCTTGTTACACTTAAACCTGTGTAAACTAATAAAATTGAAGATAGTGATAAACCCATTAAAGCAGCAAAAATCCAAAAAGTTGTCTGAGCTTTTGATGCACTCATTTTGTTGATCCCAAAACTCATATAAAATACGACACCCAAAGGAGCCAACATAACTATCCACTTAAGTCCTGATAAATAAATGGCATTTCCAACTTCAGTTAAAGCCACAATAGAACCACTTGCATCAGTAACAACTGACATCTTAAATGTTATTAACGCTATAATTCCTGTAAGTAATATTCCAGTCGCCATGTAGTTATAAACTTTTAACATGTAGGCTCTTAAGCCCTCATCAGTAACCACAGTGGTTTCACGTGCTGCTGCTCTTGCTCTTGCTAGAATACCTTTTTTGTCTGTTGCCATAATTTCTATAGATATATAGTCTTTTACTAAATATTCAAGATACCTTAAAAGATTAATAAAAAATTATACTTTAAAAATCACTATGAATTATAAAAAATTAGGCAATACAGATCTTGATGTGAGTACAATTTGTCTCGGTACTATGACCTGGGGCGAACAAAATACTCAAGAGGAGGGATTTCAGCAAATGGATTATGCTTTAGATCATGGTGTAAACTTTTGGGACACTGCAGAAATCTATTCCATACCGATGAGAGAAGAAACATATGGGGAAACAGAGAGAATAATCGGTAACTGGTTTCAAAAAACTAAAAAAAGAGACAAGGTTGTTATAGCAACAAAAGTTTGTGGTAATACTTCAAACAAATATATCAGGGGTGGTGGTTATAATTTTGGGAAAAAAAAAATTTCTGAAGCTTTAGAGGAAAGTCTCAAAAGATTGAAAACAGACTATATCGATCTCTATCAACTTCATTGGCCAGAGAGAAATACAAATTTTTTTGGGAAACATGGTTATGAACATGACGAAAACGATAATGATTGGACACCATTTGAAGAAATTCTTGAAAGTTTAAAAAAATTTATTGAACAAGGAAAAATTAGATACATTGGTCTATCTAATGAAACTGCATGGGGTTTGTCAAAATTTCTTGAGATATCAAAATTAAAAGATTTACCAAAAATGATGTCGGTGCAAAATCCATACAATTTACTTAATAGAACTTATGAAGTTGGACTTGCGGAAATTTCTGTTAGGGAGAAAAGTGGTTTGTTAGCCTACTCGCCTTTAGCATTCGGATACTTAACAGGAAAATATAGAAATAATAATTTACCAGAAAAATCTAGAATGAAACTATTTAAAGATTTCACAAGATATAAAAATGAAAATGGTCAAAAAGCTATCGAAGAGTATTATAACTTATCGCAAAAATTCAATATTGATTTTACTCAAATGTCATTGAAGTTTTGTGAAATTCAGCCATTTATGACAAGTGTGATAATAGGTGCAACGACAATCGAGCAGTTGAAAACAAACATAGAAAGTGTAAATGTAAGTTTAACAAGCGAAATTTTAAATGAGATTAATAAAATTCAAAAAATGTTCCCAAACCCATGTCCATGATTAAAAAGATTTTATTCATATTTACACTTTTTACTTTTTTATTCACATCAAAATCTTTTGGAGAAGATCTAAAAAAAATTGGTAAATATAAAGACTGGGAAACAATGGTTTTAGCAGAAGCATCTGGTAAAGTATGTTTCGCTCAGTCTTCTCCAATTCTGCAATCTCCTAAAACAAATAAAAGAGATGCTAGATTATTTGTAACATTTAGACCTGGTGAAAAAATTGCAAATGAAATCAGTACTACTGCTGGTTATGAATTTAATAAAAATAATACTGTATTAGCAACCTCTGGAAATAACAAATTTAAATTTGATATTAAGCAACAAGGTTTTGCATGGATGACTAGTAATAAAAAAGAAAAGATTATGGTCAAGATTATGAAAAAAGGTTCAAGAATAATGGTAACTGGATACAATGAAAAAGGCTCTCAAACAATCGATCATTATTCATTATTGGGATTCACTAAAGCATATAACACTGCAAAAAAAGCTTGTAGCTAGTTAATGAAATCAAAAAAAAGAATTGTATTAGCTTACTCAGGCGGTTTGGACACATCTATTATTCTTAAATGGCTTCAAGAAAATTATGATGCAGAAGTAATTTGTTACACCGCAGATATCGGACAAGAAATAAATAGAAAAAAAATTTTTTCCAATGCAAGAAAATTTGGTGTCACAAAAATAATTATAAATGATTTAAAAGATATTTTTGTTAAAGACTATGTATTTCCAATGATCCGTGGTCATGCAATTTATGAGGGTGTTTATTTATTAGGAACCTCAATCGCCAGACCTCTGATAGCAAAGGATCAAATTAAGGTCGCAAAAAAATTCAGAGCATATGCAGTATCTCATGGGGCTACTGGAAAAGGAAACGACCAAATAAGATTTGAGCTTGGTTATCATTATTTTGGTCCCAAAATAAAAATTATTGCACCATGGAGAATATGGAATTTAAAATCTCGATCAGATTTAATTAATTATGCGAAGAAACGCAATATTCCTATCCCAAAAGACAAAAAAGGTGCATCTCCTTTTTCAGTAGATGATAATTTATTTCATACATCAACTGAAGGCAAGTTGCTAGAAAATCCAAAAAATTTTGCACCAGAATTTATTTTTCAAAGAACTGTTTCTCCAGAAAAAGCTCCTAACAAAGCTACTCATGTAACAATTAATTTTAAAAATGGTGACCCCATTGGTCTTAATGGAAAAAAATTTAGACCAGCAAAATTATTATTGAAACTTAATCAATTGGCGGGAAAAAATGGAATAGGAAGAGTTGATCTTGTTGAAAATAGATTCCTAGGCATCAAGTCTAGAGGAGTTTATGAAACTCCAGGAGGTACATTGTTAATCCATGCACATAGAGCGATTGAGTCAGTTACGCTTGATAAAGAAACAATGCACAAAAAAGATGCAATAATGCCAAGGTACGCAGAATTGATATATAATGGATATTGGTTTTCAAAAGAAAGGTTTAAGCTTCAAAAAATTGTGGATTTAAAAAAAAATAAAATAAATGGATCTGTTAAACTAAAACTTTATAAAGGCAATATTACAATTCAATCAAGAATGACAAAAAGCAATGCCTACTCAATGAAAAAAGTTTCGTTTGAAGAAAATAAATCATTTATTAAATCAAATGTAGAGAAATTTATAAATTTTCATAAAAAAAAGTTAAGAAACTAGCTAATTATTTGGTGACAAATTGGGGATTGTTTATTTTTGAAAAAAACTTAATTTAAATTCATGGAATCGTTTAAAAATTGGATGAAAGATACAGCAAACATTTTGTTCGATGATAGCAAAAATGATCTTAGATCATTACCTAAAACTGTAAGATTGCAAATTTTATTAGTGTTAAGTTTTATTTGGACTACTGTTTTTAGTTTGTACGTATTCTCATATACAACTTTTGTATTTGGTTGGACTGGACTTTTTTTAGCCCACATTGGATTGATATTTGCGGTATATTTGACATTTAAACATTTTCATAGAGCTGAGGAAAATTCTGCCAGCGTTTTTAAAACAAAAAATTTTGACCCATTTAAAATAATGGTGCTCGTTTTTGTAATTGTTTTTATATTCGTGTTTTCAAAAGGGATTGAAGTGTTGACGAGTCCAAATCCATATTCTTATTCAATTCCGTATGATGGTTCCTCAAAATCAGTATTTGAAAAATGGTTACCATTTAGTAAAGATAAATAATGGAAAAGATAGCTAAAAACCTACAACTTCTTTTAATGTGCATCATTCTAGTAAGCACTGTAATTGCAGTTGGAATAGAGATTTATAAAATGTTTGAAAATCGATCAGTAACCTTAGCTGATTTGCTGCTAATGTTTCTTTACTTAGAAGTGCTAGCGATGGTAAGAGTTTTTTGGAACCAGCAATCTATAAGTATTACATTACCACTACTTATAGCTATTACAGCATTAGCACGATTTATTATTTTACAAGGAAAAGAAATGGATCCAAGTGCGTTAGTATATGAGGCGGTAGCAATAGTTTTAATTGCAGGTGCTATTGTAATCTTGAGATTAAGACATAGCGATAAATTAGGTCTAAAGAAAAAAAAATCGAAATAATTAAAAATGAATTTTGAAGCTTCAAGGGCTAAGGCCTTAGACAAACTAAATTATTTTGTGGAAAACAATCTCTCAGAGTATTCAAAACTTAGAAACTTTGATTACGGACCTGATAACAGGTCTAATATTTCTTGTTTATCTCCATATATTACTCACGGAATTATTAATGAAAAGGAAGTTATCAAAAAATCTCTTAATAAATTTTCATTCGCAAAAAATGAAAAATTTATTCAAGAAGTGTTGTGGCGTACATATTGGAAAGGTTGGTTAGAATTAAGACCCAGTGTTTGGACAGATTTTTTGATTGAACTAAAAAAAATTAAAGAAGATTTTCAAAACAATCAAACTTATCAAAACGCGATTGAGGGAAAAACAAACGTAGAGTGCTTTAACTATTGGGTCAACGAGCTCAAAGAAAATAATTATTTGCATAATCATACTAGAATGTGGTTTGCCAGTATTTGGATTTTTACGCTAAATTTGCCATGGCAATTGGGAGCAGAATTTTTTATGCAACATCTTTATGATGGAGACGCTGCATCAAACACTCTTGGATGGAGATGGGTTGCAGGTGTTCAAACACAGGGAAAACATTATTTAGCAAGTGAGTGGAATATCAAAAAATTTACTAATAATAGATTTAGTAATATTAAATTAAATGAAAAGGCTCCACCGAAGATTTCTGAAAAGAAATACTCAATTTTAAAACAGGATTTTACTAATCCTGAAAATATTGATCAAAATAATTTGATAATATTCGAGAATAACCTCTGTTTTGAAACAAGTGATTTTCAAAATAATAAATTTAAAAAATTTTATATAATTTCGAATAAAAATGAAAATAGATGCATCAAACTTAGTGAAAAAGTTCTAAAATTTAAGTCTTCACTTATTCAAGACCAGGAACAAAGATTTAAAAATCAATCTATTGATTGTGAAGTTATAGATATTAGCGAAATTAAAAAGATAGAAAAAGCAGTCGGGTTGTATCCAACTGTTGGAGAAAATTTAGATTATTTGAATTCAAATACTTTTAAAATCAATTTTCTTTATAGAGAACTTGATCAAAACTCTTGGCAATATTGTAATAAAGGTTTCTTTAACTTTAAAAATTATATTCCAAAAATTATTTCAACACTTAACTAAAACCATCTAAACATGCCAATAATCCCGGCTGTTGCATAAAAGAATTGTAAAAATAATATTCCTCTATGACCACCTCGATAAGCCCAAATTCCAATTAGAATTGCAGATATAAGTAGTAAACAAAAACCAAAAAACTCTATACCAATGTTCATAGCCACAAATAATGAGTACATTATTGCAGTGATAACACCTGCCCACTCAAAAATTTTATTATTCATAAAAGTTTTTTAAAGTTATTATAAAGAATCTTAGAATAATTATTCATATCTGTCATATTATCTTTAGCAGATTGATCAAATTTTTCTAACGCTCCATTTCCTAACTGATCTTCAAGGGCTTTTTTATATTCTGGTACACATCCCCACTCTTTTACAGTCGTGTCTTTTATCTCAATGTGGAATTGGATACCGTAAGCATGATCTTGATATTTAAAAATTTGATATTTAGTAATTGGAGATGATGCTAATAAAGTGACATCATTATTATTTTCTATTTCTTGGACCTCGTAAGAATGCCATTGTAAACTTTTAATTTGGTCAGGAAATTTTGAGAATAAATTGTCTTTATTTTTTTCTTGGGTGAAATTGATATCCATCATTCCAATCTCTGCTGGCCTTGATTTAACAATTTTACCTCCAACAACCTCACCTAATAACTGACAACCTAAACAAAAACCTAAATAAGGTTTTTTTAAATCAATAACAAATTCTTTAATTCTTTTTTTTTCCTCAACTAACCAAGGAAATTCTTTTTCCATATAAGTATCCATCGGACCTCCCATACAAAACATTCCATCGAATTCATTCAAATTTGTTGGAATTTTTTGACCCTCATCTAATTCAATTGTAGTAAGATTAAATCCATCAGCCATCATTAAATCCTTTATATAACCTGGATCTTCAATTTTAATGTGTTGTAAAATAATTATGTTCAATCTAAAAGTTTTCCTTAAAATTTATTATCTTGCTAGTTTTATGAAAATATCACCCATACCTGCATCTAAATTTTCTAAAGGTGTATTATTTCTCAACTCACAATATCTACCCGTCACTTGATGACTTTTAACAAAGTCTATCTCATCTTTCGCACAATTTTTTCCATTGTGCAATAAACCTATTACTATTCGATCATTAAGACTATACACTTCTGATTTGTTGATTTTTTCACCATTGCAAAAATAATCTTTATTTACTCTATTAGGAAAATCTTTTTTAGAACAAGGATTTTTTATTGTTAAAACATAGAATTCTTTAAAACCATCCTCAAATTTATGTTTCATCTTTTGGGCTTCAGAATACTTCATAAGATCACACGAACATGGAACACAACACCTATAATAGTTTCCACAAATTTTTTTGCTCGTTTTACTTTCTTTTATATATAAGAATTCTGAGTCACTATTTGGGTCAATTAAAGACCCAGAAACTGCACAATATAATTTGTTAAATTCAACAAAGTCTTTGTAAGTTATTTTTTTATCTATGATGTATTTAAAAAATTTTGGTCCTGCAGCATTTCTATTTTTATCTGGGAATATTCTAGACCAATCAGTAATAAGCTCTTTGTGATAATTTTTTTCTCCAGCAAACGACTTAAGCTGAAATGATATTAAAAATACAATTATAAATATATTGAATATTTTTTTCATTTCTGCCTTACAATAATTGTTTGGTTAAGTTTCTTTATATCAATCATTTCTTTACTTCCATTTGTCCATCTAATTTCTACTTTAAAATTTTTTTCTTTTTTTCTAATTCCATAATGTGCCACAGGTTCCATTTGGCATAAGTAGCCGGATCCTGCATCAATTGTTTTTGAATGTTTTCTTTGATTAGTTATTAAGGTAACAGTGGCTCCTCTTGCTGGGGCACCATACTTATTTAATGGTTTAATCCTTAAGTATTTACTTTCTTTATCAACTTTTGCTTTATACAAAGTTAATGTTTGTGCTTTACTTTCACCACGAGAAACTAATAATTCTAAAATTCCATCATTATCTATATCCGCGACTGCAGCACCAGTTCCATATCCATTAGCTTCGAGTCCTACCTTAAAATTTATCTGCTCAAATTTTCCATTATCTTTAATACGAAATAACTTATTTGGTTCTGCTATATTGTTCATGAAAACTTCATCAAAACCATCATTATCAAAATCTGCAGAAATAATTGTTCTTATTCTAGAGGGTTCATCAAAATCTTTATTACCAATGTCTATAAATTCATTATTTTCCAGGACCCAAGCTCTGTGATATCCAAGCCAATTACCACTTAAAATATCTAATCTACCACGATAATATATGTCTGATAAAGCTGTACCCCGTCCATTTTGGATTGCATCATCTACTCTATAATCAAATGCAACATCATCAAAATTTCCATTATTATTTTTAAAAAGAAAATTTGCTCCTCTCTCATTAGCCGCAAAGATATCGGCTCTTTCTGTCAAGATATGCCCAGATACAACTGCTCTTCCACCAGTAATATTATCCAGATTTAAATTCTCAGCTTTATCTTTGATAAGTTCATTTTCAATCTCATAAAACCTTGTTGGTCCTCCGTAGTTTGCAACATAAATTCCATATTCGCCATCTCCCTTTCTATCTACACAAACAACAGATCTTCCTGCTGTTAAATTTAGATTTTCTTTATTTTTTTCTAATTCAAATAAATCAAAATAATTATTATCTTTTATATCCAATAATCTATCTGAATATTTTTTAACTCCACTATATGTATCGGTATTTAAAAAGTAGATTTCTTCAAAGCCATCTTTATCAATATCACATGCAGCAACTCCAATGGTTTTCTTTGAAATATCTGAAAAAATTTTTTGTTGGTTTATATTCTTCAATTTTCCATCTTGAAAAGATAACGCTAAATTCGGAAAACCAAAACCTGTGACTAAAAACTCATTATTTCCATCCATATTAAAATCTGTCACTGAAATACCATAGCTCAGTCTTTTTTCATTATTCTCAATAATTTTTGATAGATCCTCAAAAAATTCTGCACGAGCGTTGTTTGTAAGAATTACTAATAAAAATAAAATTGAATATTTATAAAAATTTTTTATTTTTTTGATGAACATTTTTTTGAACAATACTTAACTTTTTCCCAATTAAGTCTCCATTTTTTTCTCCATTTAAATGGCCTTTGACATATTGGACAAACTTTAATTGGTAAATTTTCTTTTTTCACTAAATTGTATTTTCTTTAATGAATTTATCTGCAGCTGACAAAATCAATTTTTTTCTATCAGTTTTCATCTTATCGAAAATTCTCACCATCATTGAAAGCCTTGGATTTTTTAAAAAAAACTTTCTATTTCGATCTATAAATCTCCAATAAAGCCCATCCATTATATTGCACCAATCACCCCTCTTAAAATCCATCATCTTCATAAAATAACTTGATCCACAAATGTATGGTTTAGTTGCAAATATTCCACCATCACTAAACAATCCCATTCCATAAACATTTGGAACCATCACCCAATCTGAGGAGTCCACAAACATTTCCATAAACCACTTGTAAACAATAGTGGGTTTGATCTCACAAAGGTTCATTATGTTTGATAAAATCATAAGTCTTTCAATATGATGAGACCATCCATAATTTAATGCGTTCTTTATTGCATAATCCAATGGTGGTAATCCAGTAGTGCCGTCATACCAGGATTTTTTCATCTTACGATTTTGTTTGAAAAAATTTCCTGTCTCCATTTCACTAGAATAACTTTGATAAATTCCTCTCATAAATTCTCTCCAACCTATTATTTGACGAACGTATCCCTCTAAAGAATTTAGTCTTATTTTTTTACTTTTATGAAATTCTAAAATTTTTTTAATTATAAATTCTGGAGTTATAAGACCTAAATTTACATATGGACTTAGTGCACTATGAAACAAAATATTATCTTTTTGATCAACTGCATCCTCGTAATCACCAAATAAATTTGATTTTTCTTTAATGAAAAAATTTAAAAGCTTCAAAACATCATTGTGTTCTGTAGCAAACCAGAAATTTTTGGTACTGCCAGGATGATCCTTAAATAGCTTTTCAACAATAGGTTTTAGCTTTTTAGTATGAGAAGTTTCATTTATTTTTGGAAATTTTGGGATTGAAATATTTTTTGGTAATTTATTTCTATTATCCTCATCAAAACTCCACTTACCTCCTGTAGGATTCCCATCAGCACCCATTAATATTCCAGATTTTT
>CACNXC010000010.1 GCA_902624315.1 uncultured Pelagibacteraceae bacterium | reverse complement strand
CCCTGTTTTAGATTTCTATTCCAAAAATTCAAACTTTTATGAAATAGATGGTGCGCTTAAAATAGATCAAATAACCGCTAAAATAGATGCATTTCTTAATGTTTAAGACATTGACTTTGAAAGAACTTCTTATATAAAAGGCTAAATTTATCTCAAAATTATGGCTCGTATTGCAGGAATAAATATCCCACAAAATAAATTAGTTCAAGTAGGGCTAACTTATATTTATGGTATTGGTGATAAATTTTCAAAACAAATTTGCACATCATTAGCAATCCCTAAAGAAAAAAGAGTAAATCAACTTACTGATGATGAAATTTTGAAAATAAGAGAATACATTGATCAAAATTTTAAAGTTGAAGGTGATCTTAGAAGAGATTATTCACTGAGCATAAAAAGATTAATTGATTTAGCTTGCTATAGAGGTTCGAGACATAGAAAAAAATTACCTGTAAGAGGTCAAAGAACTAGATGTAATGCTCGAACGAGAAAAGGAAAAGCTATTGCGATAGCTGGAAAAAAATTAACACCACTTAAGAAATAAGCATGGCAAAAGCAGAAAAAAAAGATAATAAAGAATTGAGTCAAGATAAGTCGCCAAAAAAAGCTGTTAAAAGTTCTTATTCAAAAAAAAAGAAAACTAAAAAAAATATCTTAAATGGAATTGCATATGTTCAATCAACTTTTAATAATACAATTATTTCAATCGCTGACACTAATGGAAACGTGATTTCATGGGCATCAGCTGGACAAAAAGGTTTTAAAGGTTCTAGAAAATCAACTCCATATGCAGCGCAAATAGCTGCTGATGCTGCTGCATCTAAAGCATTAGAGTTTGGTATGAAAACTTTATCTGTGGAAGTTAAGGGTCCTGGTTCAGGCAGAGAAACAGCATTAAGAGCGTTACAAGCGAGAGGATTTAGAATTTTATCAATTAAAGATACAACACCAATGCCACATAATGGTACTAGGCCACCAAAAAAAAGGAGAGTTTAATGGATGTAGAAAACGTAAATGTAAAAAATTGGAAATCATTAATCAAACCTGCGAAACTTGATGTTAAAATAAGTGATGATTTAACTCACGCTACAATTATCGCTGAACCATTAGAAAAAGGTTATGGATTAACACTTGGTAATTCACTAAGGAGAATTTTGTTGTCGTCAATCAGAGGGGCAGCTGTGACTTCAATTCAAATCGATGGTGTGCTTCATGAATTTACATCTATCAAAGGAGTAAGAGAAGATGTTACTGATATTGTATTAAACGTTAAATCTCTAGCATTAAAATGTGCTGCTGAGGGAACAAAAAAACTGGTATTAGATGCTAAAGGACCTGGTGAAATAAAAGCATCTGATATTGCATCAGTTCCTGATGTTGAAATTTTGAATCCTGACTTAGTTATTTGTAATTTGGATGAAAATACTCACTTCCATATGGAAATGAATGTTAATACTGGAAAAGGTTATGTTCCAGCTGATTTAAATAAACCAGAAGAACCACCATTAGGTTTAATTGCAATAGACTCATTATATAGTCCTGTTAAAAAAGTTTCCTATTCAGTAAGTACTGCAAGAGAAGGTAAGGCTTTAGATTACGATAAATTAACGATGGAAGTTGAAACAAACGGATCAATATCTGCTGAGGATGCAGTTGCTTATTCTGCAAGAATTTTTCAAGATCAATTAAAAATGTTTATTAATTTTGATGAACCTGTAGAAGCTCCAGTTAAAGAAGTTTCAACAGAGCCTGAATTTAATAAAAATTTATTAAGAAAAGTAGATGAGCTTGAATTATCTGTTAGATCAATGAATTGTCTTAAAAATGATAATATAATTTATATTGGTGATTTAGTTCAAAAATCTGAGGGTGAGATGTTAAGAACACCAAATTTTGGAAGAAAATCGTTAAATGAAATTAAAGAAGTTTTAACTGGTATGTCTCTTTATTTAGGTATGGAAATTCCAAATTGGCCACCAGATAATATCGCAGAAATGTCTAAAAAATTAGAGGAAAGCATCTAATGAGACATGGAATGGCAAATAAGAAGTTAAACAGAACTTCTGAACACCGAAAAGCGCTGCTTAAAAATATGCTTAATTCGCTAATAAAGTATGAACAAATTAAAACAACTTTACCAAAAGCAAAATTTTTAAAGCCACAGGCTGACAAAATAATCACATTAGGTAAAAAAGATAGTTTGCATAATACTAAAATTTTGATTTCTCAATTGCAGGATATTCAGTCAGCTAATAAAGTAAAAAAAACTTTATCTAAAAGATACGAAAAAAGAGCTGGTGGTTATACAAGAATTATTAAAGCAGGTTTTAGATACGGAGATAATGCGCCTATGGCTATAATTGAATTTGTTGATAGAGACGTTCAAGCTAAAAAAGTTGATAAAAAAAAGAAAGATCCAGCAAAAGAAGTTGAAAAAAAAGAAGATAAGAAAGCTGCCACAGCATAAATAAAAGCCTTAAATATTCATGATTAGAAGTTTTATCGTTGAGTCAACGTGTAATAACATGCGTATTGACAGATGGTTAAGAAATAAATTAGGAAAAGTACCGCAAAGTCTTATTGAAAAGAGTTTAAGGTTAGGAAAAATTAAAATAAACAAAAAAAAAATAAAAAGCTCTTTTAAGATTAAAACAAACGATAAAATAGAACTCTTCAATTTTGATTTTAAAGAAAAAATTAAACACGAAAAAAAACATTTCAATCCATCTACTGAAGTAATAAAATCAAACGAAGATCTGATCATAGATAACAATGAAGATTTTATAGTTTTAAATAAAAGTGCAGGAATATCAGTTCAAGGTGGAACAAAGTCAAAAAAAAATCTAGTAGATATATTTGCAAAAAGTGAAATATTTCAAGGAACAAAACCATTCTCTGTTCATAGATTAGACAAAGATACCTCAGGTGTTTTTATTATTGCGAAAAATAGACAAACAGCTCAACTATTGACCTCTCTATTTAGATTAAGAAAAGTACACAAAACTTATTTGGCAATATGTAACGGAGAAATTGAAAAAGACTCAGGAGAATGGAATGATAATTTGATAAGATATGACAATGGAAAAAAGATTACAGAAAAAGCTAAAACAATTTTTAAAGTGATAGATAAAAATACCAATGCTAGTTTAGTAGAAATGAAACCAATCACAGGAAGAAAACATCAATTGCGAAAACAATTATTTAACATAGGGCATTCAATTTTTGGTGATAAAAAATATAATTCATCTATTTCTTCGAAAGGTATAAATAAAGATTTAATGCTTCATTCCTATCAAATAAAATTTATGATTAATGAAAAAAAATATACTTATAAAGCCTTATTACCAGATTATTTTAATAAGTTGTTGAAGACTAAAAGATTAAATTTTTCAAATTAGTTTTAAATATTTCTATTAGCTTATTTTTTAATTCGTCATAATTTTGATCTTTAATTTTTTTGAGATTAGTAATACCTTTATCTTTAATCCCACAAGGAATAATCGCGTCATATTTTTTTAAATCGTTATTAATATTGATAGAAAAACCATGATAAGCTATCCATTTACTTACCCTGACCCCAATTGCAGCAACTTTTTTTATGGTTGAATTATCATTGTACCAAATACCAATATTTTCTTTATCAGCAAATGTTTCTATGTCATAGAGGTTCAGGGTTTCAATAATTGATTTTTCAATTACAGATATGAATTTTCTGATATCTTTCTTACCTTTCTTTAAGTCAATTACAAAATAACAAATGAGTTGTCCTGGTCCATGATAAGTTATTTTACCACCTCTATTAGTTTTTATAATACTTATAGATTTATCTATTATCTCATTTTCATTATAGCTTGTTCCCGATGTATAGATATGATTGTGTTCTAAAACCCAAATCAAATCATCTACTTTTTTTAGATCAATATCTTTAAGTCGATCTTCCATAAATGATATTGCGTCTTCATATTTTACTGGATTTTGGGACTTTTTAATTTCTATAGGCATTTAAAAATTGTATTCTTTTCATTTTGTATTAAAAGATCCGTCTAAATAATAGGTGTATTTATGACTTTAATAAAAAAAATTAAAGATAAAAAAGTCAATTTTGAATTTAATAAGGAATATATAAAAGTTGTTACAGACAAAATTACCTCAAATGATGCATCTTTTATAACTAGATCTTTTGAGGAAATGCATCCCGCTGATGCTGCTGATATTATTGAGCATTTAAGTGAAAATGACAGAGAAAGTTTAATAAAATTAAATAATTTTAAGATTAATCCAGAAGTATTTGTTGAATTAAACGAGTCTGTTCAATCAGAAATCATTAAATATCTTTCCTCAGATGCAATTGTAAGGATTTTAAAAAATTTAGAGTCTGATGACGCCATAGCTATTTTAGAGAATGTTGAAGAAAAAGATAAAAATTCAATATTAAGTTTATTACCCCCAAAAGATCGATTTGCTTTATTAGAAGGTCTTAGTTATCCAGAGGATAGTGCTGCTAGGATAATGCAAAGAGAATTTACAGCAATCCCAAGTAACTGGTCGGTAGGACAAACTATTGATTATTTAAGAGAGAATAAAGACTTACCAGAAGAATTTTTAGAAATTTATATTGTTGATGAAAATTTTAAACCTATTGGTGCTGTACCATCCTCTAAGGTATTAAGAACACCTAGAGAAACAAAAATGTCCTCAATTATGGATGATTCAATTTTTTTAGTTCCAGTGGATATGGATAGAGAAGAAGTTGGTAATTCATTTGAAAATTACAATTTAAACTCAGCTTGTGTTATAGATAAGAATAATAAACTTGTAGGAATGATAACTTCCGATGATGTATTAACAGTTTTGAAAGAAGAGGCTGAGGAAGATGCTTTAAGATTAGCTGGTGTTGGTGACGAAGAAATTACAGATGGTGTTATCACAAAAACTAAAAGACGATTTAACTGGTTACTATTAAACTTATTCACAGCATTTCTGGCTACTTATTGTATAAGTTTGTTTGGTGCAACAATTGAACAAATGGTTGTCTTGGCATTTTTAATGCCAATAGTTGCATCGATGGGTGGTAATGCAGGTATGCAAACTTTAGCAGTTACTGTTAGAACTTTAGCAACAAATGATTTAACAAAAAATAACTTTAATCAAAATATTATTAAGGAATTTAATATTGGTATTCTCAATGGAATAATTTTTGCTATTATAAGTTCTTTTATCGTCCAAGTCTGGTTTCAAGACTACCAATTATCATTAATAATATCGATCTCAATGATTTTGACAATGGTAGTGGCAGGTTTATTTGGAATACTTGTTCCAGTCACATTAAAAAAAATGAAAATTGATCCAGCAATTGCCTCTAGTGTTTTCGTAACAACAATAACTGATGTAATAGGTTTTGTTTCTTTTTTAGGTGTTGGGGCTTATTTTTTATAGAATTCTAAAAATTATCAATCAATCTTACATTATTAATATAAAAAGATACAAAAATTTTTGAATTTTTTAATTTATTAGAAATTTTAAGATTCTTAATATTTCTTAATTCGAGATATTCAATCTTAACATTTTGTAATTTATTAATTTCATTTGTAGTTTTATTAAGTGCTTTTTTAATATTTGATCGCATTTTTAACTTTCTTTTAAGTTTCATAATATTGGTAATTAATTTTGCAGCCAAATTTTTTTCACGTTTTGGTAATAATGAATTTCTGGAAGATAATGCTAATTTGTTTCTTTCTCTAATTGTTCTACATTCTATTATTTTTGAGGAGTTTTTTCCTAAATATTTTTTTAAAAGATATAATTGTTGAAAATCTTTTTCTCCCATAAAAATTTTTTGAGGTTTGATGTTTTCAATTAGTCGTTCCATTACATCAATTACGCCCTCGAAATGTCCTTTTCTGTACTTAGCACATAATATCTTGTCTTTTTTTGAAATTGTAATCTTAGAGGATCTCTTTACTCTATAAATTTCCTTAACAGTTGGTAAATATACATAATTAACTTTAAGTCTTTTTAAAATCGATAAGTCCTTTTTTCTATTTCTTGGATATTTCTTAAAATCATTTTTATTATTAAATTGTTTTGGATTTACAAATATACTGACAATAGTTTTATTACATTTTTTTTTGGATTGTTTAATTAATGATATATGGCCTTTGTGAAGACTTCCCATGGTAGGTACAAAACCTAGATTTGACACATTTTCTAATGCCTCATTTAAATCATTATTATTTAATAAAATTTTCATTTGTATAAAACTTTTTAATAAGTAAAACATTTGAATGATTAAACAAGCAATTATTCCTTTAGCTGGTTTGGGTACACGTTTACTTCCATTAACCAGTGTATTCCCAAAAGAACTTTTACCTATTAATGGTAAACCAGGAATTGAATACATTCTAGATGAATGCATTGATGCAGGTATTAAAGAGGTTATTTTTATAATTTCAAATAAGAAGAAAATGATAAAGACTTATTTTTATAATGATAATTTTTATAAAAGAATAATTAAAAAAAAGAAAGATAAAAGAATTAAGGAAGAATACAAAAAAATTTTAAAATATAAGAAAATGATAAAATTTGTATATCAAAACAAACCACTTGGCACTGGAGATGCCGTTTTAAAAACAAAAAAATTCATAAAACATAATTTTTTTTTAATGTTGTTACCAGATGATCTTATTATTAAAAAAAATTGTTCTAAATCAATGATAAAGATTCATAAAAAATACAACGCGTCTGTTATGGCTAGTATGAATGTTAAAAAAAATAATGTTTCGAGATGGGGAATTTATAAGTTAAAAACTAAAATAAATAAGAATAATTATTTGATCTCAGATGTTATTGAAAAACCTTCTGTAAAAAAAGCACCATCTAATAAAGCAGTGATTGGAAGATATATTTTACCTAGAGAAATTTTTTCAAAATTACTTAAACAAAAACCAGGTAAAGGAGGAGAAATACATATTACAGATGCTATCCAAACATTAATTCAAAATGATAAAAAATTCATTGCTCATAATTTTTCCGGAAAATATCTTGATTGTGGAAGCATGGGCGGTTACATCAAATCAACTTATGAGATAGCTAAATCATGAAATTGTGTATGATTGGTACTGGCTATGTAGGTTTAGTAAGCGGAGTATGTTTTGCTGATTTAGGAAATGATGTAATTTGTGTAGATAATAATGTTGACAAAATAAACTTACTAAAAAAAGGAAAGATTCCAATTTATGAACCTGGTTTATCAGAATTAGTAATAAAGAATTTTAAGAATAAAAAATTAAATTTTTCTACAGATTTAAAAAAATCAATTAAAGACTCAGACATAATTTTTATTTGTGTTGGTACACCAACAAAAAAAGGTGGTAGTTCAGCAGATTTAAGTCAAATTTACAAAGTTTCTAAAGAAATAAGTTCCTCAATTAATAAATTTAAAATTATCATAACAAAATCAACAGTTCCCGTAACGACAGGAGATGAAATTGAAAAAATATTATCTAAAAAAAATAGTAAAAAGAAATTTTGTGTTGTTTCAAATCCTGAATTTCTAAGAGAAGGAGAAGCAATAAGAGATTTTGTTTATCCTGATCGTGTCGTTATCGGAACTAATGATAAAAAAGCAGGTAGAATTTTAAAAAATCTTTATAGCCCACTTATTTCTAAGGGCGCTTCTTATTTACAAACTTCTAGAAGAGCCGCAGAATTGATTAAATATGCCTCTAATGCTTTTTTGGCAACAAAGATTACTTTTATAAATGAAATAGCTAATTTATGTGAAAAAACTAACATTAACGTTGAGGATATATCAATAGGTATGGGATTGGATAAAAGAATAGGCAGTCGATTTCTTAGAGCAGGACCTGCTTATGGTGGATCTTGTTTTCCTAAAGATACAAAAGCCATTATTACAACAGCAGATAAATTTAAAATAAATTTATCACTAATAAAATCAGTAATAAAATCAAATGAAAATAGATCTAAAATTTTATTAGATAGAATCAATAAAATTCTAAATAGGAAAATTAAAAATAAAATAATTACTTTTTTAGGAGTTACATTTAAGCCTAATACTGATGATATGAGAGACTCTTCATGTTTAAAAATGATACCTTGGTTATTAAAAAAAGGAGCAAATATAAAATATTTTGATCCAACTGGTTATAAAACTGAATTTAAGAAGTTTAAAAATGTAATTAATAAGACTTCAATAAAAGATGCTGTTCATAGGGCTGATCTTGTTATTATTCATACTGAATGGAATGATTTTAAATCAATTAATTTTAAAAGTTTAGTTAAAGGTAAGAAGTTTATGATTTTTGATATGAGAAATATATATTCTTCATCAAAGATTAAAGACCAAGGGTTAAAATATTTTAGTGTTGGAAAGTAAAAATCTAATTTAATTCAAATATTGCGTCTACCTCAACCGAAACGCCTAATGGTAAACTATTTGTGCTCACAGCAGCTCTAGTATGCATACCTGCGTCTCCAAAAATTGAAGCAATCAAATCAGATGCGCCATTTATTACTTTAGGTTGATCAATAAAGTCATCTGTTGAGTTTACAAATCCTGTTAATTTCACACATGATTTTATTTTTGATAAATCATTGTCGCAGGCTTTTTTAACTTGGGCAATAATACTTAACGCACATCTCTTAGCAGCATTGTAACCAGCCGTGACATCCAATTCTCTACCAACTTTTCCTTTAATTAATTCACCATTATCATCGATAGAAATTTGTCCTGATATGAATAACATTTTTCCTGTAATTTTTGTTGCAACATAATTACCAACTGGTGCTTTCGCTTCAGGAAGCTTTATATTGAGTTCTTTTATCTTATCTTCAAAGTTCATAATCAATTATTTTTTTTGATTTTAGTTTTAACTTTATTAAATATTTTTTTTGTACTTTTTTTAATTTGATTTGTTTTTTTTATAGACCCTTCTTTAACTTGATCTTTCTTTTTGACAGCACCTTCTTTAATATTTCTGGCTGTACATGCTAAATATTCTTTCGAAAGTTTTTTCATCCCAGAACATTTATGTTCATCAGCAATTAGAATATTTGTTGAAAATAAATAAATTATTGAACTTATAAATATTTTTTTCATTTTTTTTTCTTACCTTTTGATTTTTTACTCTTATCGTATTCCTTTCTTTTCTCAATCAATATTAAAGCTTCTTCCATCGTTAATTCAGTGGGGTCTTTTTCCTCAGGAATAGTTGCATTGAGTGATTTATATTTTATATAAGGCCCATACTGACCCTTCATGACTCTAACAGGTTTTTTATCCTCAGGATGTTCTCCCAAATCTTTTATCATAGAAGAGGACATTCGACCAGGTTTAGCCTCAGCTATTAACGTTATTGCTCTATTTAAACCTATGGAAAATATTTCCTCTACATTTTCTATTCTTGCTGATTTATTTTCACATTTTAAGTAAGGACCAAATCTTCCAACGTTTAATGTAATGTCTTTTTGATTATCTGGATTTATTCCCAAAGATTTAGGTAGCGAACATAAAAATTGAGCTTTTTCCAAATTAATACTCTCTAATTCTAATCCTTTTGGTATTGAAACATTTTTTAAAAGTTCATTTACATCTGACTTTAATTTTTTAGTTTTTTTCTTTTTCTTACTAATTTTTTCAACTTCTATATCAGAAGGGATTTTCTCGTATTGAAGGTAGGGGCCAAATCTACCATTTTTCAAATATATATCATTTCCATTTTCATGTTTTCCTATAAATTTTGGTTCAGCTAATTGTGCTTGAGCAGCAGCTTTTGCTTTAGATAAGGGTCGTGTAAATTTACATTCTGGATAATTTGAACACCCTATAAAAGCACCACCTCTGAAACTATTCTTTAAACTAAGTGTTCCAGAACTACATAATTGACATTTTCTTACTACATTACCCTCATTATCCTTATCAAAAATTAATTCACCTAGACTATCATTGAGTAAATCCAACACTTCTCTAGTTCTTTTTTCTTTCACTTCCGAAACATTATTATTGAAGTCTTTCCAAAAAAGTTCCAAAACTTTAATCCAACTTTCTTTGCCAGTAGTGATCTCATCAAGTTGATCTTCTAATCCTGCTGTAAAGTTGTAATCTACGTATTTTGAGAATAATTTTTCTAAAAAGGCTGAAATTAATTTACCTCTATCTGTAGGAAAAAATCTTTTATTCAATATCTCTGCATAACCTCGATTGGCAATAGTAGAAATAATACTTGCATACGTAGAAGGTCTTCCGATACCAAGCTCTTCAAGCTTTTTAACTAAACTAGCTTCGGAATATCTTGGTGGTGGTTGTGTATAATGCTGTTCATCTATTAGAGCCTCAATATTAATAGGTCCTTTAGACACAGAAGGTAAAATAGTTTCATCATCATCTTTGCTTTGATTGTTATAAATCTTTAAGAAACCATCAAATTTTAAAACTGATCCACTGGCTTTACAAATTGTATCATTATTATCTGACGTTATGGTGATAGTATTTCTATCAAATTTGGCTGACTCCATCTGAGAAGATAAAGCTCTACTCCAGATAAGATCATAAAGTTTATTTTGATCTGTGCTTAAATATTTTTTAACACTTTGAGGAGTTCTAATAATATCAGTAGGTCTGATTGCTTCGTGAGCTTCTTGTGCATTTTTAGCTTTTTTGCCTGAATAATTCAAAACATCTTTAGGCAAATATTCATTACCAATTTCTTTTTGGATATAGTTTCTGAAACTTGTAACAGCATCTTTAGATAAATTAGTTCCATCAGTTCTCATATAAGTAATTAAGCCAATTGTTTCACCCTCCATCTCTATACCTTGATAAAGTTTTTGGGCAATTTGCATTGTTTTAGATGCACCAAAACCTAGTCTACTCGATGCAGTTTGTTGAAGAGTTGAAGTTGTAAATGGTCCAGAGGGATTACGATTTACTATTTTGCTAGAAATATCAGTTATCCTAAATTTTTTTTTATTAATACTTGATATGGCTTTATTTATCTCTTCTTTATTTCTAAATGAAAATTTTTCAATTTTATTGTTGTCAAACTGACTAATACTAGCAGTAAAATTTTGATTTGCAGTATCAGCAAATTTAATACTTAAAGTCCAAAATTCCTCAGGTTTAAAAGACTCAATTGCATGTTCTCTCTCAGTAATTAATTTTAAGGCAACAGATTGAACTCTTCCTGCAGATTTTGAACCTGGGAGTTTCGTCCATAGGATCGGGGATATATTAAAACCAACCAAGTAGTCCAAGGCTCTTCTAGCCATATACGCATCGACTAATAATGGCTCAATTTGCCTAGGATTTTCAATTCCTTGAATAACAGCTTTTTTGGTTATTTCATTAAATACAACTCGTTCAATTTCTTTATCTTTTAAAAGTTTTTTTTCATTCAAATATTCTTTGACATGCCAAGCAATGGCCTCACCTTCACGATCAGGGTCAGTTGCTAATATAATTTTAGATGAGTCTTTAGCCGCATCAGTTATTTCTTTTAAATATTTTTTTGAAAAACTATCAACTTCCCATTCCATTTTAAAATCTTGATCTGGATTGACAGAACCATTTTTTGACGGCAAATCTCTTATATGACCATAACTTGCTAAAACTTTATAATTATCACCTAGGTATTTATTAATAGTTTTTGCTTTAGCAGGACTTTCTACAATGACCAAATTCATAAACTACAAACTACCCAAAAGCTTTAGATAGTCAATTTAATAAATTTTTGTCTTAGTTTCTTCTTTATTTATCAATCTTTTAATATTTTCTCTATGAGTAAAAAAAATCAAGATAAACATGATCGTAAAAAAAATTGCTTGATTAAACTGATTAGAAATTAATAGATAGATTGGTATAGATATCGAAGCCACTAAAGATGATAGAGATGAAAATTTAGAAATAAAAAAAGTTACAAACCAACATACAGAAAATATAATTCCAAAATATAAATTTATAGCAAATAAAATACCGACATAGGTAGCAACACCTTTGCCACCTTTAAACTTAAGCCAAATTGGAAATACATGACCTAAAAAGGCACATAAAGATGCAATATATAAAAAATCTTGGTAGAAAATTTTTACATAAATAACTGGAATAATTGCTTTTAAAATATCTAATACTAAAGTGAAATAACCAATACTTTTGTTACCGGTTCTTAAAGCATTGGTAGCTCCAATATTACCAGATCCGATTTCTCTTATATCTTTTTTTAAAAATATCTTTGTAAGTATATATCCAAAAGGTATTGAGCCCATGAGGTAGGAAATGATACCTATCAAAAAAATATCCATACTAAAGCTTAAATAATTCTTTTCCTTTTACAAATGTATTCGTGACCTTACCTTGGAGTTTTTTGTCTTCAATTGAAGTATTTTTTGATTTTGAAACCAATTTTTCTTTTTTTACAATCCATGGTTTACTTATATCTACAACACAAAAATCTGCATCATTGCCAATGGAGAGGTTACCTTTATCTATTTTGAGAATTTTTGCAGGATTGGAAGTAAGTGCTTTAATTAATGTTTCTAATTTTAAAGATCCATTATGATACAACTCTAAACTTAAAGATAATAGAGTTTCTATACCTGATGCGCCTGTTGCAGCTTGAGAAAATGTTAATCTCTTTGACTCTTCATCTTCAGGTTTGTGATCTGAAACAATCACATCTATTAATCCATCCTTTAATCCTTCCACTAGTGCAATTCTATCTTCCTCACGCCTCAATGGTGGAGATAATTTTAAAAAAGTTCTAAAATCACCTATATCATTTTCATTTAAAGAGAGATTATTTATCGAAACACCGGATGTGAATTTTACGATTTCTTTCCTATGTTTGATTACTTCAATAGATTTTTGCGATGATAATTGAGAAATATGATATCTGCATTTTACTTTTTCAAGTAAAGTAAGATCTCTTTCAATCAAAATTCTTTCTGCGATCTCAGGAATACCTGACAATCCTAATTTAGATGCGATAATGCCTGAATTTATCATCCCATTTTTTGCAAGTTCATAATCTTCTGCATGTTGCATTATTAAACAGCCAATATCTTTTGCAGAATTCATTATCCGAGACATTAATCTGGGATTTTGAATAGTTTTTATGCCATCAGTAAATGCTATTATACCTTTACTTTGGAGAAGACCAAATTCTGTCATATTGTTTCCTTCAATATTTTTTGTAAGTGATGCACACGGAAAAATGTTTATTCGAGATTTATCTCTTCCTCTTCTTTTTAGAAAATCGACTATTGATACGTTGTCTATTATCGGATCAGTATTTGGCATTGTTACCACAGAAGTTACGCCACCAGCTAAAGCAGCATTACTTAAGGTTCTAAAATTTTCTTTATATTCATAGCCTGGTTCACCCACAAATACTCTCATGTCAACTAAACCTGGAAATATATATTTTCCTTTTAAATCAATTGGTTTTTCTCTTGAAGGAAGATTATTTGTATTCACCTTTTTTCCTACCGCTACTATCTTTCCTTCTTCAGAGATTATAAGACCACCTGTTTCGTTAATTGAATTGTGTGGATCAATTATATTTGCGTTTATAAAATATTGTTTTTTCATTTAAGTACAAAAAATCTTTAAACAGGCCATTCTTACTGCAACTCCTAGTTCTACTTGTTCTTTAATTACGCTTTTATTGATATCATCAGCTAAATTAGTATCTATCTCAATACCTCTATTCATTGGACCTGGGTGCATGATTAATGCATCAGCTTTTGCATGTTCTAATTTATCTGGTGTAAGGCCATAATATTCATAATATTCTCTGTTAGATGAGAGATAAGAACTTGTCATTCTTTCATTTTGTAATCTTAACATCATTACAATATCACAATCTTTTAATCCTTTTTTCATATCGGTGAATGTATTAACACCAAATTTTTCTATTTCCTTTGGCATCAAGTTTGTGGGAGCAACTATATTTACTTCTGCTCCCAACATATTCAGTAAATAAATATTAGATCTTGCAACTCTTGAATGCAAGATATCTCCACAGATGGCAATTCTTAAACCTTCAATTTTTTTTTTTCGATTTATAATTGTCAGAGCATCCAATAAAGCTTGAGTAGGGTGCTCTCTTCTTCCATCTCCAGCATTTAAAACCGCACAATTAACTTTTTGAGAAAGTAGATTACATGCTCCAGAATCTTGGTGTCTTATTACAATAATGTCAGGATGCATAGCATTTAGTGTCATTGCTGTATCAATAAGAGTTTCACCCTTTTTAATTGCAGAATTACTTATATTCATTGACATCACGTCAGCTCCAAGTCTTTTTCCTGCTAATTCAAATGAACTTTGAGTTCTTGTTGAGGGTTCAAAAAATAAATTAATTTGTGTTTTTCCTCTTAGTGCATCAATTTTTTTATTTTTACTTTGGTTTACTTTTATAAAATCGTAAGCTTCATCAAGTATTAGATTAACATCATTTATAGATAAATCTTGGATACCTAACAGATGTTTTTGGGAAATTTTAATAGCTTTATTTGTTTTAATTGCCATTAAAACCAACTCTATAACTATAAAGTTGTATAATAGCAAGTATTAATTATTCAAAAAATCTATTGCTCCTTGCAATATAAAAGCAGCAGCATTTTCATCAATTTTTTTTTCTCTTTTACTCACATTAACATCTAATTGACTGGAAAGATTAAATGCACCAACAGTTGATAGTCTCTCATCCCATAAACAAACTGGAATATCAATGTTCTTTTCAATATAAGAAGAAACATCTTTAGCTGATTGAGAAGATTTGCCAGAAGAGCCATCCATATTTAAGGGGTTTCCTATTATGATTCCCTTTATGTTGTTTTCGATGATAATTGATTTAAGTTGATCTATAAGGTTTTGAGAGGATTTTTTTTCTATAGTTATAAATGGTGTGGCAATTAATTGTTTTTCGTCACATATTGAAACTCCTATTCGTTTTGAACCAAGGTCTAAGCCTATCAATCTGCACTTATCTAAGTGATTTTTTTTAAATTCCTCTAACGTGATCATATTGTATATTTTTAACTTAAATGATAGTTTGCGTCATACCTAAATAGCATATGAGCATAGATCTTAAAACAATAAAACACATATCTAAATTATCAAGAATTTCTGTTGATGAAAAAAGGGCAGAAAAATTAGCTGATGATTTGAATTCAATTTTTGAATTTATTGAAAAGCTCAATGAATTAAAAACAGATGATGTAAAGCCATTAACATCAATAGCCGAAACAACTTTAAAATTTAGATCTGATGAGATTAAAAGTAAAAATATTAGAGAACAAATAATTAAAAATTCTCCTGAAGATAATGAGGATTATTTTGTTGTACCAAAGGTAATTGAATAATGTCAGACATTACAAAACAATCTTTAACAGAATTAGTAGAGAATATTAAAAAAAAGAAACTTTCTTCAACAGATGTAACCAAAGCATTTATTCGAAGGTCTGAAAAGTCTAGTGAGTTAAATGCTTATATTACAGATGATTTTACATCGGCTTTAGATAAAGCAAAAAAGTTTGATCAGAACCCAAATTTAGATTTAAAATTACCTGGTATACCCATGGCAGTTAAAGACCTGTTCTGCACAAAAAATGTTAAAACAACTGCTGGTAGTAAAATTTTGAATAATTTTGTACCAACTTATGAGTCTACAGTTACTGAAAATATTTGGAATGAAGGTGCAATACTTTTGGGTAAATTAAATTGTGATGAGTTTGCAATGGGCTCATCTAATGAGACAAGTCATTTTGGAAACGTACAAAATCCTATTGATAAGAATTTAGTTCCCGGTGGTTCATCGGGTGGTTCAGCATCAGCTGTTGCTGGACAATTAACTCCAATCACAATTGGCACTGATACTGGAGGATCGATTAGACAACCAGCTTCATTTACTGGAATTGTAGGTTTAAAACCAACATACGGAAGTTGCTCAAGATATGGGATAGTTGCCTTTGCTTCCTCATTAGATCAAGCAGGACCAATGGCCCAAAACGTTAAAGATTGTGCTTTGTTGCAAGAAGTAATAAGCACATATGATCCAAAAGATTCTACTTCAATCAATTTCAAAAGAAATCATTATAGCAAAGAACTTACAAAAAATATAAAAGGAAAAAAAATTGGAATTCCAAAAGAATACAGAGTTGATGGTATGCCTAAAGAAATTGAAGATCTTTGGCAAAAAGGTATTCAATACGCAAAAGATTGTGGTGCTGAAACAATCGACATATCACTGCCACATACAAGTTATGCTTTACCAACGTATTATATTGTTGCTCCAGCAGAGGCATCTTCTAATTTAGCAAGATATGATGGTGTAAAGTATGGATATAGAGCTAAAGGTGAAAATTTAATTGATATGTATGAAAAAACTAGATCTGAAGGCTTTGGTGCAGAAGTTCAAAGAAGAATTATGATTGGAACTTATGTATTATCATCTGGTTATTATGATGCATACTATCTTAAAGCTCAAAAAGTGAGAAAACTTATCAAAAATGATTTTGATGAGGCATATAAGAAAGTTGATGCAATCTTAACGCCATCAACTCCTAGCTCAGCTTTTAAAATAGGTGAAAAAACAAATGATCCAGTTTCGATGTATTTAAATGATATATTTACAGTACCAGTTAATTTAGCAGGCTTGCCTGGTATATCAATTCCTGCAGGACACGATACTAAAGGTTATCCTCTCGGTTTACAAATAATCGGTAAAGCCTTTGATGAACAAAATATATTAAACATTGCTTTTGCTATGGAGGAGAAAATAAATTTTAAAAACAAAATTACTGATTGGTGGATTAAGTGAATAAGAAAAACACAGAATATTTGATTAATCGGAAAGATAATCAATATGAAGTTGTAATCGGATTAGAGGTACATGCTCAAGTATTATCTGAGTCAAAACTATTTTCTTCTTCATCAACTAAATTTGGCGCCGAACCAAATACACAAGTAAGTTTAGTTGACGCTGCATTCCCAGGAATGCTACCTGTAATAAATGAATTTTGCATTAAACAAGCTATTAAAACTGGTATTGGTCTTAATGCAAAAATTAATAAACGCTCTGTATTTGATAGAAAAAATTATTTTTATGCTGATTTACCTCAAGGATATCAAATATCACAATTTAAAGATCCAATAGTAGGTGAGGGCAAAGTCATTTTGGATATGCCTAATGGTCAAAAAGAAGTAGGTATAGAAAGATTACATCTAGAACAAGATGCTGGAAAAAGTATTCATGATCTTGACCCACATAATACTTTTGTAGATTTAAACAGATCAGGGGTAGCTTTAATGGAAATAGTTAGCAAGCCTGATCTAAGATCTCCAGATGAGGTTAATGCTTATATTAAAAAATTACGATCTATAATGAGGTACTTAGGTACTTGTGACGGAAATATGCAAGAAGGCTCTTTAAGAGCTGATGTAAATGTTTCTGTAAGACCTAAAGGGTCAAAAGAATTTGGCACTCGATGTGAAATTAAAAATGTTAATTCAATTAAGTTTATGCAAATGGCAATAGAATATGAGGCTAATCGGCAAGTTGATTTAATAGAAGAGGGCAAAACTATTGATCAAGAAACAAGACTTTTTGATACGAAGAAAAATGAGACAAGATCAATGAGATCAAAAGAAGATGCTCATGATTACAGATATTTTCCTGACCCTGATTTATTACCTTTGGAGGTATCTGAAAAATTTATTGAAGAACTTAAAAATGATATTCCAGAGCTTCCAGATGACAAAAAGAAAAGATTTATTGAAGAGTTTAAATTGTCTCCTTATGAAGCCAATATTTTAGTTTCTGATATTGATACTGCAAAATACTTTGAAGAAGTTGTAGCCAAAATGGGCAAGAACAAAGATATTAAGTTAGCAGTCAATTGGATTACTGGTGAATTATTTGCTGTTTTAAATAGCAAAGGTTTAGAAATTTCTCAAAGTCCGGTGAGTGCCAAGAACTTCGCCATATTGATAAATCTAATTAAGAATGGAACTATTTCTGGAAAAATAGCAAAAACTGTTTTTGAATTAATGATTGATGGAGATAAAGATCCACAAAAAATTGTTGAGGAAAAAGGATTAAAGCAACAAAGTGATCCAAAGGCATTAGAGGCTTTAATTGATAAAATAATAAATGATAACAGAGAAAAAGCTATTGAATATAAACAAGGTAAAGAAAAATTATTTGGTTTTTTTGTTGGTCAAGCAATGAAAGCATCTGGTGGAAAAGCTAATCCTCAATTAATCAATGAGATCCTGAAGAAAAAATTATAAGGTTATGGGTTCAGACCTTAATATCACAAAACATTTACAAGATTACATCCTCAAGAATGGTCTGAAATTACATCCAATTCAAAAAGAAATAATAGACTATAATTTATCACTTGGTGATATTAAAAGAATGCAGATATCTATTTCCCAATGTCAATTTTTACATTTGATTATTAAGATCTCCAAAATTCAAAAAGTACTTGAGATAGGCACATTTACAGGTTTAAGTACGTTGTCTATGGCTTTAGCATTACCAGATGAAGGTAGTATAATTGCTTTAGATAAAAATGAAGAAACAAATAAAATTGCTCAAAATTTTTTTAAAAAAGCCAATCAAAATCACAAAATTAAAACAATAATTAAACCAGCTTTAGAAAGTTTGATGAGTATTAGAAATGAAAAATTTGATTTAGTTTTTATTGATGCTGATAAAATGAATTACCAAAAATATTATGAAATTTCGCTAGATCTATTGAATAAAGAGGGTTTAGTAATAATCGATAATGTTTTATGGCATGGAGAAGTTGTTAATAAAGATATAAATGACAAATATACGAAATGTATTAGAGATTTAAATCATTTTATTTCAAAGGATAAAAGAATTGAAAAGGTCATGGTGCCTTTTGGAGATGGAATGACTGTCTGTAGGAAGATTTAATGTTCGCTGTATTTGGATTTTATAAATTTCAAAAAATAAATAATTTAAAAAAGAATCAAAAAATATTGAATAATTTTTTAGTTAATAAAAACATATATGGATCAATTATTGTATCAAAAGAGGGTTTAAATGGATCTATATCTGGGAAAAATAAAGATATTAAGGCTACAATTATTAAATTAAAAAAAATTTTTAATATTAAAGAATTTGATAGTTTTAATAATTCAAAAAGTAAATTTAAACCTTTCCACAAATCTAAAGTGAAAATTAAAAAAGAAGTCGTTCCAATGGATCTTAAAATCTCAAATAAAATTAAAAAAAAGAATACTCATATTGAACCAACGAAATGGAATGAATTAATAAAAAATAAGAGAACTTTTTTATTAGATGTAAGAAAACCTTTTGAGCATAAAGTTGGTTCTTTTAAAAAATCGGTAAATCCAAATATAGACAACTTTAGAGATTTCCCAAAATACTTAAAAAAGTTAAAAAAAGATCAGCCAATAGCAATGTTTTGTACAGGCGGAATTAGATGTGAAAAAGCCTCCGTTTATTTAGAAAAAAAAGGTTTTAAAAATATTTATCAATTAAAGGGTGGAATTTTGAATTACTTAAAAAAAATTAAACAAAAAAACAGTTTATGGAAAGGTGAGTGTTTTGTATTTGATAATAGAGTAAGTCTAAAACATGGATTAGTACAAGGAACCTATTCGATTTGCGGTGGGTGTAGACAACCAATTTCAACAAAAGATAAAAAATCTAAAAGATATGAGGAGGGTGTTACTTGTCCAAATTGTTTTGATAAACTCTCAAAAAACCAAAAATCTCGTTTTAGAATGAGGCAAAGTCAGATATATAAGGCAAAACTAGCAGGAAAAAAATATAATTTTCAAAAAGAATTTAACTAAGGATTTAATTGTCACAATCGTTCAAATTAACCAAAGATCCAATATGGTTTTTACTAAGAAAAGTAACTATACCAGCAAGTGTTGGTTCATTATTTCAAACTTTTTACAATCTAGTAGATACATGGTTTGCAGGAAGAATATCTGCTGAAGCAATAGCAGCGATTGCAAAATCATTTCCAATTTATTTTACGATTATTGCTATAGGTGTAGGACTAACTGCAGGAACTAATACTTTAATTGGAAATAATTTAGGTGCTAATAACAAAAATAAGGCATCATTATTTGTTGCCCAATCAATTATTTTTGCAATCTTCTTATCGATTTTAGTTACTTTTTTTGGTTTGAATGTTTCAGATTTTTTACTTTCTCTTATGGGATCGGATCAAGAGGCAATTATATTAACTAGAAAATATCTAGATGTAATTTTTTATGGAACCATAATTGTTTTGATACAAATTTCTTTAAATGGAACATTAAATGCACAAGGAGATACAAAAAGTTATAGGAATGTTTTAATTTTTAGTTTCTTTTTAAATATTTTTTTAAATCCATTATTTATTTTCGGTTATGGTTTTATTCCAGCATTTGGTATAGCTGGACTTGCAATAGCTACTGTAGTTGCACAATTTATTGGTCTTATATATTTGGCATATAAAGTTTATTGTTGTGAATTAAAACAATATCTAAAACCTGAGTGTTTTATTCCAAAATTTGATCTTCTAGGTGAACTTTTGTATCAGACAATCCCCGTGATGTTTAGTATGCTGTTAATAGGTGTTGGTTTATTTAATATTCTTTACTTTATTGGTCAATTTGGAGATTTAGCTACTGCTGGTTATGGTGCTGCTTTAAGAATTGAACAAGTCTTTTTGCTTCCAGTAATTGGATTAAATACTGCAGTATTATCTATTGGTGGACAAAATTTTGGAGCAAAAAATTATGATAGATTAAGAGAATTATATAGAAAAGCTCTTTTTTTTGGATCATCTTTTATGATCTGCGCAGGGATAGTAATTTTTTTTGGTGCAGAGTTTTTAGTCTCATTATTCACAGACAACTCAGAGGCAATTAAGCATGGTGCTATATACTTAAAGGTTGCTGCATTAATTGGCCCAATTTATCCTGTCTTTTTTATAACTACAGCAGTATTCCAAGCAGTTAAGAAACCATTATATAGTCTATATTTAAGCATTCTAAGATTAACAGCCCTTCCTTTTTTAAGTTTATGGTATGTGATTAATATTAAAGGAGGAGATTATAAAGATATTTTTTATACAATTTTAGTAACAAATTGGTTTATGGGAATTGCAGTTCTAATGTTTATTGGGTATTTTTTGAATAATGTTTTCAAACAAAATAAAAGTCTTTTTACTTACTAGTATTTGTCTAATTTTTTTTTGGGCAACATATCTTGATCTTAACTCTAATAAAGTGAAAGTCATTGATGGAGACACTATTCATTTAAACAAGGAAAAAATTCGTTTTAGCGGCATTGATACACCTGAAATAAGACAAATATGCAATAGGAATGATGAAGTTATTGAATGCGGAATACAAGCAAAAAAATTACTTATTAATAAGATAAGTAATAACAAGGTAAAATGCGTTAAAGAAGGTGTAGATCGATATAAGAGAATTTTAGCTGAATGTTTTGTAAATAATCAAAGTTTATCTAAGTATCTTGTTCGTAAAGGTTATGCTTTTGCTTACAGGAAATATTCTTCAAAATTTATTGAGGATGAGAACTATGCCAAAAAAAATAAAAATGGTATGTGGGGCATGACTTTTGAATACCCTTGGGACTACAGAAAAAAAAATTAATCTTTTTGTAATTTTTTTTCTAATTTTCTAACTAGATAAGAAACAATTAATATCAAGACTAAATATTCTAGAATTAAAAATGTATAAATTTCCAATGGTCTATAAGTTGTCACAACTAATTCATTAGCTTTTCTTGTTAAATCTCCAATACCAATTATTGATACAAGAGAGGACATTTTTAGTACATACACAAATTGATTACCTATAGCTGGTAAAATATTTTTTATTGCTTGAGGCAGAATAACTAATCTTAATTTTCTTAAAAAACCTAATCCTAAAGAGCTTCCAGCTTCCCATTGAGATTTTTTTATTGAATTAATTCCTGCTCTAAATATTTCTGCCTGGAAAGCACTTTCACTAATTGACAGAGCTATGATACCAGAAACGAACGGACTAAAACTTATACCCGTCATGATCGGAAGACCATAATAAATCCACAAAATCAAAACTAGTAAAGGTACTGCTCTTACAATTTCAACATAACCAATATTAAGATAGGTTAAGAATTTATTTTTGGCTAACGAAGGAATTGCAACTAACAGACCAATAATTATTGAGATAAAAATCGAAATTACACTAATAAATATAGTAGTTGTTAAACCACTTAATAAAAATTTTAGATTTGTTAATCCTTCGATGTTATTTGGTGATAAGATTAGCCAGTTTAGTTCACTTTTACCGCATGAAGTTAATGGAAAAATTAGAATTAATAAAAATAGATTTTTCACTCTTAACTTATAAAGAATAAAAAATTAATTACTAATTTTTTTATAAGCTTTTAAGATTATATTTAGCTAATAACTTAGTGAAGAATCCTGAGGATTTTTTATCCTGTATCCATTTATTTACATAATCATTCCACTTGGCATCACCTTTTGGCACCATCATTGCTAAAAATGCTGGATTTTTTCCACCATCTGGAACGATTGCTAACTGAGGATATTTAATAATCAATTTATTTGCCTCTGTTGAACTTGTGATGTTACCATCAGCTCTACCTGCTAAAACTTCTTGAAAGTCTCTTGCTGGCGCCTCTACAGAGTTTAATTTTGATTTTGGAAAAAATTCTTTCGCCTTTTCCTCTTGAGAAGTACCAAGAGTTGTTGCAATTGTTACATTTGATTTATTAAGCGAGTCCCAAGTTGAAAACTTTTTTAAATTCTTTTTGAGAACAAGTGGCACAGTTGCATATTTGTAATATGTATCAGTGAAACCAGCTACTTCAGCTCTCTTTGGTGTCTTTGTAACACTAGTAGAAATGTCATATCTCTCAGATGTTATTCCTGAAACGATAGTTTTCCACTCTGCAGGCACAAACTCTACTTTAACACCCATATCTTTTGCAAGTTGCTTCATAACATCAATATCAAAACCCTTATATTTATTAGTTGCAGGGTCTTTAATTGACATAGGATCCCAATCTCCAGTAGTACCAACTTTTAGTATTCCAGAAGATAAAATTTTATCTAAATTAGACTCCGCATTAAGTGAAAAGGGTAAAAGAGCAAAAATTGCTATTAAAAATAATTTTTTCATAAATTTTAATAACTTATTTGAGCTCTAAATGTGACTATAATCTTGACGCACTATCATTCATCCAAGCGAATAAGTGTTCAGAAAATGAGCGTCTTACAAATAAATTCACTTCATTTTTATTTTGATTGTGAATAATTACGTCTATTTTTGCGAGAATTGTTTGAGTTACTGAGCCATTTTTACTCTTAAATTCATTAAAATTAAAAGGAGAACCTGTTTGAAAGAGGTTATATATCTTATCTCCTCTAAGATTAATCCTTACAAATTGATCTGTAACGTCCACTACAGCTCCTAAATCTAATTTAGATATGTTTTTATTTAAAATGGTTTCGGTGTCATATGTGTTTGTATTTTCTTTAACAACATCATTTGAAAAAATCATCCATTCATCAGGACTCAACCATAAGGCAGTCAATTTTTCACTTTGAGTTGAAGTATTTGCTTTTGTGGGTAAAACCATATTTAAAGATTTACCAATTGCTGATAAAAATTCTCTTTTTTTACCCCTTACTATCAATTTCATGACAGGCTTTATCTCACTCAATTGTAAACCTTGATATGATTTTTGCTCTTTTATTGTATGGTTATAATTTAGCATTTAATTTTTTTCCCTCTTTATCTAAAAAAACAGGATCAGCTACGATTACATTTATGTTTTTATTTTCCATTGGTATAATTAATTTTTGCCCAAGCATATTTTTCCCACTTTTAAGAACACCCAATGCAATGGATTTTTTTAAATTTGGACTATAATAACTTGAGGTTACATGTCCAAGCATTTCAATAGGTGACTTTTTTACATCAGAAACTATCTGCGCACCTTCCTCTAAAACTTCCTCTGGATTTTCTGTCAACAAACCAACCAATTGTTTTCTATCTTCTCTAATTGTATCAGATCTATATAATGATCTTTTTCCAATAAAATCATATTTTTTTTTACTTACTATCCAGTCCATTTGTAAATCAATTGGTGTCAGTGTTGCATCTGTATCTTGACCAACTATTATAAAACCTTTCTCTGCTCTTAATAAGTGCATCGTTTCAGTTCCATAAGGTGTAATATTGAAATCCTTACCAGCGTCCATACATCTTTCCCAAACAGATTTTCCAAAATTTGCTTGAATATTAATTTCATAACTTTGTTCTCCGGTAAAACTAATCCTCATTACTCTACATTTAATATTTCCAATTTTTGCATTTTTAAATGACATATGTGGAAACATTTCGTCAGAAAAATCTAAATCAGGAATAACTTTTGAGACAATTTTTTTACTATTAGGACCGCAAACACTTATTGTAGCATAATGATCAGTAACAGAAGATAGATAGACATCTAACTCAGGCCATTCTGTTTGAAGATAATCTTCAAGTTTTCCTAATACATTAGCTGCTCCACCAGTAGTAGTAGTCATTATATAGTGATTTTCACCTAGTCTAGTTGTTACTCCATCATCATAAACCATTCCATCCTCATTTAACATTAAACCATAACGACATTTGCCCACTGCAAGCTTTGACCAAGCATTAGTATAAACACGATTTAAAAATTCTGAGGCATCAGTGCCTTGAATATCAATTTTTCCTAATGTAGATGCATCTAGAATACCCGCTGAGTCTCTGGCGGCTTTACTTTCTCTTTGCACTGCTTGATGCATGTTTTCATTTTCTTTGGGATAGTACCAAGCTCTTTTCCACTGACCAACGTTTTCAAACTCAGCATTATTTTTAACATGCCAATCATGTATCGGAGTACGTCTGAATATATCAAAAAATTCACCTACATTTCTTCCAACAATAGTTCCAAAAGTAAGAGGTGTATAAGGAGGTCTAAAAGTGGTAGTGCCATGCTCGCCCATTTTGGTTCCGGCTGTTTCTGAAATGATTCCTAAAGCATGCATATTACCAAGTTTGCCCTGATCAGTTCCCATACCAGTAGTGGTATATCTTTTTACATGTTCAATAGATCTGAATCCTTCTCTTAGAGCTAATTTAATATCTTTTGAAGTTGCATCGTTTTGATAATCAACAAAAGATTTAGTTTTTCCTATGGATTTATCAGATGGTAATAACCAAATATTTCTCTTTGATTGATTTAAAACTGAGATAATTTCAACAGTCTTATATTCAGAATTATCTATATTAAGAAATTTTTTCAGTGAAGATAAGGTATTTTTAATTACTTCCTCTAAACCAAAGTCTCCATTGCAAGATCCAATACTTATTTGATCTGAGGGATAAACGTCAGGAATAAATACTTGGTCTTCTTCTCTAAATTTTAATTTGCCTCCAGATTGTGTAAACAAATGTACTGCTGGGGTCCAACCACCAGATAGACCTAAACAATCACAATTTAATTTAGTTTTGTCCCCAATTACTGTTTGACCATCTTTTGAAAGTTTCATAATGGATATTTTGTTAATTCTTCTATATCCATATGTATCAACAACAGAAAAACCTTTATAAATTTTAATATTATTTTTCTCAACCTCGTAACAAATTTTAGAGTCAACTTGTTCTCTATTATCAATTATTGCATTTATCTTAATTCCTCTTTGAATTAAGCTCATAGCAGTTTCATATGCAGTATCGTTATTAGTAAAAAGAATATTATTTTCACCACAAGCTACGCCATATAGATCGATATATTTCTTAATTGCTGAAGATAATAGTATACCTGGTCGATCATTATTATCGAATATCAATGGTCTTTCTATTGAGCCAGTAGCTGTAATTACTTTTTTAGCTCTAATTTTTAATAATCTATGCCTTACTTTCTTATCTCTTTGATTAATTGGTAAATGGTCAGTAAGACTTTCACGAGCTAATAAAAAGTTGTATCCATGATATGCTGCAACACTAGTTCTTATTTTAATTTCTAAATTTTCTAGTTTTGATATTTCATTGATCTCTTTTTCTAACCATGAACATGTTAGTTGATTGTTAATCTTTGAAAACTCTGAGTTATCATAAATAGATGATCCACCTAAATAAGATTTTTCATCAACTAGAAGAGTTTTAAAACCATTTTTTGCTGCTATTTTGGCCGCCATAATTCCTGATATACCAGCTCCTATTACCAAAACATCACAATGAATATAATTATGTTCATATATGTCTGGATCAGCAACTTTCGGTGATTTACCTAAACCTGCAGATTTTCTTATAAAGTATTCATACTTCTCCCAGAAACTTGCAGGCCACATAAAAGTTTTATAGTAAAATCCAGCGGGTAGAATAGGGGATAATAGATTGTTAATTCCACCAACATCAAAATTAACGCTAGGCCAGCAATTTTGACTAGATGCAACTAAACCCTCATAAATTTCAACCTCAGTGGCTCTTACATTGGGTTCAGTTCTTGAGGAATTATCGTGCAATTGAATTATTGCATTAGGTTCTTCTGAACCTGATGTCATAATTCCTCGAGGTCTATGATATTTGAAACTTCTTCCTACAAGATGAATGCCATTAGCCAATAAAGCTGATGCTAGAGTATCACCTTTAAAACCAAAATATGTTTTGTTGTTAAACTTAAAAGAAACTCGATAAGTTTCATCAATGAATTTGCTTGTTTTAAATCTTAAATTATTAGACATTTTATTTTACTGGTGGTTTCTCACCCATTTTGTATACAGCTTTTATTTGGTCGTTTGAAGTATCTCTAACCATATTGAACCATTTTCTACAACCATGAATATGATTCCATCTTTCAAACTGAACTCCTTTTATATTTTTTCTCATGAATAAATATTCTGCCCATTCATCATCACTTAGTTCTGTAGGTTGTTTTGGTCTTACTATGTGAGCTTCACCACCTGCTTTAAATTCGCTTTGTTCTCTCTCACCACAAAAAGGACAATTAATTAAAAACATTAGTGTGCAACTGCAGCTGCACCATGTTCATCAACTAGATCACCACTGACAAATCTATTTATATTAAAGGCAGCATTTAATTTATGAGGTTCATCATTTGCAATTGTGTGAGCAAATAAATCTCCAGAACCAGGTGTCGCTTTGAAACCTCCTGTTCCCCAACCACAATTAAAGTATAAACCTTTAATTGATGTTTTACTTATAATTGGGCTTGCATCAGGGCATATATCTACTATACCACCCCACTGACGAAGCATTCTCATTCTACTAAAAATTGGATATAACTCTAAAATTGCATTCAAAGTTCCTTCCACAATATCATGACTTCCTTTTTGTGAGTAAGACACGTAATCATCAGTTCCTGCTCCAATAACTAACTCTCCTTTATCGGATTGACTTACGTATGCATGAACAGCGTTAGACATTACAACTGTATCTATAATTGGTTTAACCGGTTCAGACACCAATGCTTGAAGTGGTTTACTTTCCAAAGGTAATTTCAAACCAGCCATATTTGCAATAACACTTGAGTGTCCTGCTGCAACTACACCTATTTTTTTTGTTTTAATAAATCCTTTTGTTGTTTCAATACCTTCAACACAATCACCAATTCTTTTAATTCCTTTTACTTCACAATTTTGAATTATATCAACGCCCATTTCATCAGCACCTCTAGCATATCCCCACGCAACTGCATCATGTCTAGCAGTTCCAGCTCTTCTTTGTAATGTTCCACCTAAAACTGGATATCTTATATTGGGAGAGGTATTAATTATTGGACAAAATTTTTTAACTTCTTCGGTATTAAGATAAACAGCATCAATGCCATTTAGTCTGTTTGCATGTGTTCTTCTTTTTAGGTCTCTAACATCTTGAAGATTATGAGCTAGATTCATTACCCCTCTTTGACTAAACATCACATTATAATTTAACTCTTGTGAAAGACCTTCCCATATTTTAAGAGCATGATCATAAAGACCAGCACTAGCATCCCATAAATAATTTGATCTAATTATAGTAGTATTTCTTCCAGTATTTCCTCCACCAATCCATCCTTTTTCAACAACAGCAATATTTTTCATGTTATGTTTTTTTGCTAAATAATAAGCTGTTGCTAAACCATGACCACCACCACCAATGATTACCGCTTCATATTCTTTTTTTGGTGCAGGATCTTTCCAGGCTTTTTCCCAATTTTCGTGATAAGAAAAAGCATTCTTTATTAATGAGAATATTGAATACTTATTTTTCATAATTATTGAATAATTACTTTATTAATATCGATTATTCAATACAATCAAAAGCGACAAATTTCTTGGAAGAGTGGGTGAGAGGCTTAAACCAGTCGTTTGCTAAATGACCGTGCGAGGAAACTTGTACCGAGGGTTCGAATCCCTCCTCTTCCGCCATCTTTAAAATAAGGGATTGTTCTTAAAAAAATCCTTCATTCCAATAGGTCTTTGCTCAAGCACATACCTGTAAACATTATAATTTTCCAAAACTCTTTGTACGTAATTTCTAGTTTCTTTAAATTTAATTAACTCAATCCAATCGATATAATCAATTTGATTTTTTTGCGGATTTTTGTTTATTTTTTTCCAGTATCGTACTCTTTTTGGCCCAGCATTGTAAGCGGCTACAGCAAAAGGATAAGCGCCATCATATTCAAGTATGAGCCCAGCAATATAATGAGATCCCAAATTAATATTATATTCAGCATCAGTAGTTAGTCGAGATTTTGAGTAGGGAAGTTTTGCCTGTTTGGCAACTAGTTTAGCTGTGTAAGGCATGAGTTGCATTAAACCTTTGGCACCAGCATGACTATTTGCACTTAAATCAAATTCACTTTCTTGTCTTATGATTGAGAGAATAAAAGCGTTATCAGGAATTTTTCTTCCGTTAATATATTTTGGTGTACTTATAATTGGGTAGTTGTATTTATTATGAAATCTTTTTTCATATGAAGCTATTTTAGAAATTTGAATTGCAAAATCAAAACGTTCTATATTTGTTGCAAGTTCAGCAGCCAAGACTTCACTACCACTACTAACATCATCATTAGCTAAATGTCTTAATATATGTTTAGTATATTTATCTTCATCTAATTCATCTAATAAATAGATTAATTTAACTAGGTCTTTCTTAAAAAAATAATTGCGATATTCTTTTTGGATAATCATATCTTTTGAGAGTTCAAATTTTTCATTTGGGCTTATTTCCATAAATGCTAATTGACCGTAATAAGTAGTTAAATAATTTGTTGCTTCTTTAAACCATTTGTAAGATAAATCTTTATCACCCAGCTTTTTATAAGTTTTACCAAGCCAATAAGCACCTCTAGCTGTGCTAATAGGATATCCTACGTTGTTATAAAAATTTTCAAAATGTTCTTTGGCTAATACAGGATCATCTAAAAAACTCAGAGCTATCCAACCACTCATCCACTCAGCTGCAGCAAATTCAGCTCCTTCAGTCATTCCATGGTTACTAGCAATTTTATAAGCTAATTCATATTTTTTTTTGTATATTAGAGATCTTGAAATAATTTCTCTTTCTATCCACCATTTGTCTGGCCGCACTAGATAATCTTTTGTGTTTTTTATCTTTAAAAGAATTTCTACAGAGCTATCAACTCTTCCTCTTTTTCTTCTCCATTTTAATCTATCGTAATTTAAACCAGCATCATTTTTAAGATTAGGGGGAACTTTAGAAATAGCATTATCGACACCATAAGATTTACTCATTAATAATTGTCTAGCTGTATATAATAGCTCATAATCTTTGGGTAAATATCTTAACAATCGTTTTAAATCCCAGTATTTGTTATTCCAGGCAAGATATTCTGCACGCTTAATATAATCATCTGCATTGAGGTATTTTTTAAATTTTTTACGATAAAATCTTAAATCTGTTTTAGATAATTCAGCTGATATCCAGCCTTCTTTAATAAATCCTATCCCTTTTTCTTTATTACCATTTAGAATAAGACTTTCACCTAATATCATTTTACCGAAACCACTCAAAGGTTCTGCAGGTCCAAACCAGTCTATAATTTTTTTTGGACTAACTTTGTCTGTAGAAAGTTTATGCTCAGCTAAATATTTTATTCGTCCTATTCTAGGATAATCCTCATTTGTGTCTATAAAGGTTTTGTAATCATAATAAGAAGCCTGATTTCCTTTTGTAAGTAAATGTCTCCATTGAATAAAATCATATATAGATTTATCTTTAGCTCTTTTGGCTGTTTTTATTGCATCTGTCCATCTAGCTTTTTTCATTTCAGAAATTGCTTTTTTCGCTAATGCAAAATCTTTTTTACGATAATATTTTGATATTTTTATCTCTGTTGTTTTTTTTGATCCAGCGATCAAAGGTTTTTTTTTAGGAAGTATTAGACCACTTATCTTCTTTTCAGCTTTAGATTTAACTTTTTTTTCTATCTCTTCGTTTGCTATTTTTGGTATTGGTTTAGGCAAAGGTTTTAGCACATCTATTAATAATTTTTTTTGGGTTAGCTCTTCAGATTGCATTGGTTTTTTTAATGGGATTATGTCTGATTGAGCTACAGTGAGTAAACCGAATAAATTAATCAATATTATCCAAAATAAGATTTTTTTAATCATAATCTTTTACTATATGAATCTTCAATGTATGTTATAAGTATTTATGTTTAAAGGATCAAATGTTGCTTTAGTCACCCCGTTTAAAAATGATAAACTTGATGATGAGGCATATATTAATTTAATTCATTTTCATATCCAAAATGGGACAAATGGATTAGTTCCAGCAGGAACAACTGGTGAGTCACCAACTTTAAGTCATGACGAGCATGAAAGAGTGATTGAGTTATGTGTAAAAGAAAGTAATGGAAAATTACCAGTTTTTGCAGGTACAGGATCGAATTCTACTGAGGAGGCCATTTCACTTACAACTCATGCAGAAAAAATTGGAGCAAACGGTGCTCTCATTGTTACTCCATATTATAATAAACCAACACAAGAAGGCTTGTATCAACATTACAAAGCGATAAATGATAAATGTGGAATTCCAATTTTGATTTACAATATACCTGGTAGATCTGTTATCGACATGTCAGTTGACACAATGGCTCGATTGTTCGAATTAAAAAACATAATTGGTGTTAAAGATGCTACTGGAGATTTAGATAGAGTAGGTCAATCTTTAAACAAAATGGGAAAAGAGTTCATCCAATTAACGGGTAATGATGATAATGCTTTAGAATTTAATAAAAGAGGGGGAGTAGGAGCAATAAGTGTTACTGCAAATATAGCTCCAAAACTTTGCTCTGATTTTCAAAAATTATCGAAATCTAAAAATGATAATGAAATGGAAGAGGCAGAAAAACTTGATAAGATTTTACAACCACTTCATCATGCGATGTTTGTTGAAAGCAACCCGAGCCCTGTAAAATATGCAGCAAAATTGTTAAATCTTTGTGATGATGATGTAAGACTACCTCTTGTAAAAGTGACGGCTGAAACTAAGGATATTGTTAAAAAAGCACTTCATTCTGCAAAACTAGTTTAATGAAAAAAAAAACCAATAGTGGTTTAAAAATAATTTGTCTTAATAAAAAAGCTAGTTTCAATTATTTTTTTGAGGATTTGTTTGAAGCAGGTATTGTCTTAAAAGGTTCTGAAATAAAATCAATTCGTAATGGTAAAGTAAACATAGCAGATTCTTATGCAATAGAAAAAAAAGGTGAAATAGTCTTGATAAATTCACATATTGCATCTTATAAGCAAGCTAGTTATTCAAACCATAATCCAACCGATGAAAGAAAATTGTTATTAAATAAAAGAGAAATCAATAAATTAATTGGGAAAATGCAAAGAGATGGTCTTACAATAGTACCTACAAAAATGTATTTTAAAAAGGGAAAAGCAAAATTAGAATTAGCTGTAGCTAAAGGTAAGAAACAATTTGATAAAAGAGCGGTAAAAAAACAAAGAGACTGGAATCGTGATAGAGCAAGATATATTAGAAAATCAAGTTAGTCCTGTCTATTTAGGCATAGGTTCTAATCTAGGAAATAAAATCAGTAATATTGAATTAGCTAAATCAAAATTAATTCTTAATGATATTATAATAGTAAAATCATCAAGATATTATGAGAGTTTGTCTTGGCCTGATAATAACAATCCTAAATTTTATAATGTTGTAGTTAAGGTTCTAACTAAATTATCACCTTTTGAATTAATAAGTGTTTGTAAAACTATTGAAACAAGCCTAGGACGAAAGAAAAGACTTCGAAATGCTCCTAGAGAGTGCGATATTGATATAATTGATTTTAATAGAAAAAAAATGAAAGGCGAATTAAATCTACCTCATTCAAGAATGCATAAAAGAAATTTCGTCCTTTTTCCATTATTTGAGATAGATAAAACTTGGAAACATCCAGTTTCAAAACATTCCATAAAAAAACTATTATTATCATTAAAAAATAGAGACATTAGGTCTATTAAACAAATTTAATTTAGTGATATAGTATATGAATGCTTAATTCTGAAGATTTAATAAATAAAGTAAAAATTTATAACAAATTTTTAAACCCTGAAAAACTTAATAAAGCTTATGATTTTGCTGTTAAAGCACATAGTAATCAAAAGAGAGCTTCAGGTGATCCATATTCAGTGCATCCAATAGAAGTTGCAAATATCCTAACTGATCTTAAATTAGATAGCGCTACTATTACCACTGGTTTATTACATGATACAATCGAAGATACTTACGCAACTTACGAAACCATTAAAGGAGAATTTGGTGAAGAGGTAGCAGATTTAGTTGATGGTGTCACAAAAATCTCAGTTTTTGAAAACACCGCAACAACAAACTCAAAAGCTGAAAACTTTAGAAAACTTATTTTAGCTACCTCAAAAGATATAAGAGTTTTGTTAGTTAAAATTGCAGATCGTTTACATAATATGAGAACGATAAAAGCTATTACCAAAGAAGATAAAAGAAAAAGAATTGCACAAGAGACAATGGAAATTTATGCGCCATTAGCTGATAGAATGGGGATGCATAGAATTCGTGATGAACTAGAAGATTTATCTTTTGAAGTTTTGAATAATGAAGCAAGAACATTAATTCAAAATAGATTAGATGAAATCAAATCTGACAAAAAAGATATTTTCGTGTCTCTTTCTAATGAAATTAATACTTTATTAAATGACAATAATATACAATCTAAAATTTACGGAAGAGGCAAAACACCTTTTTCAATTTGGAGAAAAGTTCAAAAGAAGCGGGTTTCTCTAGAGCAAATAACCGATATTATTGGATTTAGAATAATTCTTAAAAATATAGATGATTGTTACAAAACTTTAGGGATATTACATAAAGAGTACAATTGTATACCTGGCAAATTTAAAGATTATATCTCTTCACCTAAAATTAATGGTTATAAATCAATTCATACAGCAGTTATTGGATCTAATAAAAAACCCATAGAAATTCAAATTAGAACTACAGAAATGCATGATTTTGCTGAAAGGGGTATTGCTTCACACTGGCAATATAAATCTTCTGAGAAATTTAATTCTTTAACTTGGAAAGAATATGACTGGTTAAAAGATTTAGTAGAAATCATTGAAAAAAATGAAAATCCAGAACATTCATATGAATATACAAAACTACAAATGTTCCAAGAAAATGTTTTTTGTTTCACACCGAAAGGATCGGTTATTAAATTACCAAAAGATGCTACCCCAATTGATTTTGCATATGCCGTGCACACTAAAGTAGGAGATACTGCAATCGGATGTGAAATTAATGGTAATAAAAGTGAACTCCAAACTATTTTAAGAAATGGAGATCGAGTTAAAATTATTACCTCTAAAAATCATTCACCATCATTGCATTGGATCCCAATAACAAAAACAGGAAAAGCAAGGGCAGCTATAAGACGTTATTGGCATGAAAAGGGAGAAAGAAAAGAGGAAAGAGTAAAAAAATACAATACCACTTTATGGATATCTTTACCAGATAAACCCGGTCAGCTTGGTAATGTAAGTTCATTAATCGGAGAACATAAACTGAATATTTCAAACCTTGTTATGGCAGGCAAAAACCCGAACTATATAAATTTTAAATTTCAATTAATCATAAGGGACTTAAAAAATTTCACTAATTTTATTGCAGAGCTAAAACAAAAAGGTATAAAATTTAAGATAATTAGACACGAAGATAAAAGAAATGCTTTCACACAAAAAATCCTTAGATATTTTAAGAAGAACTAATGCGTTATTAGAAGGACATTTTGTTTTATCTTCTGGATTACACTCTTCAAAATATATTCAATGCGCAAAGCTATTAAGTTTTCCGCATAAAGCAGAAAAAATATGTAAATCTTTAGCTAGTAAAATTAAGAAAAAATTTAAAAACTTCGATTTGATTTTATCACCAGCAATGGGTGGTATAGTAATCGGTTATGAAATTGGAAGACTACTTAAAAAAGAAACTATTTTCTGCGAAAGAGTAAAAGGGAAATTTAAATTAAGAAGAGGTTTTCAAATTAAAAAAGGATCAAAAGTATTAATTATCGAAGATGTTATAACCACAGGCAAATCAAGCATGGAATGTGTAAAATTGATAAAAAATTCAAAAGCAAAATTAATGGGTTTTGCAACAATTATTGATAGGTCATCAAAAAACAATTTAAAAATAAAAAAAGATATAGTTTCACACCTTAAAATTTCTGTTCCAACTTATAAAAAGAACAAAATTCCAAACGAGTTGAAATTAATTCCAATTTCGACACCAGGAAGTAGATACACGAAGTGAAACGTCTTGGAGTAAATATTGATCATATAGCAACCCTGAGAAATGCTAGAGGTGAACTACATCCAGACCCGATATTTGCAGCTAAATTTGTAAAGAAAGCAGGTGCTGACTCAATAACAATTCATCTTCGCGAAGATAGAAGACATATAAAAGATAATGATGCAAAAAAAATTTGTTCTCTAAAAAAGATTTTGATTAATCTGGAAATTTCAACTAACCCAAAAATGATAAGTAAAGCATTGAAAATCAAACCAAATTATATTTGTTTAGTGCCAGAAAATAGAAAAGAAGTTACCACAGAAGGAGGTTTAGACTTAAGTAAAAATAAAAATAAAATTAAAAATATAATTTTGAAATTTAAAAAGAAAAAAATTAGAACAAGTTTATTCATAAATCCATCCATTAATGATATTAAGACCTCATATAAATTAGGATCTGATTGTGTTGAAATTCATACAGGTAGACTTTCTAGATTAGTAAAATTGAAGAAAAATTATTCCAAAGAACTTAACAGAATTAAAAGATGTTCAATTATTGCAAAGAAAATTGGTTTAGAAGTTCATGCTGGTCATGGACTTGATTATAAAACAACTGAATTATTATCAAGATTTAAAGAAATTGAAGAATTTAATATTGGACATTATTTAATCGGTGAGTCGGTTTTTTTTGGTTTATCCAATGTAATAAAAAAATTTAAAAGAATTATTAAATAACTGAAATGAAAATATTAGGAATTGGAGTTGACGTAGTAAATAATAGAAGAATTCAGCCTTTGATTAAAAACCAAAACTTTATAAAAAGAACTTTTGGACCTAATGAACTTAAATTTTCAAAAAATAAAGTTAACAGGACAAACTTTTTTGCAAAAAGATTTGCAGCTAAAGAAGCTCTATCAAAATCATTTGGTACTGGTATTAGAGATAATTTAAATTTTAAAGATATTGAAATTTTAAATGATAAAATGGGTAAACCTTTTTTCTTTAAATCAAAAAAAATTGATAAAATTATAAAAAAAAAGTTCAAAATTAAGAAATATGATTTGTTTCTTTCACTATCTGATGAAAAAGATCACTCAATAGCATTTACAATTTTGATTAAAAGATAATGTTAGATAAAAATTTTTTTAAAGAAAATATAAAAACCTTATTTTATGCATTAATTATTGCTATTTTTATCAGATCTATATTTCTTCAACCATTTTATATACCATCTTCATCAATGGAGCCTAATCTGTTAGTTGGAGACAGATTATTTGTGACTAAATATTCATATGGTTATAGCAAACATTCATTTCCGTTTAGTCCACCTATTTTTACAGGAAGGGTAATGTTCAGTGAGCCAAAAAGAGGAGATGTTGTAGTATTCAAAACTCCTGCAGATAATAGAACTGATTATATAAAAAGATTAATTGGTTTGCCCGGAGATCAAGTACAATTTATTAATTCAAATTTGTATATAAATAATGCAGAGGTTTTAAAATCCAGAATCTCAGAAAGTGATAAAATATTCTGTGGAAATAGAAACATTGATGTATTTACTTTTGAGGAAATTTTACCTAATGGGAAAAAATATAAAACTGTTTACTTAAAAGATTATACTTTTCAAAATTCTGATAAATTTATAGTTCCAAAGGATCACTACTTCTATTTAGGAGATAATAGAGATTGTTCCAAGGATAGTAGATATCTATCAAGTGTAGGGTATGTACACAAAGATAATCTTGTAGGAAAGGCACAATTTATTTTCTTCTCCTCAGATAGATCTATTGGGAGTATTTTTTCATTTTGGAAATGGAACAAATCAATCAGATTTGATAGATTCTTTCAAAAGATCAAATAATGAAAATTAATTATCAAACTTTAGAAAAAAAAATTAGGATCAATTTCAAAGACAAAGATTTGTTAGTTAGATCATTAACACATAAAAGCTATAACAAAGAAATTAATAATGAAAAATTAGAATTTTTAGGAGATCGTGTTTTAGGATTAATAATTGCAAAAAAACTTTTAGAAATTTA
>CACNXC010000009.1 GCA_902624315.1 uncultured Pelagibacteraceae bacterium | reverse complement strand
ATTCTTTCTCCACCAGTAAATCTAGAAGTTCTCGTGTCAGCTGCATTAATTGCTATATTGGATTTTTTAATAGGAAAATCCATATCCGATCCCTCTGGTCTAACTATTAATCCTTTAGAGTCAGTTGAAATAATTTTAACTGTGATTATTTGTCGAGTCTTTTTGTCTTTAAACCAATCAAAAGGATCAGGCTGTGTCTGTCTAAGCCCAACTCTTATTTTTTGATCAGAGACTTTTATTTCTAAAACTTTAACTTTTATTTTGTCACCTTTTTTGTAATTATTTAATTCCTCTTCTCCATTATTTTTATAAGTTAGATCATTACAATGTAAAAATGCGTCCACTTCTAAATTTTCTACTCTAACAAATAGCGAATATTCATTTTTATTTACTACCTCTCCCTCAACTACAGTTCCTACTGGAAATTTTTTTTCAAAAACTTCAAATGGATTTGTTTGACAGAGACGGTGAGATATTGCTACACGTCTTTTTTCTTTATCAATCTCAGTTATGACACAGTCTATTATATCATTAACTTTAAACATTTTTTTTGCAGACATGTTTTTTTTATTCCAACTTAGCTCACTTGAATGAAGTAATGTTGTAAGACCAGGCTCTAATTCACAAAAAGCTCCAAAGTCCATTATTTTTACTACCTTTACTTTATAAACTTTGTTTAATTCATAATTTTCGATATGTTCAAATGGATCTGGTGATAATTGTTTTACACTACAACCAACTTGTAATTTTTCTTTATCAACAGTTATTACTTTTAAATCTACTTTATCCCCAATATTGAAAAGTTCATCCGCATGATTTACTCTTGAGTAAGAAAGTTCACTTGTATGACACAATACATCTAATTCACCATTAACATTAAAGAAACATCCAAAAGTGCTATAGCCCTTTACTTCAGCACCTTTAATTATATCTCCAACTTTATATTTCTCTATTATTTTAGCTTTATCTTCTTTTTTAAAAGATGAAATTATTTCTCTTCTTGAAACGCATGCATTTCCACGTACCTTATCTAATTTTATAAGTGCAAATTTTTGTGGTTCATTCATCAGATGTGAAATATCTTTTAATGGTTTGTCGCTGATTTGACTTCCTGGTAAAAACATTAAGGACCCTGTATCAATATGCTCAACTATACATCCACCTTTACACTTTGAGGTTATTTTACCCATAATTGGTTCATTTTTTTCATAGGCTTCAACTAATTTATCCCACCCTTTTATTTTTTGAGCTTTACTTGCCGAAACTACTACTTCGCCCATCTTATCTTCAAGTCGCTCGAGTAAAACTGGAATTGTTTCTCCAATCTTTATTTTTTCAGATAAACCCATAGTTTTGAGCTCATTAATGTCTAAAACTGGCTCGGATTTAAGTCCACACTCCAGGAATACGTATTTGTCAGTAATTTTATTTATTTTACCTTCTATTATTTTACCTTCTTCTATTTGAGTTTTTGATAGGCTGGTGTTTAGCAATTTTTCAAATTCTTTTGAAACGGGGTCGAGTGGACTTTTGTAAATTTCCATTAATTAATAATTTTCCTATCTATAATTTTTTTTATTTTTAAAAAACAGGCCCTTTTAGATAAATTTGAGGTATTTATCAATATAGAATCTTTAGTTCTCTTTAAAGGGGATATCCTTCGATTATAGTCATTTTTGTCGCGTTTTTTGATACTTTTTAAAACATCAAGGTATGAAACTTTTTTTTTAAGTTTTTTTAATTCCATAAATCTTCTTTTAGCCCTTATCTTTAAATTTGCTGTGATAAAGAATTTTAGATCTGCGTCCGGAATAATTTTATATGTAATGTCTCTACCATCTAAGCAAGAGCCATTAAATTTTTTTGGCGGTTTGTAAGCACAGTTTATTTGGAACGAGTGAACAAGTTTTCTTATATCTTTATCTTTTGCAATCAAAGAAGCTTCAATTCCCACCTCATCGGACAACAAATTTACATTTTGAAGACTTTTTAAATTTAAATTTTTAATTTTTTTTTTTAAAAAACTCTTGCTAAATTTATTTTTTCGATTGATTTTTAATAAAGCTAACATCCTGTAAATTTTTCCAGTATCTAAATACAAAAGGTTATAATGTTTTGATAAAGATTTTGCTAAAGTACCTGCTCCCGCTGCAGCAGGAGAATCTATTGCTATCTTTATAAATTTTTTTCTTTTTCTCATTTTTGAAATGAATTAATAATTTTTAAAAATGATGGAAATGAAGATTTGATCGAGTCTTTATCATGTATATGCCACTCACCACCAAAAGATAATGCAGCTATCACACTTGTCATAAAAACTCTATGATCCTTTAGGTATTTTTGGATTTCAATCTTTTTATTTATCTTTAATTCTGGATTACCGAATATTTTTATTGAACTTTTAGTTGTAATAACTTTGACACCCATCATCTTTAAAATTTTTGAACCCCATTTTAATCTTGGACTCTCTTTTTTATTTAATTCTTCTAGATTTTTAAAGGTTGATATACCTTTTGCTTTGGCAGCAATTAAAAAAATTATTAGAAATTCATCTATAGCTTCACTGTTAAGCTTTGTGGGACATTTGATAGACTTTAAAATTTTAGGGCTTTTTACTAAAATGTCTGCTATTGGTTCTCCATTATAATTTTTTTTATTTAGAATTGAAATTTTTACTCCCATCTTTTTTAAAATTACAATTATACCAATTCTAGATGGATTCACATTGACGTTCTTAACAATTAGTTGAGACTTTTTTAAAAGTGCTGTTAATGCAATAAAAAAAGCCCCAGAGCTTATATCTGATGGAATATTGTAATTTATTGGATTAATTCTTTTTACTTTGTTAATTTCGATTGAGTCAAATTTTTGATTTCTTTTTACTTTAATTGGTAATCTTAAATGTTTTAACATAAGCTCAGTGTGATTTCTGGATTTTCTTGCTTTAATTATAGTTTTTCCATCAGCTTTAATTCCACCAAAAATAATACTGCTTTTACATTGTGCGGAGCCTTTATCCTCAAAAAATCTTATTGGTTCTAATTTTTGTGAACCTTTAATAATAAGAGGTAAATTACAATTATTGTGGAGTTTAAAAGAGGCTCCAAACTTACTTAAAGGTTTTGTTATTCTTTTAAAATCTCTTTTTGATAAACTTTTATCACCAATAATCTTAATAGGATAAGGACTATCAATTAAAATTCCCGTTATAAGTCTTCCAAGCGTCCCAGAATTTTGTGCATTTATCACAATGTTTTTCTTATAATTATAACCATTCACGCCAACACCATAAATTTTACAAATATTTTTTTTAATAACTACTTTTACACCTAATTGTTTGATAGATTTGATAGCTGCCAAAACGTCTTCAGACATTAATAAATTTTTAGCTTTTGAAATACCACTGGCCAGAGATGAAATAAGTACCCATCTTATACTGATGCTTTTATCCCCAGGAATACAAATTTTTTTGTGAAAATTTGAAATTTTATTTTTTAGAATAATTTTGTTTGGCATTTAGTGTTAATTGAACTTAAAACTATTACCAAAATATGCATTTCTCGCATTAATATCTTTAACTAAATTTGATGGTGTATCTTGTGCAACTATTTTACAATTACTCAAAATCATTGCAATATCTACACATGCTAGTAAATCTCTAGCCTGATGGTCACAAATGCAAATAGTAATTTGATTTTCCTGCTGTAAATTAACTATAATTTCTTGCAACATTTTTATTGTTAATACATCTAGTGCTGCAAAACATTCGTCTAATAAAAGTACTTTTGGATCACTTAAAAGTGATAAAGAAATTACTAATTTCTTTTTTTGTCCACCTGATAAAAACTTTGCTTTGATGTTTTTTATATTTTCGAGTTCAAACTTTGCTAGCAAATAATCGATCCTTTCTTGTCTTACATTCTTATCTTCAATTACAATTTCGCTAATGGCTTTTAAATTATCATGAAGAGTTAAATCATTAAAAAATCCACCATATTGTGGCACATATCCAACTTTAAATTTCTTAGTTCTCAAATATATTGGATAATGTGATACGTCCTCCCCATCAATTTTAATTTTGCCATGTTTTGGACTTATTAGTCCTGTGATCAAATTGAATATTGTTGATTTTCCAACACCGTTGGGACCAAGCATACCAAAAATCTGACCTTCGTTGATTTTAAAACTTATATTATCTAATATAATTCTATTTCCATAGGCCAAAGTTACATTTTCAAATTCAATAATTGATTTAATTTTTTTAAAAGATTTTATTCTAAATTTTTTTATTAAAGCCATTTCTACTTAGATGATTTAATTTTAATATTTTTATTTTCTTCGTACATAAATATTTTTATATCTTTTGTTTTAATATTCACTTCAATCACGTCAGCTCGAAGCGAGCTTTCATCATTTTCTAAAATCACTTCTCTAGAAATTATCATTAAATTTTTGTCCCATGAAAAATCCAGATAATCACCTGTAATTTTATTATCTAAATATGTAATTATTACATTTTTTGAAAAAATAGTATCATAATTATTGACATTATATTTTCCAAAGTCTGATGAAATCTCTATGGATCTATAATTTTTTAACTTTATAATTGCTTTAACAGTCTTTAAAAAAATATAATTACTCTCATTTTGATCTATTGTTCCTTCACTTGCCTTTAAAAAATACTCATTTCCTCCAGTATCTTTAGCAGAATAACTTACATCCTCTATTATGTTTGAGCTTTCAATTATTTCGTCAAGTTTCTCAATATTTTCTTTTTTAACTATATTTGTATCTTGCTTTTTTTCTATCAGATCACTGCTATTATTTGACTTCAAATAGAAATAAACCATAAGCGACAAAAAAACAATAAAAGTGGTCGCCAAAATAATTTTTCTTTTCATCAAGAAATGTTTGATTGTAATATATTATGAATATGTAGTACTCCTATTGTTCTTAATTTATTTTTCTTTTCATAAACACACAAGGAAGTAATTTTTTTATTATTCATAATTGATAGAGCTTTTGCTGCTAGCTCATTCTTATCAATTGAAATAGGGTTTTTGCTCATGATTTCTTTTACAGTAATGCTATGAAGATTTTGATTTTTTTGACTATACCTTCTAATATCACCATCTGAGATCAATCCTATAGTTGTAAGCTTTTTTTTATCTCTTACTAGTAAAAATCCTAATTTTTTAGAGCTTAAAACTTTTAATGCATCTTTTAATTTTAGATTTTCGCTAACAAATGGAATTGCTTTATTTTTAAGCATGATATCTTCAACAGTTTTTAATTGTGCACCTAAACTTCCTGCGGGATGAATCTTTTTAAAATCCTTTTTATTAAATTTTTTTTGTTTCATAGTTGCGATTGCTAAAGCGTCACCTAGTGCTAATTGAGATGTCGTACTGGAAGTTGGTATTATATTTCCCGCCTCAATAGCTTTTGGTATTAATAGTTTTATATCAGCAGATCTATAAAGCACCGAATTTTTTTGTGAAACGACTCCAATGAGTAAAATTTTATTCCTATTCGCAAATTGAATAATATTCTTTAACTCATTTGTTTCTCCTGAATTACTAATTAGAATTAAAATATCTTTTTTCGAAATGCTACCTAAGTCGCCGTGAGATGAGTCGTTTGCTGAGAGATAGAATGCAGGTGTACCAACTGATGATAAAGTTGAGGCAATTTTATTTGCAATTAATCCACTTTTTCCAACACCGCATAGAATTACTTTCGATTGACATTTTAGTATTTGTTGAACTGCTAAGTTAAATGAGTCGTTAATACTTTTTTTTAATTTAATTAATGCTTTAATTTCGAGATCAATTACTTCTTTAGCAACTTTAATAAATTTTTTTTTTTTCATTTAGTGGGACCATATATCATCCTTAAATAATGCCAAATCAAGTTCTACTCTTGTTTTTAAAAATTTAAGACAATCTTTATATAAATCAATTCTTTTTTCTCTTTCCAATATTTTGTTTAATTCCGTATGAATTCTGTGAAGGTAAATTACATCATTAGCACAATATTTCATTTGAGCGGGTGTTAAGTCACCTCCAAAATCAGAATTTTGAAATTGTTTACTGATGTCAACATTTATAAACTCTTTAATCAGCGTTTTAAGAGAATGGTTATCAGCATAACTTCTAGCTAAACGACTGGCAATTTTAGTATCAAGAATATTATTTGTTTCTGTTTTTAAATAATATTTTATATGTGCCATGTCAGCCCTGCCATAATGGAAAATTTTTGTCACTTTTTGATCTCCTAATATCTTTATCAAATTAGGTGCTTGATAATTTGATCTATCAAGTTGGACGATATGTGCATCAGAATTACCTGATGAAATTTGAATTAAACACAAAGGATCACGTCTGACATTTAGACCCATAAACTCTCCATCGACAGCTATTACATTGCCTAAATCTAAATCATCTGGTAAGTCATTTTTGTGAAGTTTGATATCAATACTCATTTTAAAGTCTTATATATATGAAAGGAAAAAATTGTCTAATATTTGGTGGAAGTGGTCAAATTGGTCGTCATCTTATTAGAAAGCTAACGCAAAATGACTATAGGGTCATTGTTGTTACAAGAAACATACATCAGAAGGGTCATATCATAAAAACTCAAGGAAATGCAGGTTATATTGATATTGTCGAGGCAAATATTTTTGAAGAAGATAAAATTCAAAGTCTATTTGAAAAGGCAGATATTTGTATAAATTTAATTGGTATTTTATATGAAAAGAAAAGAAACTCTTTTAAAAATATTCACACTTTATTCCCGTCTCTATTAGCAAAACTTAGTAAGCAAAATAAATTAAAACATCTTATTCATTTATCAGCATTAGGTATTAGCGAAGCAACAGAGTCTGAATATGCTAGAAGTAAGTTAGAAGGTGAAAAAGAAATTTTAAAAAATTTTCCTTTATCGACAATTTTAAGGCCATCAGTTGTTTATTCTGTTGATGATAATTTTACCACCAATTTTATGACTCTATTAAATAGGCTTCCAGTATTTCCACTTTATTATAATGGACAAACAAAATTCATGCCTATTCATTCGTCTGATTTAGTCGATATTATTTTCAATATCATCTCTAAGAATATCTATTCACAGATAATTGAGTGTGTAGGAACAGAAACACTTACACTTAAAGAGATAATCGAAAAATTACTTAAGCTAATAAATAAACGAAGAATTTTATTACCCGTCCCTCTGTTTTTTGGAAAATTATCGGCAAAATTTTTTCAATTATTTCCGAAACCATTACTTACAGAAGATCAACTCAAACTTTTAAAAAATGATAATATTTTATCCGGAAAATATAAAACAAATTCAGACATTGGCTTTCCAGCTAAATGTTTATTTGAGAAAGAAGTAGAAAAATATTGTTATATGTGGAAACAGGGTGGACAATTTTCAAAAAAAAATATTTCTTATTAAAACTTTATTAAACTTTTTAAGCAGATTTGATTTTTTTTTCTATAAATTCTGGCACTTCATCCTTGTCAGTGACATCATCTTTCTTACCTTTAGGTTGGTAAGCATAAAGCAAATGAAGTTTGCAATAAGAAAAATCTTTTAATGATGTCCTTCCGCAAAAATAAAAATCTTTTTCATTTGGATGACCAATTGGCCACTTACAAGAGTTTTCATCCAATTCCTCGAGTGTTTTAGGATTTTCAGGCTCAAAATCTTTTTCAATTATTAGGGATTTAAATTTATTTCTTCGTCCTTTTTTTATTTTAGAATTTTTATTATCAATTGAACTTTCAAAGTTTTCATAAGAGGTTGCAGACCTAGTTTTTATTTTTGCTGAAAGATTTAGTCGATGGGCTTTACCTATAACTGCATTTCGACTAATACCACCTATTATCTCTGCAATTTGACTTGCAGTATTGCCTTTACCCCATAATTCTCTCAGTTTAGCAACTTTTTCATCAGTCCAACTCATAATTACAATATATAGTATATTTAATTAATATAAATACAATATAATGCTAATAAAAAGTACTCCACAAGCAAATATTTAAACTTATTAACAATTGAAAAAAAGATACTACAAATCTTACAATCGCTACTTGAATCTATTTACTTTAATAATAAGAGAATTATTAAGACATTAAATTTATAATTTATTTATGAGTTATTTAGCAGACAACTATAAAAGAAGAAATATATCATTCTTAAAAGGAAAGGGATCATATTTATTTTCCACCGATGGAAAAAAATATTTAGATTTTTTAAGTGGTATTGCTGTAAATACTCTAGGTCATTCAAATCCAAGATTAATTAAAGCATTGAATACACAAGCAAAAAAAGTTTGGCATGTTTCCAATTCATTTCAGATTCCTGAGGGAGAAATCTTAGCAAAAAAACTAGCCAAAAGAACTTTTGCTGAAAAAGTTATTTTTGTTAACTCAGGGGCAGAGGCTAACGAAACTGCAATAAAGGTTGCAAGACGGTATTTTTATTCTTTAGGAAAGCCTGAAAAAAATAGAATTTTGTGTATAAAAAATTCATTTCATGGAAGAACATTAGCAAATATTTTTGCGAGTGGATCAAAAAAAATGACTGAAGGTTTTGGACCAAAAGTAAGTGGTTTTGACCATTTTAAATATTCTGACATAAAGTCTCTTAAAAAGAAAATAACCCAAAAAACCGCAGCAATTTTTTTTGAAACCGCAATGGGTGAGTCCGGTATTAAGGTTCATACAAAAAAATTTTTGAAAGAGGTTAAGAAAATCTGCAAAAAAAGAGATATTCTTTTAATTCTTGATGAAGTTCAATGTGGAATAGGTAGATCAGGAAAATTTTTTGCTTATGAATATGCAAATGTAAAACCAGACATAGTGCCTATTGCTAAAGGCATAGGAGGAGGCTTTCCTATAGGAGCTGTTTTAATGACAAAAAAAGTATCAAAATGCATGGTACCAGGAACCCATGGTAGTACATATGGTGGAAACCCTTTAGCAATGGCGATTGGAAATGTTGTTATGGATGAAGTTTTTAAAAAGGGTTTTTTGAAAAATGTAAGAAAAAATTCAAATTATTTTTTAAAAAAACTTAACGATTTAAAAAAAAATTACCCTAGGGTGATAAAAGAAATAAGAGGCATTGGACTACTGATAGGCATAAAGGTAAATGTGGATTTAGGTAATTTCATAAACAAACTTACAAATAATAAACTTTTAACGATTAGAGCAGCAGAAAATGTTGTTAGAATTTTACCTCCCCTTAATGTTAAAAAAAGAGAAATAGATCAAGCCTTAAAAATATTGAATAAAGTTTGCTCAGGATATTAAGCGAATGAAACATTTTATTAATTTGAAAGATATTTCAATAAAAGATCTTAGAAAAATATTAACTGATGCGAAAAAAAGAAAGAATGCAAGGAGGAATCTTAATAATCTTGATGTTGATAAAGGTGCACCTTTAAAAGGTAAATTATTAATACAGATGTTTGAAAAATCTAGTTTAAGAACTCGATTAAGTTTTTATATTGCATGCAGACAACTTGGTGGAGGTGCTTTGACACTTAGACCAGATGAATTACATCTGTCCAAAGGTGGAGAAAGTATAGAAGACACAGCTAAAATATTATCTAATTTTGGTGATATTTTTATGCTCAGAACAGATAAGGATAGAAAGCTTGAGGAATTTAAAAAATATTTATCAATTCCAATTATTAATGGACTTAGTCCATCTTCACATCCAACACAAATCTTATCAGATGTTTTTACAATCGAGGAAATTAAAAAAAAACCAATCTCTAAATTAAATATTACATGGATTGGAGATTCAAACAATGTTTTGAATTCATTAATTGTTGCCTCGATTAAGTTCAATTTTAAGTTAAACATTGGGTGTCCAAGAAATTATCATCCCAAAAAAGATACGATGCTTCATCTCAAAAAAAATAAAAATAAAATTTCAATTTATCATAACCCGAAAAAAGCAGTTGAGAATGCTGATGTAATTTTTTCCGACAAAGTAATCTCAATGAATGATAAAGTTGATAAGATAAAAAAATTAAAATATTTTAAATCTTTCAAAATAAATACTAAACTTATGAATTTTGCAAAAAAAGATTGCATTTTTCTCCATTGTTTACCAAGAGGTGATGAAGTAGATGAAAAAATTTTTTTAAGTGATAAATCAAAAGTTTGGCAACAGGCTCTTAACAGAGTCCACGTACAAAAATCTATACTTCTCTATAGTCTAGGAAAATTAAGGTAGCGGCAGTGGGTTATCTGAGTTTTTATTAAGATATAAAATTACCGACGCTCTATCTTTTTCTTTTCTTAATCCCGCAAATGCCATTTTAGTTCCTTTAATCCACTTGGCTGGTTTGATTAAGTAACCATTTAATTCTTCAAAGGTCCAATTCTTCCCATATGCAGCAAGAGCCTTTGAATATTTATAATTGTCAACTAAGCCAACTTGTCTGTTAACTACATTATAAAGTGCTGGTCCAATGTTATTTTTCCCTCCTTTGACAATTGAGTGGCATGCAGCGCATTTTTTAAAAACTTTTTCTCCATGAGCAAGGTCTCCCATTGCTAATAAGGCTGCAATATCAATTTTTTCCACAACGGTGTCTGATTTAGTTTCTGTACCAGCAGTTGCAACCTGTTCTACCTCTACGATATATCCAGGAGTTTTTGGTTTTTCTACGTAAAAAATAGCATCGGAAAGTTTTCCAATACCAATAATGATTAGAGCAACCAATAAAACAGCTGCGATTATCTTGTTTAGTTCAAATGAATCCATTTAATTAAAATACTTAGAACATATAACACTATAAATTTAAAATTGCTCACATATTTTGATGTACAATTTTGCCTCTGTTTATATTGTGCTCATAGTTAAAAAAAATAATGAAAACTTTGGTAATAATTCCCTCTAGACTGTCTGCTCAAAGATTACCAGGTAAACCATTAATGAAAATTAATGGATTATCTATCATTTCACATGTTTTTAAAAAAGCAGAGGAAGCAAATATTGGAGAGGTAATAGTTGCAGCAGAAGATCAAGAGATAGTTGATGATGTTAAACAAAATGGTGGACAGGCAATTTTAACAAAAAATGAACATAAAACAGGTACAGATAGGATTTATGAGGTGTTTCAAAAAATCAATTCCACAGATATTGATCTAGTAATGAATCTTCAAGGCGATGAACCTTTAATGAATGTAGATGATATTAGAAACTTGAATAAAAAAATGATTAAAAGTTCTTCAAAATTAGGAACTTTAGCTTCCAAAATTCAAGATAAAGCTTTATTAGAAAATTCAAATGTAGTTAAGGTTTTGACTAAAGAAAATTTAAATCAAACAAATTTTCCAGAGGCATTAAATTTTATGAGAAATATTACTGAAGAAAAAGAAAACATTTATCATCATCTAGGAATATATTCGTATAATAAAGATACTCTTGAGAAATTTGTTTCTTTAAATCAATCTAATAGTGAGATCAAAAATAAACTTGAGCAACTTAGAGCTTTAGATAATAGTATAAAAATTAATGTTGCTTTTGCGAAGTTTGCCCCTATAGGTGTAGATACTAAAGAAGATTTAGAAGCAGTCAAAAAAATAATGGAAAACAAATCTTAATGAGTAAAATTTATTTTCAAGGTACATTTGGAGCTTATTCACATCTTGCGGCAATATCAATTTTTAAAGATGCTGAAATTATTCCATGTAAAACTTTTGATGAATGTTTTTTAAAAGCCTCAAAAGACAATAATTCAAAAATTATTATTCCAGAGTCAAATAGAATTACAGGCAATATTGGAATTGAATATTTAATCTTTAAATATAGGCTCAATATCTATTCTGAATATTTTCAGAAGATAGAACATAACTTATTAGGTTTACCGGGCACAAAAATTTCAGACATAAAAGATGTTTATTCTCATGGACAAGCACTCTCTCAATGTTCTAAATTTATAAAATCAAATAGCTTAATTGAGCATGTGAGAGCTGATACAGCTGGCTCTGCAGAAATGGTTTCAAAAACGAAGGATAAGACGAAAGCTGCAATAGCTTCATCTTTGAGTGCTAAAACATATAATTTAGAAATAATAAAAAAGAATATTGAAAATGAAAAAGGCAATCAAACAAGATTCTTAATTATGGGAAAAAATATATCTCAACCTGAGTTTGGAAACAAAAAATATATCACATCTTTTTTGTTCAAACTTAAAAGTAAACCTGCGGCATTGTACCAATCTTTAGGTGGTTTCGCTATTAACGGAGTAAATTTAACAAAACTACAAAGTTATCCAGAAAAAAATACATTCGATTCATTCTTTTTTTTGTGTGATCTTGATGGTCATATTGAAGATACAAAAGTTCAAAAATCTTTAGAGGAATTAGGATTACATTGTCAAGATTTTCACGTCTTAGGTGTTTTTGAGGCAGATAAAATAAGAGGAAAATAAAAATAATCTTTTCTTGTAGACTAGAAATTATACCTGCTATAATAGTTTTGGGGGCTAGGGCGTTTGCTTCATGAAACCGGTCAGGGAAGAAATTCAGCAGCCGAACTAAAAGTGGAACGGGTCTAGTCTCCTCATTTAATTATGAATAAAAATTCTAAAGTATTAGCTCTTAAGTACCGACCACAAAATTTTTTTGAATTGATAGGACAAGAAGTTATTGCTGAAACCATCATAAATTCAATTAAAGCTAACAAAGTGCCTAATGCATATCTTTTCACTGGTATTCGTGGTGTCGGTAAAACAACGATTGCTAGAATTGTAGCTAAATCTCTTAATTGTACAAATGGTATAGATAAAATATGTAAAGATGATTTATGCGATAACTGCGAGGCAATTACTAATTCCAGTCACATTGATGTCCTAGAGATGGATGCCGCTAGCAAAACAGGTGTCGATGATGTAAGAGACCTCATAGAATTCTCAAGATATGGTCCGAGCACATCAAAGTATAAAATATTTATAATTGATGAAGTGCACATGCTTAGTAAGCAGGCATTTAACGCTTTATTAAAAACTTTAGAAGAACCTCCACAATATGAGAATGGAGGTGGTTTAAAATTTATTTTTGCTACTACAGAAATTAAAAAAATTCCAATTACTGTGGTTTCCAGATGTCAGAGATTTGACTTATCAAGAGTTAAATCAGGTGAATTATTTAAATTTATAAAAAAAATTAAAGACAAAGAGAAGGGAAAAATATCAGATGATGCCTTAAGACTAATTGTAAAAATTTCTGAAGGGTCTGTCAGAGACGCATTATCTTTACTCGATAGAGCTTTATTAAGCTTGGATAAAGATAAAGAACTAGATTTAAATTCTGCTCAAAAAATTTTTGGATATTTTGATAAATCACAATTGATTGATTTATTTCAATTAATCTTAAAAGGAGAAGAAAAAAAAGCTATAGAAATTTACAGAAAAATTTATGATCAAGGGATTGAGCCGAAAGTATTCATAAATGATTTTTTAGAGCTGGTTTATTACTTTAAAAATATTAACTTATTAAATATGGAGAGTACGAATTTTACTTTGAATGATGAGGAGTTTTCAAAAATAAAAAAAATTACTAACGAAGTTAGCGATGAAACATTAATATTATTTTGGCAGTTTACTTTAAAAACTCTTGGGGAGTTAGAAATTGTTAACAATCAAAATCTATCAATTGAAATGTTTCTTGTTAGATTAATGTATTTAAAGTCCTCAGCAAATAAAGAGCATTCACATTTAAGCAAGAATAAAATTGATCAATTTAAAAAACAAGATGATAAACAAATCATCGTGAATGAAAAAAAGAATGAAACAATCAGTCAGGTTAAAAATATTTCACAAGAGCAAGAGGTAAAAATTGAAAATAATAAAGGAATTAAAGCAGAGGAAAAACTGAATGTAAATTCATTCGACCAACTTTTAAAAATTTGTAATGAAAAAAAAGAGATTAAACTTAAGTATGAACTAGAAAAAAATGTAAATTTAGTTCATTTTGAAAATAATCGCATTGAAATATCTTTTAATGACAATCTAGATAAAAATTTTATTAAAGATTTATCTTTAAAACTCTTTGAATGGACTGGAGACAGATGGATTATCACATTAACTAAATCAAAAGGTGAGTTATCGATAAAAGACAAGCAAAAAAATCAAAGAATTGAAAATATCAATTCTGCTAAACAATCTAAATTATATAAAAATTTAATAGAAAAATTTCCTGATGCAGATTTAATCGACGTCAACCCAAAAGAAGAAAATGAATAGATGACAGATTTTACTAAAATATTAGATAAAGCTAAAGAGCTTGAAGCAAAGATGAAAGAAAGTCAGGAAAATATAAAAAAGATTAGAGTAGAAGGTATATCAGGAGCTAATTCAGTAAAAGTTATTTTGGATGGAGAGGGCATAATGCAAAAAATAGAAATCTCAGATGAAACATTGAAAGAAAATAAATCTGTTTTAGAGGATTTAATTACTGCTGCTCACAATAATGCAAAATCAAAATTGAGAGAAAAAACTAACGAAGAAATTTCTAAAACAACAGGAGGATTTGGAATCCCTGGCTTTAAGTGGCCGCTATAAGTATGCAAAATGTAAATGAGATAGATGAACTGATAAAGATAATATCAAAACTCCCTGGTCTTGGACCTAAATCTGCAAAGAGAATTGTTCTAAAATTAATAAATAATAAAGATGAACTTGTAAAACCTATGGCTAACGTATTAGTTCAAATTTATAAAAATGTAACAAGATGTAATTCATGTGGATCTTTAAAGTCTAATCTTCAAGATTGCGTTAATTGTATAAATCCAAAGGGGAATTTCAAAAAGATTTGTGTAGTTGAGGATATTGCTGATCAGTGGTCGATAGAAAATTCAAATATATTTCAAGGATATTTTCATATTTTAGGAGGAACAATTTCATCTTCAACACAGAGAAAAGAGGATTTATTAATTAATTCATTGGTTGAGAGAGTAAAGAGAGATGATATAGAAGAAGTAATTTTAGCAACTAGTGCTACTGTTGAAGGCCAAACAACAGCATTTTATATTCAAGAGAGTTTAAAAAATACAAAAGCTAAAATTACAAGATTAGCACAAGGTTTACCTGTTGGCGGTGAAATAGAAACTCTTGATGATGGAACTTTATTTTCTGCCTTTAAAAACAGATCTGAAATCAATTCAAGCTAGATTTTTTTGCTATTCTGTTTAAATGAAGAAGAGGCTCTGTATAACCTGAAGGCTGTTCTTTACCCATAAATACTAAATCACATGCAGTTTTAAATGCTATTGATTTGTCATAATTTTCACTCATTCTAATATAATTAGGATCATTTTTATTTTGATCGTCTACTATTTTAGCCATATCCTTCATTATCTCAGTAACCTGTATTTTGGTTGTTATTCCGTGATGTATCCAATTGGCAATATGTTGAGATGAAATTCTTAGAGTGGCTCTATCTTCCATTAAACCAACATTATTAATATCAGGAACTTTAGAACAACCTATGCCTTGATCAACCCACCTAACAACATATCCCAATAAAGTTTGAGCAGAATTACATATTTCTTTATTTATTTCCTCTACGGACCAGTTTGGTCTATTTGCAGTTGGAATTGTTAATAGGTCGTCCAGTTTTGCCTTATCCCTATCTAATATTTTTTTTTGCTCATCAAAAATATTTATCTCATGATAATGTAATGCATGTAATGCAGCTGCAGTCGGAGAAGGGACCCATGCACAATTTGCACCTGCTTTTAAGTGGCTAGTCTTTTGATCCATCATATCTTTCATTTTATCTGGCATTGCCCACATTCCTTTTCCTATTTGAGCTTTACCAGAAAACCCACACTTTAAACCAATGTCTACATTATTATTTTCGTATGCACTTATCCATTTTGATGATTTCATATCCCCCTTTTTAATCATTGGGCCAGCTTCCATAGATGTATGCATTTCATCACCAGTTCTATCTAGAAAACCAGTGTTAATAAAGAAAACCCTATTTTTTAGACTTCTAATACACTCTTTTAAATTTGCAGATGTTCTTCTTTCTTCATCCATAATTCCAATTTTACAAGTATATCTCTTTAAACCTAACACTTCCTCAACTTTAGAGAAAATTAAATCTGTAAATGCTGTTTCTTCTGGCCCATGCATTTTAGGTTTAACAATATATACGGAACCAGTCCTAGAATTTGTTTTATTCTTAATGTCATGTAATGCAGCAGCTGTAGTTATGAAAGCATCCATTATACCCTCAGGGACCTCACTGCCATCATTTAATATAATTGAGGAGTTGGTCATTAGATGACCAACATTTCTTACAAGTAAAAGGCTTCTACCATGAAGTTTTAAGCCTTTACCATCTTTAGAAATATAACTTCTATTAGGGTTTAGTTTTCTCTCAAATAATTTACCTTCTTTTTCAAATTTGGATTTAAGGTTTCCTTTCATTAATCCCAACCAATTTCGATAACAAATAATTTTATCTTCTGAGTCGACTGCGGCCACACTATCTTCGTTGTCACAAATTGTTGTTACTGCGGATTCTAAAATTATATCACTTATACCAGCGTGATCTTGTTGAGCTGCAAATGCTCTTGAGTCTTTTAATATCTCGATGTGTAAATTATTATTCTTCAAAATTATTGCTGAAGGATTATCACTTTCTCCTCTGTGTCCTACAAATTTATTTTCATCTTGTAAATCAAAGATATCAGCTCCTTTTAAAACTTTTAATTTTCCATGCTTAACTGCAAAACTTGTGATCTGTTTCCAGCTTAAACCCGCTAATGAAAAATGTTTATCTAAAAAATCTCTTCCATATTTAATAACCATTTCTCCTCTTAAAGGATCGTATCTTTCAGACACACTATCTTCAGATTGTTCGATAACATCGGTCCCATACAAACTATCATACAAACTCATCCATCTTGCATTTGCAGCATTGAGAGCATATCGTGCGTTCATTACAGGTACCACTAATTGAGGACCTGCAATATTTCTTATCTCTTCGTCGACATTTTCAGTTTCTATTTTAAAATCAGGTCCTTCTTTTTTTAAGTAATCAATTTCAAATAAAAATTTTTTGTATTCATTTAAATTGGTTTCTTTGCCCTTATTTTTAATATGCCAACCATCAATTTTTTTTTGTAAATCTTCTCTGAATTTGATTAGTTCTTTATTTTTTGGCACTAACTCATTTAATGCTTTTTCTAGTCCTGACCAAAATTTTTCTATAGCTACACTAGTGTCTTTTAGTAATTCATCATTTATAAATTTTGATAATTCCTCAGATACTTTTAGATTGTTAATTTTAATATATTTTTCTTGCATAGCACTTTTAATCACCCCATCTGTATTTTTGCCTGAGAGTTTTACTCCTTCGGCGGAAATTAATCTCTTTCCAGAGTGTCATGCTTTAATCGGTCCTTTTGCCTGAGAGTTTCCGGGGTGGTTGCTCCTTCGGCGCTATTATTAGTCTCTCCCGATGTCAAGGTTTTATCTGTTAAAATAATTAAGTCAATTATTAAGAATTGTCATATTTTTTTAATCTTTTTATTGCCTTTTTTGTAATTAAACTATTCGTTATAAACAAATTATGAAAAATTACTTAAATTTTGAGACTGAAATTAAAGATTTAGAAAATGAATTAGATAAACTTAAAGATCCATATAATCAAAGTGGACTCTCAGAAGTAGATACACAAAAAATTTCTCAGATACAAAATGAGATAGATGAAAAATTAAGAATGGTATATTCAAACTTAGATCCTTGGCAAACTACAATGGTAGCTAGACATGAGGATAGGCCTAAGTCAAAATTTTTTATAGATAATTTGTTTGAAGATTTTATCCCTTTATCAGGGGATCGTTTTTATGGTGAGGATCTTTCAGTGCTATGTGGGTTTGCAAAGTTTAATGGTTTATCAGTCTTAGTTATCGGACAGGAAAAAGGAGAGGATTTAGACTCTAGAATCAAAAGAAATTTTGGCATGATGAGGCCGGAAGGTTACAGAAAGACTATTCGGCTAATGCAGCTAGCTGATAAATTTAGTATACCAATCATATCATTTATCGATACTCCTGGTGCTTATCCTGGCGTTGGTGCAGAAGAAAGAGGTCAGGCAGAGGCAATCGCAAAATCAATAGAATGTTGTATGAAATTAAAAGTTCCAACGATTGCAATTGTTATTGGGGAAGGCGGCTCGGGAGGTGCAATTGCTCTTGCATCATCCAATAAAGTTTTAATGTTAGAAAATGCTATTTATTCGGTTATTTCCCCAGAGGGATGTGCAACAATTTTATGGCGAGATCCAAAAAAAATGCTTGATGCCGCTAAAGCAATGAAGCTTTCAGCTAAAGATTTAGTAGAGCTTGAGATAATAGATGAAATTATACCAGAGCCATCTGGTGGTGCACACAGGGACAAAGATTTGATACTTGAAAATGTTAGAAATGCTTTAAATAAAAATTTAGAAAATTTTAAACAAATGTCCCCAGAGGAAATATTTGATGGTAGAAAAAATAAATTTTTAAGAATAGGTAGAAGTAAAGGATTTATGAGTAATTTAAATGAATTAAGTTCACTAAGTTTAGAAAAAAGTAATTTAAATAACTTTTTAAAATCCAAAAAAATATTTGTTGCAGGTATTGGACTTACAATTTTTGTTTTAGGATTAATTCTTTATTTTTTATAAAGCTCCACAGCATCGCTTATATTTCTTACCAGACCCACAAGGGCAAGGTTCATTTCTACTTATTTTTTTATCAAATGCTTTTTTATAATTCTCTTTCTTTTCATTATTATCCACGTTTTGAGTTTGTGATTGAACCAAGGTTAGATTCATTAATATTGTTGTAAAATCGAGTTTTAATCTGTTCAACAAACTTTCAAATAAGTGGAATGCTTCTTTTTTATATTCAACTAAAGGATCTCTTTGACCATAAGATCTTAGTCCAATAACTTGTCTAAGTTGTTCTAAATATTGAATGTGAGATTTCCAATTAATATCAATAGTTTGTAAAAAAATTCTTTTTTCTATATCTTGTGCTTGATCTTTACCTAACAATTTTATTCTTTCCTCTCTGGAGTCTTGAAATTTCTTATTTAATGAGTCCCTTAAGTCTTTATCACTACAATTTGTAAGTTCCTCTAAATATGAATATATAAAATTTTTTCCAAGAATTGATTTAAGTTTGTTTTCAAAATCAGTGCTTTTAGGGTTGGACTTTCTTTTTATTTTAAGCCCAATGAGATAATCAATTATTTCGTTTAAAAAACTATTAGAGTAGTCAAAAATTGTGTCACTATTCATGGCATCTTCTCTTTGATTAAAGATCACATTTCTTTGGTCATTTAGAACGTTATCGAATTTAATTAATGTTTTTCTTATGTCAAAATTTCGAGCCTCTACCTTTTGCTGGGCTCTCTCTAATGCTTTATTTATCCAAGGATGATCAATACTTTCTCCATCTTTAAGACCAAGTTTTTGTAATATATTATTCATTGAGTCTGATCCAAAAATTCTCATTAAATCATCTTCAAGACTTACATAAAAAATTGAATTTCCTTCATCACCTTGACGTCCTGATCTACCTCTTGCTTGATTGTCAACTCTTCGAGACTCCATTCTTTCAGTTCCAATTACAAATAATCCACCAAGTGATTTAATTTTCTCTTTATTTAACTTTAATTCTTCATCTGGAATTGAGCCTTTCTTTCCACCAAGCTGAATGTCTACTCCTCTACCAGAAATACTGGTAGTTATAATTACAGAATTTTCTTTGCCAGCGTTCGCGATTATTTCAGCTTCATTTTCATGATTTTTAGCATTAAGTACTTCATGCTTAATGCTTTCTTTGTTTAATAGATTTGAATATATTTCAGATTTATTAATACTAGAGGTAAACACCAATAAAGGTTGACCTTTTTGATGGCACTCTTTTATCTTTCTAATGATAGCATCATTTTTTTCAGTCTCTGTTCTAAATATTTGGTCATTAAAATCATTTCTTATCATTTTTTTATTAGTTGGAATGACGACTACTGGAAGATTATATATTTCGTAAAATTCTTGAGATTCTGTTACCGCTGTTCCAGTACAACCAGAAATCTTATCATATAATTTAAAATAATTTTGATAAGTAATTGAAGCTAGAGTTTGATTTTCAACTTTTATAGGAATTCTTTCCTTTGCTTCCAAGGCTTGATGAAGCCCATCACCAAATCTTCTTCCTTCAAGAATTCTACCGGTTAATTCATCTATGATTTTCAACTCATCATCTTGAATGATGTAATCTTTACCTTTTTGAAATAAATGATTTGCTCGTAATGCTTGATTTACATGGTGGACTAAACTCAAGTTTTCAGGATCATAAAAGTTGTCATTTTTTAAAATTCCTGCATTTGAAAAAATTTTTTCAATATTGTTTATTCCATCATTGGTTAGAAGTACATTTTTGTCCTTTTCATCAACCTCGTAATCTTTATCTTTTAAAAATCTGATTAGTTTATCTATAGCTAAATATTGGGTTGTTCTATCCTCTGCTGCTCCAGAAATAATCAGTGGTGTTCTGGCCTCATCAATTAAACAGGAGTCTATTTCATCAACTATAGCAAAAAAGTGTTCCCTTTGTACCATTTCATCTTTTGAAAATTTCATATTATCCCGTAAATAATCGAAACCTAATTCACTATTAGTTGCATAAGTAATGTCACAATAATAATTTTGCTTTCTTTGAGAGTCGTCTTGATCATTGTTTATGTAGCCAGATGTTAATCCTAAGAAGTTATAAATCTCACCCATTTCTTGAGAATCTCTTTTAGCGAGGTAATCATTTACAGTTACGATGTGAACCCCTTTTTCATGAAGAGCATTAAGATATGCAGCAAGAGTAATAGTGAGCGTTTTTCCTTCACCAGTTTTCATCTCAGCAATTTTAGATTCTTGTAGGACTATTCCGCCTACTAACTGTACATCGAAATGTCTTTCTCCTCTTTTTCTTCTTGAGGCTTCCCTGACTAATGCAAAAGCTTCAGGCAATAACTGGTCAATTTTTTCTCCTTTTTTAATTTTTTCTTTTAATTCGATAGTTTTTTTTGGAAAGTCCTCATCTTTTAAATTTTTGATTTCCTCCTCTAATGAATTAATTTTGTTTACAATTTTAGCAATTCTATCAAGTTCTCTTTGATTATTGGATTTAATTAGTTTTGAGAAAAAGTTAAGTGGATTTAGCATCAGTTTTTGATTTATTATTTACTTATAACCATTTATATAATCATTAAATAATTATTTTAAATAGAATGGGTATTAATTTTACAAATTTCCTATCATCCAAATCAAAAAGCAAGAGATTAAACGAATTTCAAGATCTTGATCATATTGATGGTGTAGCAATTTCCACAATTAATGCAGACTTATATAATAGTTCTCGAGATGATTTAGTCATGTTTTATTTTAGAGATGGAGTTAACTATGCGTCTGTCTATACCCAATCTAAAATTATTTCTGAAAATATAAAATGGAATTTAAATCAAAAAGCTAAAAAAATTTTTTCATTAATAGTGAACACAAGAAATGCCAATTGTTTCACTGGAAAACAAGGTTATAAAAGTCTAGAAAAAATTGCAGAAATTATCTCTCAAAAATTAACACAAAAACAGAAAGAGGATGAAGATCAACCAAAAAAAATTAATTCAAAGGAAATAATTTTTGGATGTACCGGAACTATTGGTGAGATTTTTCCTGAGGAAAAAATAATCAGTAAAATTCCCGAACTAATTGAGAAAATAAAATATACACAAAACAAGTATATCTGGATGAAGTCCGCATTAGGGATAATGACTACTGACACTCAGCCTAAAATGGCGATGGAGGAATGTTCAATTGGTGGAAGTGATATAAAAATATTTGGGGTTGCTAAAGGTTCAGGCATGATACAACCTAATATGGCTACAACCTTAGCATATATTTTTACTGATGCTGATTTACCAAATGATATACTTAAAAAACTTTTAAAGAAAAATATTTCTAATACTTTTAACGCTATCAGCTGTGATAGTGATACTAGCACTAATGATATGGTTTCAATTTTTTCAACAGGTAAATCAAAACATCCTAAAATTAAAAATGCTAATGATGAAAAAATTAAAAATTTTGATATTGCTTTAAATAAGGTCTTATTAAATTTAGCTAAAAGAGTTGTAGCTGATGGTGAAGGTGCTTCAAAATTTATAACTGTTAATATCCAGGGGTGCAAAAATGAAGATGATGCAAAAAAAATAGCCTTCTCTATTGCAAACTCACCTTTAGTAAAAACAGCTATATCGGGCGAAGATGCCAATTGGGGAAGAGTGGTAATGGCAATAGGAAAAGCAGGTGTACAAATTAAACATGAAAAATTATCTATTAAATTTGGTGAGACAAATATCGTTTCTAATGGAAAGCTGAATTCTAACTATAATGAAGATGAAGTATCCGAATATATGAAAAGTGATAGCATTGATATTAATGTTGATATCTCCTGTGGTTCTAAAAGCTTCAAAGTCTACACAATGGATTTGACAAAAAAATACATTGAGATTAATGGAGATTATCGAAGTTAGATTTTTTCTATTGAAATTTATAGAACTATTATTAAATAATTTTTATGATCAAATATAAGTTAATTTGTAAAAATTGTGATTTCTCATTTGATAGCTGGTTTGCTTCATCTAAAGAGTATGAAAAACTCAAAAGTAAAAATTTTTTAAATTGCCATAAATGTAATTCTCAAAAAGTTGAAAAGACTTTAATGGCTCCTCAATTAATTAATAGAAATAGCATCGATAATTTTGAAAAAAAAAATATAAAATTAAATGAGATAAAAAACAAGATTAAGGAGTATCAAAAATTTATCAAAAGTAATTTTGATTATGTGGGTGAAAATTTTGCTTACGAGGCAAGATCATTGCACTATAGCAAAAAAAATAAAAAAAAAGGTATTTATGGTACGGCTACAAAAAATGAAATCCAAGAACTTAAGGAAGAAGGAGTTGAAGCTGAAATGATACCATGGATTGAAGATAAGAGTAATTAAACTTTATTAAATTTTCCAATATAATTTATGGATTTATCTGAGCTTATCGACCATTTGTCGGTTATAATATTAAATTTCATTCCGTCTAAATTTTGTAATTGAAGATTATATTTTTTAGAAATTTTAATTAAGTCATTTGGTTTTATAAATTTATCCCATTCATGGGTTCCAATCGGTAGCCATCTTAAAATATACTCTGCACCTATTATTGCAAATATATAAGATTTTAAAGTTTTATTTATTGTTGCAACAAACATTATACCCTCTTTTTTTAATAGCGATGAACATGACTTTAAAAAAATATCAACGTCTTCAACATGTTCAATAATTTCCATATTCAAAATTACATCAAATTTTCTATCTATTTTTAAATTTTCTGGTGAGGCAGTTAGATAATTAATTTTTAAATTATTCTTTTTTGCATGAAGTTTTGCAACTTGTATATTTTTTTCTGATGCATCTATGCCAGTAACCTCCGCTCCTAATCTACTCATAGGTTCTGATAGTAAACCACCACCACACCCAATATCTAATAATCTAATCTTTTGTAATGGCTTATCTGAATTTTTAAGTTTAAAACTATTAATTATTTTTTCCTTTATATATGAAATTCTAATAGGATTAAATTTATGTAATGGTTTAAATTTACCAGTAGGATCCCACCATTCTTCTGCAATTCTAGAAAATTTCTCTATTTCTTTTTTATTTATTGTGCTAGTTTTCATTACAAGATTAACAATATATTGAAGATGTATTTAATCAATAAATTTTAATTAAAAATATTTATCATGAAAATTGTGGTATTAAAATTTGGTGGAACATCAGTTGGCACAATTGAAAAAATTAAAAAAGTTACTGATATTATCATTGAATACAAAAAGAAAAAAAACAAAGTAATAGTTGTTTCTTCAGCTATGAGTGGTGTGACAAATGATTTGATCAAAAAATCAAAACAGATTAGTAACAATTTCATAGACTCCGAATATGATGTTTTAGTATCAACAGGTGAGCAGGTCGCATGCTCCTTGATAGCTGGAAGATTAAATCATAAAGGTTTCAAATCAAGATCTTGGCTAGGTTGGCAAATACCGATTTTTACTAATGGTCCATACTCAAACTCGAGAATTCAACAAGTGAATAAAAATAAATTATTTAGATTTCTTAAAGAGGGAGGGATTCCTATTATTACCGGCTTTCAAGGTGTAAATATGAACGAGAGAGTAACTACGATAGGAAGAGGGGGTTCAGATGCAAGTGCAATTATGGTTGCAAAATCCTTTAAAGCTCAAAGATGTATTATCTATACAGATGTAGAAGGTGTATATACCACTGATCCAAATAAATTAAAAAAAGCAAAAAAAATTAAATTAATTTCTTATGAAGAAATGTTAGAAATGGCATCTTTAGGTGCCAAAGTTATGCAACCCGTTTCAATTCAAGATGCGAGATTAAATAGAATTGATATTGAGGTCAAATCTTCATTTATTAAAAAACCTGGAACATTAATCACAAAAAGAACAAATATTAGTAATAATAGAATTATTACAGGAATTTCCTCAACGCAAAATGATGCAAAAGTAACTTTAGTTGGTGTAAAAGATAGACCTGGTGTAGCGGCATCAATTTTTAAACCTTTATCAATTAATTCTATCAATGTTGATATGGTGGTACAAAATATATCTCCGAATGGAAAAGAAACTGATTTAACTTTTACGATTAAAGCTGAAGACCTAAACAAAACAAAAAAGATAATTCAAGAAAACAAAAGTATAAAATTTAAAAAAGTGTTATTCCAAAAAGGAGTTTCAAAAATTTCAATTATTGGTGTTGGAATGATCACAACACCCGGTGTTACTTTTAGAATGTTTCAAGCCTTAGCAAATAAAAAAATTAACATCCAAGTTATATCAACATCTGAAATTAAAATATCTGTTTTGATTAACAAAAAAGATGCTAAAAAAGCCTTAGTTACGTTGCATAAAGAATTTAAATTATAAGAATAAAAAAATGAGCATTAGACCTTTTAGGGATATTAAAAGACGAAAGACCAAAACTATAAATGTAGGCGATGTTAAAGTTGGAGGTGAAAATCCTATAACTGTACAATCAATGACCAATACTTTAACATCAGATGTTAAGAGTACAATTAAACAAATTCAAGAAATACAATCTGAGGGAGCTGACATCGTTAGAGTTTCTTGTCCTGACGAGTCATCATCTAAAGCACTTAAAGAAATTACAAAACATGTTGATATTCCTATAGTTGCAGACATACATTTTCATTATAAAAGAGCAATTGAAGCTGCAGAAAATGGAGCGAGTTGTTTGAGAATAAATCCTGGAAATATTGGAGATAAAAAAAAAATTGTTGAAGTAATTAAATCTGCTAGAGACAATAATTGTTCAATCAGAATAGGAGTCAATGCTGGTTCATTAGAGAAAGATATACTAGAAAGATTTAAAGAACCTTGTCCGGAGGCATTGGTAGAAAGCGCAATAAGAAATATTGAAATTTTAGAGGATATGGATTTTTCAAATTTAAAAGTAAGCGTAAAATCTTCTGACGTCTTTTTATCCGTAGAGGCCTATCGTCAGCTTTCAAGAAAAATAGATTATCCACTTCACTTAGGAATTACTGAAGCAGGCAGTTTTATATCAGGGAGCATTAAATCCTCAATTGGCCTAGGGATTCTACTTAAAGAGGGTATTGGAGATACCATAAGAATATCTCTATCTGATGATCCAGTAAAAGAGGTTACAATCGGAAATGAGATACTGAAATCGCTGAATCTTAGAAGTAGAGGAGTAAAGATTATTTCATGCCCATCGTGTGCAAGACAGGGTTTTCAAGTAATCGATACTGTGAAGGTTTTAGAGCAAAAACTGTCACATATAAAAACTCCAATTACTCTCTCAATTATTGGATGTGTTGTTAATGGGCCCGGTGAGGCTGCGATGACAGACGTTGGTATTACAGGTGGGCGAAAAGGAAGTAACATGCTTTATTTGTCCGGGGTTCAAAGTGAAAAAGTTATGACAGATGACATGATAGCAAAAGTGATTGACGAGGTTGAAAAAAAAGCTTCTGAGTTAGAGAAAAATCAAAAATGATACCAGAAAAAACTATCGAAGAATTAATTACTCGACATTCTTCTCTAGAAAAAGATTTAGCATCAGGAAATGTAGACAAGAAATTGTTTGCAGAAAAATCAAAAGAATATTCTGATTTAAATGAAATTGTTTATAGTGCAAAGAAATATGCTTCATATAAAAATGATAAAATTGAACTAGAAAAAATTCTAAATGATAAAAATTCTGATGAGGAGTTAATGAAGATGGCTCATACTGAATTAAGTGACCTTAACTCGCAATTTGAGAAAAATGAAAAGAAATTAAAATTATTTTTACTACCAAAAGATGAGGCTGATAAAAAAAATGCCATTATAGAGATAAGAGCTGGAACTGGCGGTCTAGAGGCAAGTTTGTTTGCAGGTGATTTGTTCAAAATGTATGAAAAAGTTTGTAATAAAAAAAGATGGTCTCTGGAATTAATATCTATTTCGAGAAGTGATGCGGGTGGATTAAAAGAGGTTATAGCGTCTATTAAGGGCAACAATATCTATTCAACTTTAAAATATGAAAGTGGTGTACACAGAGTTCAAAGAGTCCCAGATACAGAAACTCAAGGTAGAGTTCATACTTCAGCTGCAACTGTTGCTGTATTACCTGAGGCAGAAGAGGTTGATTTAAAAATAAATGAGACGGATTTAAGAATTGATGTTTTCAGAGCTGGTGGTCCTGGTGGTCAATCTGTTAATACAACTGATAGTGCAGTAAGAATAACTCATATACCATCCGGCTTGAGTGTTTCGCAGCAAGATGAAAAATCTCAACATAAAAATAAGGCAAAGGGAATGAAAATATTGCGAGCAAGATTATATGAGTTAGAGAGAACCAGAATAGATCAAGAGAGATCAGCAGATAGAAAAAGTAAGATTGGCACCGGAGATAGATCTGAAAGAATTAGAACTTATAATTTTCCACAAGGAAGAGTCACGGATCATCGAATCAATCTTACTTTACATAAGTTAGAAGAATTTTTGGAGGGAGAAGCATTTGATGAAATAATTGAGTCTTTATCTTTAAAAGCGCAAGAGGAAAGTTTGAGCAAACTTTAAATTATGAATATACAGAGTGCATTAAAAAAAGGACAATCAATTTTAGTAGATAACAATATCATATCAGCAAAACTAGATAGTGAAATTTTAATGTCTCAAGCAATTAGAAAGAATAAAAAATTTTTAATTTTAAATTTACATAAAGAAATAAAAAAAAAGGATCTTGAATACTTTGACAATTTAATTCAAGAAAGAGCTAGGAGGAAGCCGATAGCGCAACTTATAAAAAAAAAAGATTTTTGGAAATATGAATTTATCGTAAACAATAATGTATTAATACCAAGACCAGATACAGAAATTTTGATTGAACAAGTTCTTAAATTAGTAAAAAATAAAAACAGTCTGCAAATATTAGATATTGGAATTGGGTCTGGTTGCATTTTAATGTCAATTTTGAAAGAAAAGAAAAATTTCATTGGAACTGGCATTGATATAAGCAATAAATCATTGCAAATAAGCAAGGTTAATGGTCAAAAATTGAGAATAAATAACAGATTAAGATTATTTAAATCAAATATTGACAATTTCAATACAGGCAAATATGATTTAATTGTATCTAATCCTCCTTACATAAAAAAAAGTAATTTAAAATGTTTGGAAAAAGATATTGGTTTTGAGCCTAAACAAGCATTAGACGGTGGGTTAGATGGTTTATCAGAAATCAGGAAAGTAATAAATAAATCGTCTGAACTGATAAAAAGAAGTGGTCATTTCATAATAGAAATTGGTTTTGATCAAAAAAATAAAGTAAAAAAAATATTACGTGATAAGGGGTTTTATATAAAAAAAACTGTAAAAGATTTATCAAATCATGATCGCTGCATAGTAAGTATTAAAACTTAATAAGATGGTTACATTTAGAAACAACAATGGACGAAGGAACAATTTTCGAAGAAATGAGAGAAATTTTAAGTCTAATGGAGACAGAAATAAATTTAATAATAGTTTTTCAACTTCCGAAAATTTTCAAAGAAAATCTCCAGGGAGAAATAATCACAACGCGCCCAAATTAATTGAGAAATATAATAACTTAGCTAGAGAAGCCCTATCAACTGGGGATAAAATTTTATCAGAAAATTACTTTCAGCATGCAGATCATTTTACGAGAGTATTAAATGAGAAAGGGACTCAAAGAAAAATGAGTTTTAAAAATAAGGATTTAGAGGAAACCACTGATGTGAATGAAAATAGATTAAATAAAGAAAACTCTATATCAAATGAAAAAGATGGTGTTGAAGATAAACATTCAGAAATTAATTAATTTAGACCAATTATTTTTTCAGACTTTAATACGTCCAATTTGATTCTTTTTGTTTCAAAAATCTTTCTTTCATCCCCTTTTAAAATCTTTCCTGACGGCAACTTTAATGTTTGGGAGTTTATTTTTTTTCCATTGACTATCACTTCATAATGTAGGTGTGGTCCAGTTGATTTCCCAGTAGACCCAACATAGCCTATAGTCTGTCCTTGTTTTACCCTTGTTCCTTTTCTTATGCCTTTAGCAAATTTTGACATATGTGCATAAACAGTTTGATAAGTAGAATTATGTTTTATTACAACACAATTGCCACCACCTCCACACCATCCAGCTTTTTTTATCACGCCATTACCAGACGCCATTATAGGTGTTCCCATTGGTGCAGCAAAGTCTGTCCCTCTGTGCATTTTATTAAAACCATCAATTGGATGTTTTCTCATTCCAAAAGGTGAAGATAGTCTCGCACCATTTATTGGTGTTTTCATTAATGCCTTTTGAACACTTTTTCCACTTTTATCATAATGTCCCTCACTATTTTTTGAGTCAAAGTAATATAAAGAGTTATCTTCACCACTTAGTTTTAGATTTGCATAGAGAATATTACCTGTTTCAATCACATTTTTTTTATCGTCTAAAAAAACCTCATACATAATTTGGAAACTATCTTGTTTTCTAATATCTCTTTGAAAATCCACTTGAAAGCCATAAATTCTAGCAAACTCGACTATAATTCCAGCTGGAATTTTTTGATTTGAAGCTGATTTATAAAGACTTTCTAAAATAATACTTTCATCATAAACTATATTTTTATTAAGTTTAGTTACTAAAATCTTCTGATCAAATTTATTCGTTTTTTTCTTTCTAGTAAGGTAAATCTTTTCTGTATTCGATACTTGAAATACAAATTCTTTAATCACGGAGCTTGTTTGATCTATTGTAAAACTAAACTTTTGATTAATATTTAATCTATTTAAATTTATTTTTTTACCTAATTCTTTTTTAATCTGATCTATTTCAGTTTTTTCTACTGAGTATTCCTCTAATATTTTATTAAATGTTTCACCTACACTTATTTCATGTTCAATTTTTTTAAATCTAGGCTCAAGATTGTCCAATATCTGGTTAATTGATTTTTTAAAGAAGACGTTATCTAATAAATTTGAATAGTTATCAAAAATGTTTTTTTTATTGGAGTTGTAATATGATGTGAATATTATGGTTACCAGAATAAGTAATCCAAGAGCGAATATCTCTAAGTTTTTTTTTATCTTTAGCTTAATTTTTTTTAACATCAAAAATTATTGAAGTTTTCATTAATAATTTAGGAGTAGATTGATATCAAAAAAAACCCTTAAAAATAAGGGGTTTTGGGCGTTTTTTTTACTCTTAAAAGCTTGATTTCCTTTAATTTTAGCCTATAAGCATCGAACTCTTCAATAAAAATTATTGTTACACAATAAAATTTGTGAAGATTATTGAGTCTTTTGCCTCAATTAGCTATTTAAAACGTTAAAATTTAAGAAGAGAAGTGTGGACGGTTAAGGTTACCAAAATTTGTCGTACACACTTCAACATTATATAAATTTTATTCTTAGAATTTATATAGAAGCTAGTGTGCGCCGTTTTTAAACTTGAGAGTTTGATCATGGCTCAGAACGTACGCTGGCGGCACGCCTAACACATGCAAGTCGAACGAAGTAGCAATACTTAGTGGCAGACGGGTGAGTAACATGTGGGTATCTGCCCTTTGGCCTGGAATAACACGAGGAAACTTGTGCTAATACTGGATAAGTCTTTACGGAGAAAGCTTTATGCACCATTGGATGAGCCCGCACTTGATTAGTTTGTTGGTAGGGTAATGGCCTACCAAGACTTTGATCAATAGCTGATTTGAGAGGATGATCAGCCACATTGGGACTGAGACACGGCCCAAACTCCTACGGGAGGCAGCAGTGGGGAATCTTGCACAATGGAGGAAACTCTGATGCAGCGATGCCGCGTGAGTGAAGAAGGCCCTTGGGTTGTAAAGCTCTTTCGTCGGGGAAGAAAATGACTGTACCCGAATAAGAAGGTCCGGCTAACTTCGTGCCAGCAGCCGCGGTAATACGAAGGGACCTAGCGTAGTTCGGAATTACTGGGCTTAAAGAGTTCGTAGGTGGTTGAAAAAGTTGGTGGTGAAATCCCAGAGCTTAACTCTGGAACTGCCATCAAAACTTTTCAGCTAGAGTTTGATAGAGGAAAGCAGAATTTCTAGTGTAGAGGTGAAATTCGTAGATATTAGAAAGAATACCAATTGCGAAGGCAGCTTTCTGGATCATTACTGACGCTGAGGAACGAAAGCATGGGTAGCGAAGAGGATTAGATACCCTCGTAGTCCATGCCGTAAACGATGTGTGTTAGACGTTGGAAATTTATTTTCAGTGTCGCAGCGAAAGCGATAAACACACCGCCTGGGGAGTACGACCGCAAGGTTAAAACTCAAATGAATTGACGGGGACCCGCACAAGTAGTGGAGCATGTGGTTTAATTCGAAGATACGCGCAGAACCTTACCAACACTTGACATGTTCGTCGCGACTTTAAGAGATTAAAGTTTTCGGTTCGGCCGGACGAAACACAGGTGCTGCATGGCTGTCGTCAGCTCGTGTCGTGAGATGTTGGGTTAAGTCCCGCAACGAGCGCAACCCTCACTTTTAGTTGCCATCATTAAGTTGGGCACTCTGAAAGAACTGCCAGTGATAAGCTGGAGGAAGGTGGGGATGACGTCAAGTCCTCATGGCCCTTACGTGTTGGGCTACACACGTGCTACAATGGTATCTACAACAGGAAGCGAAACAGCGATGTTAAGCAAATCCTTAAAAGATACCTCAGTTCGGATTGCACTCTGCAACTCGAGTGCATGAAGCTGGAATTACTAGTAATCGTGGATCAGCGTGCCACGGTGAATGCGTTCCCGGGTCTTGTACACACCGCCCGTCACACCATGGGAGTTGGTTCTACCTTAAGGCAAGGTTTTATACCCTTGACCACGGTATAGTCAGCGACTGGGGTGAAGTCGTAACAAGGTAGCCGTAGGGGAACCTGCGGCTGGATTACCTCCTTTCTAAGGATGAATAAAACTAAAATTTTATTCTAAAAAATATACAAAGGTTAATGTTGACCGTCCTCATTTCTCTTCTTAATTAGTGTTTCTCTTGAATGGGGGCCGGTAGCTCAGTTGGTTAGAGCACACCCTTGATAAGGGTGGGGTCGAAAGTTCGAGTCTTTCTCGGCCCACCAACTTAAGATTAAGGGGGATTAGCTCAGCTGGGAGAGCGCCTGATTTGCATTCAGGAGGTCAGCGGTTCGATCCCGCTATCCTCCACCAAACACTTAGTTATTAAAAATTGTAAATAAAAATAATTAATATCAATATCTATATCCGAACATTAGAAATGTTATTAGCTAATGTTCAAAACAAAAATTTGATTCAATACAGAATTTTTTTCTGTGCATAAATCAAGCGTTTAAGGGCGTGTGGCGGATGCCTTGGCACTGAAAGCCGAAGAAGGACGTGATATACTGCGATAAGTTTCGGGGAGCTGTATGTAAGTTTTGATCCGAAAATTTCCGAATGGGGAAACCCACCACCTAGTGTGGTACTTTAAACTGAATACATAAGTTTAAAGAGATAACCTGGAGAACTGAAACATCTAAGTAACCAGAGGAAAAGAAATCAATTGAGATTCCGTTAGTAGTGGCGAGCGAAACCGGATTAGGCCAGCAGTTTTAATAAAAAAATTTAAATAGTTTGGAAAAGCTAACCATAGAGGGTGATAGTCCCGTAAAAGTAATGTTTGTTAAAATTCATGAGTAAAGCGGGACACGTGAAATCCTGCTCGAATATAGGGGGACCACCCTCTAAGCCTAAATACTCTTCAGTGACCGATAGTGAACTAGTACCGTGAGGGAAAGGTGAAAAGAACCCCTATTAGGGGAGTGAAATAGAACCTGAAACTGCATGCCTACAATCAGTCGAAGCTCTTTTTAGAGTGACGGCGTACCTTTTGTATAATGGGTCAGTGACTTAATTTATTTAGCAAGCTTAAGCCATCTAGGTGTAGGCGTAGCGAAAGCAAGTCTTAATAGGGCGAACAGTTAAATGAATTAGACCCGAAAACGAATGAGCTTACCATGAGCAGGTTGAAAGCAAGGTAACACTTGCCGGAGGACCGAACCAGTTGACGTTGAAAAGTCTTTGGATGACTTGTGGTAAGGGGTGAAAGGCCAACCAAATTCGTAGATAGCTGGTTTTCCGCGAAAACTATTTAGGTAGTGCGTTGAGTAAATAAATGTTTAGAGGTAGAGCACTAAATGGGCTAGGGGGAAGAGATTCTTACCAAACCTAATAAAACTCCGAATGCTAAACATTGTTCCTCAGCAGACAGACTGTGGGTGCTAAGGTCCATGGTCGAGAGGGAAAGAGCCCAGACCACCAGATAAGGTCCCAAAATTATGATTAAGTGTGAAAGGATGTGGAAATTCCTTAACAGCCGGGAGGTTGGCTTAGAAGCAGCCATCCTTTAAAGATAGCGTAACAGCTCACCGGTCTAATAGAGTTTCTGCGCCGAAGATGTAACGGGGCTAAAATCATATACCGAATCTGTGGATTTATAATTTTTTTCGAAAAATTATAACTGGTAGCGGAACGTTCTGTAAGCCTGTGAAGGGATATCTGTGAAGAATCCTGGAGGTATCAGAAGTGCGAATGCTGACATAAGTAACGATAAAAGAAGTGAAAAACTTCTTCGCCGAAAATCCAAGGGTTTCTGCGCAAGGTTAATCCGCGCAGAGTTAGTCGGCACCTAAGGCGAGGGCGAAAGCCGTAGTCGATGGAAATAAGGTTAATATTCCTTAACCAGATGGAAGTGACGAATCTTGTAAATTGTGAGTTCTTAATGGATTGAACTTGCTGTGAAAAGGTTCCAAGAAATAGCTCCATCATTAGACCGTACCCTAAACCGACACAGGTGGATTAATAGAGTATATTTAGGCGCTTGAGAGAATGATGTTGAAGGAACTCGGCAAAATGCTTCCGTAACTTCGGAATAAGGAAGACCTTTTTATAGGCAACTATTTAAAGGTGGCACAAGCCAGGGAGAAGCGACTGTTTATCAAAAACACAGGGCTCTGCTAACACGTAAGTGGATGTATAGGGTCTGACGCCTGCCCGGTGCTGGAAGGTTAATGCGATGGGTGCAAGCTCATTTCTGAAGCCCCAGTAAACGGCGGCCGTAACTATAACGGTCCTAAGGTAGCGAAATTCCTTGTCGGGTAAGTTCCGACCTGCATGAATGGCGTAACGATTTCTCCGCTGTCTCCAACATCAACTCAGTGAAATTGAATTCTCCGTGAAGATGCGGAGTTCGCGTAGTTAGACGGAAAGACCCCGTGCACCTTTACTGCAACTTTACATTGGTGTTAGGAAAAACATATTTAGCATAGGAGGGAGACATTGAAACAGAAGCGTCAGCTTTTGTGGAGTCAACAGTGAAATACCTCTTTTGTTTTTCTTGACATCTAACTGATAGCCGTCATCCGGCATCAAGACATTGTATGGTGGGTAGTTTGACTGGGGCGGTCGCCTCCCAAATAGTAACGGAGGCGTGCGAAGGTAGGCTCAGAACGGTCAGAAATCGTTCGTAGAGTGCAATGGCAAAAGCCTGCCTGACTGTGAGACTGACAAGTCGAGCAGAGACGAAAGTCGGTCATAGTGATCCGGTGGTTCTGAGTGGAAGGGCCATCGCTCAACGGATAAAAGGTACGCCGGGGATAACAGGCTGATACTGCCCAAGAGCTCATATCGACGGCAGTGTTTGGCACCTCGATGTCGGCTCATCACATCCTGGGGCTGGAGCAGGTCCCAAGGGTTTGGCTGTTCGCCAATTAAAGTGGTACGTGAGCTGGGTTCAGAACGTCGTGAGACAGTTCGGTCCCTATCTGCTATGCGTGTAGAAGAATTGAGAGGAGTTGACCCTAGTACGAGAGGACCGGGTTGAACATACCACTGGTGGACCGGTTGTAGCGCCAGCTGCAGTGCCGGGTAGCTAAGTATGGACGAGATAACTGCTGAAAGCATCTAAGCGGGAAACTCACCTCAAAACTAGTTCTTCCTTTAGAGCCGTGGTAGACTACCACGTTGATAGGCTGGGTGTGGAAGCGCAGCAATGCGTGCAGCTTACCAGTACTAATAGCTCAATTGGCTTGATTTATGCACTGAAAAAAATTTTTATATTAATAGATATCAAGATTTTTTCTTAATAAAAGAGTGAATACTCACATTAAAATCTTTAAGCCCCTTAGGTAAATCTTTAATTTTTTGAAACGATCCTTTTTCGATTAGATTTTTTTTTGTTTGGTAGTTATAAAATCTTATCTTTTCAAATTTGTTAATAAATAGTTTCTCTAATTCCTTAAATGATCTTTTATAAGCTTGCTTAAATGTGAGGTCTTTATTTTTATTAATCTTAAAATTGATTTTTTTTTGATAAATAATTGGACCAGCATCAATAAGTTCATTCACTTCGTGAATTGAAATTCCCTTAGTTGTATTGTTATAAAAAGACCAAAAACTTGGATGACTTCCTCTATTGTAAGGAAGATAAGACATATGTAAGTTTATAATAGGTCTTTTAAGTTTTCTCAAAACATTTTTTTTAATGATTTTTCTATATCCAAAAGAAATAATCAAGTCATAATTAGTTGCCCTCAAATCAATTTTTTGATCAGTTTGTTTTACAGAAAAACCTTTTTTTTTTAAAAAACTAATTAATTTTGTTTTATTACTTCTGTACCCAAGGAATAAACATCTCATTTAAGATTTATTTCTTTGATAATTTTTTAACAAGTTTCGATATTTTGATATCATCCTTGTAAATCTTAGACATTATTAATGCAGTTTCAGAGGGTGCTTTTTTATAAGCAAGCCTTAAAAGATTCATCCAGTTAACATTATTTTTTCCTCTGATTTTTTGAATTTGATCAATAATTTTTAAATTATTACTATTTTTTTTCATAAATTTTTATTCCTGCTTTTTTTAGTAAATTTTTTTCTAAAGGTTGTCCTTTTAATAGTTTTAATTTAGTTTTTTGACCAATAATATCCTCATAATAAATTGGCGAAATTCCAAAACCTGGTCTAATTATTCTAATATTATTTTTGCTAAGTATACCATCCTTTTTGACATTCTTAACTACGAAAATTGATCTTCTAAAAATTTTACTTTTATCCTCTGTTTTACTTCTAAAAAAATGATTTTTTCCAAGTAATCTTTTATAAAACAATTTTTCTTTTAGTATTTTTTTTGGATTATTAATATCATTTTTAAATTGAATTATATTTTTTCCACTTATTGAAAACTCATAATCTAAAGATTTCTCATTTTCTAAACTTATATGTTTTTCGACTAAAGTTGCACCCGCTAATACAGCAGATGTGGCAATCCTATTATCAATAGAGTGATCCGAAAAACCAACTTCACAGTCAAATTTATTTTTTAATAATCTTATATTGTTCAAATTAAAATCATTTATTTTTGAGGGATAATTACTTACGCAATAAAGTAAAATTATTTTTTTTGCTCCAAATTCTCTCGCTTTATTAAAACTAAATTTTATCTCTTCAAGATTTGCCATTCCAGTGGAAATAATCATTGGTTTTTTTGTTTTAGCTATTCTTCTAATTAACGGTATGTCTGACATTTCAAACGATGCAATCTTATAAAAAGGACAATTCAATTTTTCAAGAAAATCGACTGCATTTTCATCAAAAGGTGTACTAAAAATTTTAATTCCTATTTTTCTCGCAAACTTGAATAATTTGCTGTGCCATTCATATGGGGTGTGGGCTTTTTTATAAAGACTCCACAAACTATGTCCTTTCCATAACCCTTCATTTATTTTGAAAAATTTTTTGTTTGATTTAATGGTCATTGTATTTGGCTCATAAGTTTGTAACTTTACTGCATCAGCTCCATATAACTTTGCATGTCTAATCAAATCTATTGCATTTCTTATTAGTCCGTTGTGATTAGACGAAATTTCAGCAATAAAAAAAGGTTTATTTTTTTTTCCGAACATATTTTTTTGTATTTCTTAAATTATAAAGTTTTTCTAAAATTCTCCAATCAGTTGGGATGTCTACGTCATGGGAGTCAAAATAATCTAATAAATGTATTGTTGAATTTTTTCCAAAAATCAATTTATTAGAAAGCCAAGCATCAGTTTTCCCCCAATAAAATTGACCAGCATCATGATAATAATCTTTTAGTTCTTGAGATCTTTTATTGTAATATTTTTTTGACATCATTTTTAGAGATTTATTTTTGTTCATCGAAAATGATCTCTGAATTGGATATGTATATTTCTTTGCAGAAAAAACAAAACTCCATTGTTTTTTTTTAATGGTATTAAATGATTTTTTAAGATCTTTTTTTTTTATCAATGCTGCTGTTGGATAAATTACACATACATATCGAACTTTTCCAATGTGTTTTGTAACCCATTTGATTGCATGTTTAATAACTAATTTATCACTAACTTTATCTCCTGATAATTTTTTAGGCCTTTTAAAAAAAACATTAGCTCCAAATTTTTGTGAAATCTTTCTTATTTTGTCAGAGTCTGTTGAAACTATAATTTTATCAAAAATTTTAGATTTAATTGCCTCGTTTATAGGGTATGAGATTATTGGTTTTTTAAAAAAATTTTTAATATTTTTATTTTTGATTCTTTTGCTTCCTCCGCGAGCTGGAATTATTGCTAAAATCATTATGTTTAATATTAAGTTTTTACTAAATAGTTGATAAATAATCAACGTAATGTAAATACTAGTAAAATTTATGAGTAAAAACAAAATAGTTAAAACAATTGTTGATAAATTTTTAATTGAAAAAGAGGGTCAATCAATTTTAAAAGACATTGAGAAGAAAAAATTAGTTGATAGTGGTATATTAGACTCCCTAGATATACTAACATTGGCTATTGAGATTGGAAAAAAAACAAAAAAAAAGATAGATATTTCTAAACCTAAAAATTTTAAAAAATTTAATAAATATACAGATTTAATAAAAATATAGATAAGTGAAAATTCATCATATTGGCATTGTTTGTAAGGAAAATGAAATTGGAAGATTTTTTTTTAACCTAAAAAAAAAATTTGTTTACAAGGATCTCAATCAAAAAAATAAACTAATAATAGCTTATAATCCTCATAATGAAGTGTGGATGGAATTTGTTATTCCACAGAATAATAAATCAACCGTGTATAATTTCTTAAAAAAAAAGGGACCTGGTGTTCATCATTTTGGGTATTTTGTAAAAAATCTTAATAAACAAAAAAAAATTATGGAAAAAAAAGGTTATATTTATGTAGGTTCATTTACTACGAATGTCAGTTGTTTTGGAGGTGAAATTAAAACCATGTTTTTTTATAAAAATAATTTTTTTACAGAACTACTTTCTAATGTTAAAAAAAAATAATATTTTAATTAACAAAATTATAAAAAATTATAGAAAGCATCCTAATAAAAAAATTATTTTCGACAGTAAAAATTCACTAACTTACTCTGAATTAATAAACTTAGCTTTTACAAATTCAATAGAAATTAAAAAGAATAAATCAAAATTTATTCCAATAATTGTAGATAGAAACATTCAGTCTGTAGTAGCAATATTATCAGTAATATTCTCAAAAAAAATATTTTGTCCTATCTCAAATAATTTTCCAGAAGAAAGAATTAATTTTTTTCTCAGAACTCTTAAAAGTGATTTTTTAATTAATTGTTCTGATAAAAAAATTAATTTTTCAAATCAATATAAAATAAACAATTTATTTTCTAGAAGATTCAAAATTGAAAATTTTAAAAATTTTAATGATACCTTTTATTTACTTTTTACTTCTGGAACAACCGGAACTCCTAAAGGTGTAAAATTATCGTTTAAAAATATTCATAATACTCTTAAATGGTCTCAGAATTATTTAAAATGGTCTAAGCAGAAAATAGGAATAGCAACTCAGTTTTCTTTCGATATCTCAATGTTTGATTTATTTTCTGGTTTGTATTTCAATGTTCCAATGTGCATTATTCAAAATCCGTCTAATCCGATTGAGAGTATGAAGGAAATAAAAAAAAATGAGATTACATCAATTTTTTCTGTTCCAACATTTTTTTCAAATTTTGTAAAATATAATTTAATAAAAAAAAAGATGCCGTTAAAAAGAATTGTATCTGGTGGCGATTTTTTTTCTCCAATGGATATTTTACAATGGAAAAAATATCAAAAAAAAACGGAAATATATAATGTTTGGGGTCCTACAGAAACCTCCATTGTAAATACAATGCACAGAATTAATAAAAAAAGTATAGAAGAAATAATTGATGGAAAAAGCATACCTGTTGGTAAATCTCATCCGTTGATGGAACTCAAAATTCTTAAGAATAAAAAAGAGTTAGCGCCTAATAAAATTGGAGAAATCTGTATGATTGGAGATTGTGTAAGTCAAGGATATATAGGTCATAATAAAAATTCAAAAAGTTATTTTAAATTTAAATCAAAAAAAGCATATCTCACAGGAGATTTAGGTTATTTGGATGGTAAAAAATTTCTACATATTATCGGCAGAAAAGACAATACTATTAAAATTTCTGGTTATAGAGTAGACGCACTTGAATTAGAGAAAATTGTTATTTTAAATTTTAATATTACAAATGTGATTTTAATGAAAATTTCTAACTTGGGAATTGATTTTTTGTGTTTGGCTATTGAAAATAAGAAAAAAATAAAATTAGATAAAATTTTAAAATTATTGAAAAAAAAACTACCAATTTATTCTATTCCAAAAAAAATAATTTTTTTTAAAAAATTTCCATTAAACCAGAATAATAAAATTGATAGAGGAAAAATTGAAAAGGAAATATATAAGAGAATATGACAAAATTCCTTTGGCTTTAGTCATAGGGGAGTCAACAGGTTTAGAAAGCTTTAAAAAAATTTTATTAATTTGGGGAAAAATAATCACAATTAAATATGTTATCAGCTCTAGTGATGCTTACAACAATCGTATAAAAAAAATATGTAAAGAAAAAGGTGTCATGTTTTTTTCAAGAAAACAATTTAAAAAAAAAAATAAAGAAATTTTAAATTTAAATAAAAAAATTAAGATTCTTTTAAGTATTTTTTCATCAATAATTTTAAATAAAAGTTTTTTAAAAAGTCTTGAATATAGATGTTATAATTTTCATCCTGGAATATTACCTTTTTATCCTGGAAAAAATTGTGTGTCTGGAGCAATCTACAATTTTGAAAGACAAACTGGTGTTACGATCCATAAAATGAGTAATCAAATAGATGGTGGAAAAATTTTATTTCAAAAAAAGATTAGAATTAATAAGGATGATACCCTTTTTTCTGTTATGAATAAGTTAAAAAAAATTAATCTAATTCTGTTATCTAAAATCTTATTGCATATTAAATATAAAAAAAGATTTAAATTTAAGAAAAATAATAAAAAGAGAATAAAGGCTTATCCTAAAACTGTGCCCAATTCTGGATTAATTAATAATGACGTATCTTTTTATCAATTCAAAAGAATGTTCAATGCTGGATTTTCTGGTCCCTTCAAAAATGAATGGGGAAATTTATATATTATCTATAAAAATAAAAAAAAAATTATCTATAGTTATAAGACGATTAAAAATTTGAATATTAAAAAAATTTTTAAAAAAGACA
>CACNXC010000008.1 GCA_902624315.1 uncultured Pelagibacteraceae bacterium | reverse complement strand
TTTCTTTTTTTAAACTTGTTAATAATTTACTTTGTAATTCATTATTTCTAAGTATAGCGAAGAGAGACTTATTGTTATTTTCAAAATTTAAAATTTTTTCACTTTTTAGATTATCAGAATAAATTTCAATTTTTTTTATATCCCACAATAATTTTTTGATATCGAGTATTTCTTTATTAAAATATATTAAATTATCATTTGATATACCAATTGTTCGACTGCTATCAAAATCTAAATTTTTTTTACTTAAAATAATATCAACGGAAAGTCCTTTTTTAACTAAAGATTTTGCTAAACTTAATCCAGTTAATCCACCACCTAGAATACAAAGTTTCATATTAATTTTTAATTTTAACAACAAAAATTAGATGATACAAAGTGGTAAATTTGATTCATTTAATATGGATATAAAAAAACTATCAAACACAGCCTTAACATTCATTACTAACAGATTAATTGAAATTTTTGGTATTTGTGTTCTTTTCATTGGAATTTTAATTTTAATTGCCTTAATATCATACTCTCCAGAAGACCCGAATTTCATTTTTCCAGAAAATAGAATAATCAAAAATATCTTGGGTTATCAGGGTAGTGTAGCCTCTGACTTTATTTTTCAATCAATAGGCTTAATAGGTTACTTATTACCTTTTACTTATATCTTTACGGGTTTAAGTATTTTTAGAAAAAAAGAGATTTTAGTAGTTATAGATAACACTTTTTTTGTAACAATTTATGCATTATTTGGATCTTTGTTTTTCTCAAAATTTCACTCTGAAAATTTTACACTTTATATCAATGGTAGTGGTGGTTTTGTTGGTAATTACCTATCAGAAAACTTTTTAATTAATTTATTAAATAGATTTGAAGATTTTTCATATTATTTACTTTTAATATTAACTCTATTCTTTTTCATTTTAAGTATAAATTTTAAATTAAAAAATTTTATTCTAAGTATTAAAAAAATTTCAAATTTTTTATTTAAGAAAAACTCTAAAAATTATACAAATAAGGATGAACTTATAAACGAATTTATCCCTCAAGATGAAATAAAAGATATTATACAGGAGGATTTGCCATTTATTAAAGCTGAAAATAACAGGTCTTCAAAAAACAAATTTGTTCTTCCTTCAATTGATTTGTTAAAAACTCCTACAAAAAAAGAGAGAGAAAGTGTCAAAGAAAATGAAAATAATAACCCAGAATTTTTAGAGAAAATTCTTTTAGATTTTGGTGTTAATGGAAAGATTAAAAAAGTTAGCCATGGCCCAGTTGTTACACTTAATGAATTTGAACCTGCGGCAGGCATTAAAGTCTCTAAAATAATCAATCTATCCGACGACATTGCAAGAAATACAAGCTCAGAGTCTGCGCGTATAGCAACTATTCCAGGAAGTAATACCATAGGTATAGAACTTCCAAATTTAAATAGAGAAAATGTATTTCTCAGTGAAATTTTAGACAATTCAAACTTTAAAAAAAAAGAAATCAAATTACCTATCGCTTTAGGAAAAAATATTTCTGGCACTCCAATTATTGGAGACTTGTCTGCAATGCCTCATTTACTTATCGCTGGTACCACAGGCTCAGGAAAATCTGTTTGTATCAATACAATAATTTTGTCTCTTCTTTACAAGCATACTCCAGAAAGATGTAAATTTATTTTAATTGATCCTAAGATGTTAGAACTTTCTACTTATGAAGGAATTCCACACCTACTTTGCCCTGTCATTACCGAAGCAAAAAAGGCTGCCTCTGTTCTCGGTTGGGTGGTTAAAGAGATGGAGAGCAGATATAGGCTGATGACCAAAGAAGGAGTGAGAAATATTGATAGTTATAATTCAAAACATAAATTGCCGATGCCCTACATAGTAGTGGTAGTTGATGAGATGTCTGATTTAATGTTAGTGGCAGGAAAAGAAATTGAAAATTATATTCAAAAATTGTCACAAATGGCTAGAGCTGCAGGTATTCATATTATTATGGCTACTCAAAGGCCAAGTGTTGATGTGATTACAGGCACGATTAAAGCAAATTTTCCAACCCGAATTTCTTTTCAAGTCACCTCTAAAATAGATAGTAGAACAATTTTAGGCGAACAGGGAGCTGAGCAATTGTTGGGAAAAGGCGATATGCTATATATGTCATCTGCAAATAGAATTGTGAGGATTCATGCTCCATTTGTCTCGGACACAGAAATAGAAAAAATTAATAATTTTTTAAGGTCTCAAGCAGAGCCTGATTATGTTGATGAAATACTCAATTTTGCTGATGAAAAAGAATTGAATGAAACAAAAAATCAAGGCGAAAAAGATGAATTATATCAAACTGCTATTGAAATAATCAAAACAGAAGGAAAAGCATCCACTTCATTTTTACAAAGAAAACTTCAAATTGGATATAATCGTGCTGCAAGAATAATTGATATGATGGAGGCTGAAGGAATGGTAAGTAAAGCAAATCATGTTGGAAAAAGAGATGTTCTTAAATGAAAAAACTATTTATTATCCTAATTTTTTTTTCAATAATTTCCAATGTCTCAGCATCAATAAAAGAAAATATAATCAAAAAATTTACAGATATTAAAAATGTATCATTTGATTTTGAGCAAAATATTAATGGTAAGGTTGAAAATGGTAGTTGTGTAATTGAGTATCCAAAAAAAATTTATTGTAAATATAATTTAAGTAATCAAAAGATTTTGGTTGCAAATGGAAAATCATTAGTTATTAAAACATTAAGTAGTTATTACTTTTATCCACTTGAAAAAACTCCCCTAGATACAATTCTCAATAAAGAATATTTATTAAAAAAAATAAAAAATTTAGATCAAAGAGAAATAGGTGATAATTTTATAAACTTCAGTTTTGTAGAAAATGAAAACGAGATAAATCTATTTTTCCATAAAAAGACTTATAACTTAATTGGGTGGCAGACAGTAGATATTTATCAAAATGTAAGTATTACTTATCTTTCTTCCATTAAAAGAAATCAAAAATTAAAAAAGGAAATATTTAAACTTCCACAACAAAACTAGTTTAAATTACCACTGTTTCAGTTTTAAAAACTTTCATACCTCGTGCAATATAATTATTTAATGCATTTTTGTGATCTAATGAACACGTATGAACCCAGACCCTTTTAGGTTTTTCTTTAAAAGAATTTTTAATAGCCGCTGATAATAAATATGAACCTAATTTTTTATTCTGATATTCCTCTAATAAACCCAGGTACGCTATCTCAACCTCATTTTTATCTTTATGTAAAATTAGTTCAAAATAACCTGCTAATTCACCCTTATCTTTCAATACATAGGTTTTAACTTTTTTATCAGAAACATAGCCCAGCCATTGTTTTTCACTCCACACTAATCGGTCTACCCAATGATGACTTTTGCCAATATTTTTGTAAAAAAATTTATTTAACTGAAAATCAACTGGATTGACTAAATTTATTGAGTAGTGATCTGAAAAATTTGAAGAATCTTTTAAATCTTTTAAATAAGATATTTCTAAATAATTTCTCTCAACTTTTTTATTCACTGCACCATCTTACCAACTGGTTCGCCTCCGAATAAGTGAAAATGAAGATGAGGTACTTCTTGACCACCATGTTCATTAATATTTGCTAAGGCTCTATATCCTTTACCTGTATCGACAGAAATACCAAGTTTCTTTGCTACTATATTAATGCCTTTTAACAATCCTACCATCTCATCTGAAGAAGCATTGTTAGTAAAATCATCTAAATCTATGTATTTTCCTTTTGGAATTACTAAGACGTGAATTTTTTTTTGAGGATTGATGTCATGAAAAGATAACACAAACTCATCTTCATAAATTTTTTTACAAGGGATTTCACCCTTCAAAATTTTTGCAAAAATATTATTATCATCATATGTCATTGTAAAACTTCAAGCTCCTCATTTATGCTGGTTATTTTTCCACCTCTTAAATTGGCATCAACTATAGCACATTCATAATATGCAAAAGATGTTTCTTCTGCTATTTGTTTCATTTCTAGACATTTAGACTTATTTTTTACCAATAAATGTTCATTTAATTTTGGAGGATCGCCTAAATACATCATTAAGGCTATAACCTCTCCTTGTCTTTCAAAATCAGCTTTTTCTTCTATCTCGGTAATTCTATCAGAGACGCTAATTTCAAAATTTGTAAAAGCTTCGTAACCTTTATAAGCAACAAAACCTAATATTAAATAAAATATAATCTTAATTTTACTCATTAGATTTTTTTCTTTTTTCTAATTCTTTCTCTATATCTTCAATTTTAATGTTATGCACCTCAAGATAAATTATCAAATGATAAAATACATCAGCAGCTTCATGTATTTTATTAGTATCTTTATCTACAGCCTCAATAAGTTCATTTATTTCCTCTAGAACTTTTGATTTGCTTAGTGATTTATCTGATAATAATTTATTAGTATAAGATCCATCAACTGGCTTTTCTTTTCTTTCACGCGCAAGCTTAAATAAATTTTCAAGTGTACTTAGCATACTAAATTCTAACAGGAATTCCTTTTGAGTCCAAATATTCCTTAGCCTCTTGCACTGAATGTTTTCCATAGTGAAATATTGAAGCTGCTAAAACTGCACTTGCATTTCCTAACTTAATTCCATCAACCAAATGATCTAAGTTCCCAACGCCTCCTGATGCAATCAGAGGTATATTTACTTTTGATGCAATTTTGCTCATCAAATCGACGTCATAACCTATTTGTGTTCCATCTCTATCCATAGAGGTCACTAATAATTCTCCTGCCCCATTATCTTCCATTTTTTTCGCATACTCTAAAGCATCAAGACCACTATTGTTTCTACCTCCATGGGTAAATATTTCCCACTTGTCTCCATTTTTCTTCGCATCAATTGCAACAACAATACATTGTGAACCAAACTTTTTTGAACTATCTAAAACAACTTTTGGATTTTCGACAGCTGCAGTATTGATAGAAACTTTATCTGCACCACAATTTAATAATTTATTAATATCAACTATACTTCTTACTCCTCCACCAACAGTTAAAGGTACAAAACATTTTTTTGATGTTCTCTCAACTACATCATAAATTGTATCCCTATTTTCGTTTGAAGCAGTAATATCTAAAAAACATATTTCATCTGCTCCTCCATCGGAATAAATTTTTGCTTGCTCAACAGGATCACCAGCGTCTTTCAAATCAACGAAGTTAATACCTTTAACTACACGTCCATTTTTAACATCTAAACAAGGAATTATTCTATTTTTAAGCATCTTCTTTTACCAGTTCCTCTAACTTTATATCTCCATCATAAATAGCTTTGCCAACTATAATACCCTCAATATTTTTTAAAGTTTTGGCTTTTTTAATGTCATCGATTGATGACACACCACCAGAAATAATCACAGGACAATTTGATTTCTCCGCGACTTTTGAAGTCTCTTCAAAATTTGGGCTTTGCTTCATGCCATCTCGATTGATATCTGTATAAATCAATCTACTAATACCATAACCATTTACTTCTGTTAAATAATCCAGAGTTAATTGATTAGAATTTTCCTTCCAACCAGATACCGATAAAAATCCATCTTTAGCATCTAAACCTAAGGCAATTTTGTTTTGAAATTTCTCACATGCTTCTTTTAAAAAATTTTTATCTTTTATTGCGGCACTGCCTAGGATTACTTTTTCAACTCCAGCATCAGTATACTTTTGAATACTTTCAAAGTTTCTCACTCCGCCACCAACCTCAATTTTAAGGTCAAATTTACCTACTATATCTTGAATAATATCTAAATTAGTGGTTTTGCCAGTTAAAGCTCCATCCAAATCAACTATATGTAAGTTTTTAAAACCATGATCTTTATATTTACTAGCTTGTTCAACTGGAGACATTTCATACTCAGTTTTATTATCAAAGTCTCCTTTAACTAATCTCACACATTTTTTATCTTTAATATCTATTGCTGGAAATATTTTCATTTATTATTTTTCAACTTAACATCACTCGAAATTGTAAATTCTTTATCAAGGCTTTTTTTATTTGTATTTTCAAAATTTGGAACATTTTGACATGAAGTAATAAAAAAATAACAAAAAATTATCAGAAAAAGCTTACTCATTTGAGTTACAAACATAAAAAGTTTTTAATCATTAATAAACCATCATTTCCACTTTTTTCAGGGTGAAATTGTGTGCCTATAATATTTTCTTTTATAACTGCGCTCATAAATTTTTGGCCTGCGTAATATGTTTCACCTAAAAGATTATCAATATCTTTGGGATGAAAAATATAACTATGAACAAAATAAAAATGTTTATCTCCAGCTTCTCCAGATCCAAGTCTATTTGTAAATTTATCTGCGATAGGTCCTCTTACTACATAAAAACCTGCACCATTCCATCCTATATGTGGTAACTTACAATTTTCCTGAAATTTTATTGGTATTTTAATTTTTTTAACTGTCCCACTTATCCATCCTAGCCCCTCACTTCCACCATCTTCTTCTCCATAATCAGCAAACATTTGCATTCCGACACAAATTCCTAGAATGAATTTTTTTTTTATCTGCACTTGTTCTTTTAATGCTTCCTCCAAACCATCAATACCTTTTAAAGAATTAATACAATTTTTAAACGAGCCTTGGCCAGGCAAAACTAATTTATCTGCATTTTTGATATCTTCTAATTTGTTAGATAATTTAATTTTAATATTTAAATCTGGTTTGTATTTAGCAGCTTCTTTAAATGAATTTAATACTGATGAGACATTCCCTGAATAATAATCAACAATTGTAACATTCATTAATTTTATAATGAGCCTTTAGTAGATGGAATTGATTTGCTATTCCTAGGATCTATCTCTAATGCAGCTCTTAATGATCTTGCTAGTCCTTTAAAACAAGACTCGATTATGTGGTGACTATTATCACCATAAATGTTTTCTACGTGCAAAGTAATCCCTGCCGCTTGAGAAAAAGCCTGAAACCACTCTTTAAAAAGTTCTGTATCCATCTCACCAAGCTTTTCGACTTTTAATTTTACTTTCCAAATCAAATAAGGTCTGTTCGAGATATCAATTGCTACACGCGATAAAGTTTCATCCATCGGTATCATAGCATGTGCATATCTTCTAATACCAACCGATTTTTTTAATGCCTTTTTTAAAGCCTCGCCAATTGCTATACCTGTGTCCTCGGTTGTGTGGTGAAGATCAATATGCGTGTCTCCTTTAGCTTTAATACTCATATCTATTGATGAATGCTTAGATAACTGCTCAAGCATATGATTAAGAAATCCAATTCCAGTATCGATCTTATATTTACCTTTACCATCAATATTGAGATCAACATTTATACTGGTCTCTTTTGTTTTTCGACTAATTTTACCTTTACGCTTCATAATTAAAAAGAGGTATACATATTTTATCCAAATATGGCAATAATACTAAACCTGGGCTTGAACTATCAAATTTAGTATCCATTTATAAGCTATGACAACGATTGTTTTAGTTAGAAAAAATAATGAAGTGGTAGTTGCTGGTGATGGACAAGTCAGTATGGGTAATACTGTTGTTAAAAGCACTGCATCAAAAGTGAGAAAAATTGAGAAAAGAGATGTTGTTGCTGGATTTGCAGGTTCTACTGCAGATGCTTTAACTTTGTTTGAGAGATTAGAAGCAAAAATAGAAAAACATGCAGGGAACTTATCGAGAGCAGCTGTTGAACTAGCAAAAGACTGGCGTACAGATAAATATTTAAGAAGACTTGAGGCACTTATGGCTATTGGTGACAAAGCCAATAGTTATATTATCTCTGGAACTGGAGACGTACTTGAACCAGAGGGAGATGTAATTGGAATTGGTTCAGGTGGAAATTATGCTCTAGCAGCTGGAAAAGTTTTGATGGGTACAGATATGAGTGCTGAAGAGGTGGCAAAAAAAGCAATTGAAGTTGCCTCAGAAATTTGTGTTTTTACCAATAATAATATTAAGGTTGAAAAAATTTAATGGAAAAATCTAATGTTACACCTCTTGTTCCAAAAGATAAAAATTCTAAAGATAACGAAACTTTAGTCAGCTCATTATCACCAAGAGAAATTGTTTCGGAATTGGATAGATTTGTTGTAGGCCAAAATAAAGCTAAAAAAGCTGTTGCTGTGGCTCTTAGAAATAGATGGAGACGACAAGCCTTAAAGGGTGAAATGAAGAATGAGGTTTTACCAAAAAATATACTCATGATTGGACCAACTGGAGTTGGTAAAACAGAAATATCTAGAAGACTATCAAAACTTGCTGAGGCTCCATTCGTTAAAGTTGAAGCTACAAGATTTACTGAAGTTGGATATGTAGGAAGAGATGTTGAACAAATTGTGAGAGATTTAATTGAAATTGCGATTTCAATGGAAAAAGTAAAAAAAAGAAAAGAAGTTTATGCTAAAGCACAAAAAATGGCTGAGGAAAAAGTTTTAGATGCTTTAGTTGGGAAAAAGGCAAGTACGGCAACTAGAGAAAGTTTTAGAAAAAGATTAAGAGATGGTGATTTAGATAACAATGAAATTGAAATAGCAGTAAGTAATACTGGTGGAAGTGGTACTTCATTCGAAATTCCAGGTATGCCAGGAGCTAATGTTGGCATGATTAATATTGGCGAAATGCTAGGCAAATCTATAGGTACGAAAGAAAAGAAAAAAAAGATGACTGTTAAAGAATCTCACGAAATTTTAATTAATGATGAGTCTGACAAATTAATTGAACAAGATAAAATTATTAAAGCAGCTAAAGTTTCAACAGAAAATAATGGGATAGTTTTTTTAGATGAAATTGATAAAATTTCTGGCAGAACTGATAGGGTTGGAGGCGATGTATCAAGAGAAGGAGTTCAAAGAGATTTGTTACCTTTAATTGAGGGTACAACAGTTAACACAAAATATGGACCTATTAAAACAGATCACATTTTATTTATTGCATCAGGAGCTTTCCAGCTTGCTAAACCTTCAGACTTATTACCTGAATTACAAGGTCGATTACCTATTAGAGTTGAATTAGAAGCTTTAACAAGTGAGGACTTTAAAAGAATTCTAGAGGAACCTGATTATAGTTTAATTAAGCAATATATAGCTCTATTAAAAACTGAAAATGTAGATTTAGAATTTGCAGAGGATGGGATAGATGCAATTGCAAATATAGCTTCAGAAGTAAATGCGACTGTAGAAAATATTGGTGCAAGGAGATTACACACAATTATTGAAAAAATTTTAGATGAAATTAGTTTTACGGCTACTGATAGAGCTGGTGAAAAAATTATTATTAACAAAGAATATATTGATAAAAATTTGGACACACTTATAAAAGACACGGATTTATCAAAATTTATTCTTTAAAAAAAATTTTAAAGATAATTCAGTTCTTTCATTTCATTTTCCAATTCTCTCTCTAAATTCCCTCTTATTTTTGGATCAAGAAGTTTTTTCCAATCATTTTGAATACCCATATTAAAAAATTTAATTTTTTGCCCGTGTTTATTTTCCTTTGCCTCAACAAAACTTTCCTCTGCCTCAAGTTTTTGCATTTTTTCAAATCCTGTTGTTTTTAGAGTATTTTCAAATTTTTTTTCATCGTAACTAAATTTTACACGACCAAGATGAGCAATAAATTTTAAAATATTTAAGAAAGTTTTTTCAGTGTCATTAATTAGATCTTCATATTTCACTAACAAATATTTATTAAATCTTCTAAAAACTTTCCATGACTCAAAATGATGCTTCCATGACCCTAGATAAGTTATGCAATGTCTATCTGAAGATTTACCTAGGTATTGATGGGATAATAAATTTTCATAAGCTTGTTCAGGTGTTATCTGAAAATGGTGAGCAAATGATGTCACAATATTTCTTGGATCTCGAACGATATAGATAACTCCAAGTGTATTATGTCGATCAGTAAATTTAAATTTTTCATTGTTATGAAAGCAACTGTGTGTTTTTAAAAAACGAATAGAATCATTCTTATTAAATATTTTTTGGGTATTAATATAATTCTTAAACATTTCTTCCTCATTATTAATATCAATACCTAATTGCTTAAATAATGAATTATCTGGAAATTGCTTAATATTTGTCAATAAGTCAAAATTAAAATTACCATCTTTAGAAAATATATATGATGACAATAAAGATCTTACGAATGTATTTCCACTTTTAGGATATGATGCTAGCCAAACTATCATTTAAAACATTATATTATTGAATAGTTAAAAATATAGATTATTTTTTTTTTAAAAAAATATAAAAAGCCCCACTACCACCATCTTTTATACTTGCCGGACTTATATTTGAAATAATTTTCATTAAGTCTTGGTTACTTTTTAAAAATTCCGGGATAGAATATTTTAAAATACCAAAATCCTTTGAAACATAGGGATTTTTTTCATTATTTGAGTGAAGGCCTTTTCCAGTTACAATTACCAATTTTTGAATCTTATCTTCATAAGACTCCTTTATAAAAGTTTCTATGATCTGGTTTGCTTCATCAAGACCTTTTCCATGAAGATCTAATGATCTTATTTTTTTTACATTTGTTTTTATTTGTAATTTGTCTTTATCCTGCAATTTTTGATCGCTTGATAAAAACTCATTCCAAGTTTTTTTATCTTTTTCTGAAATTTTACTATTCACTTAATTAAGAGTATTTACCAACAACCAATTTGGATTGTTAGATCTCATATCTCTTGAAAATGTCCAAGTATCATAAATGGTTTTAATTTTATCAGGACTGCCTGAAACAATTTTTTTTTCTTTATCTCTAATACATGTGATAATTTCACTTACAAAATCTACTGTGACTTGAAGAGCCTTATCTATTTTTTTATGTTCTTTTATGTCAGCAGATTTTATTCCAATAAATGTAATTTCAGCATAGTGGCCTCTATTACTTCTATCCTTAAGAGCTTTATTAAATTCTTCGTAAATCTCTTTACTAAGTAATGGTTTGCTAGCTATAAGCTTATTATCATTATCACTAAAATCAGTGATGATGGTTTCATAAGCAATTTTTGCACCTTTTAAAAATTCGCTTTGAGCTTTTTTATCAAAATTTTCTTTTTGTTTTAAATTATTTTCTTGATGAACCTCTTTTAAAATTTCTTGGAATTGTTGAGGGTTTTTTCCTTCAAAGCCAGTTCTTTTTCCAAGAATACCTCTTAGTCTCAAAAAAATAAATCCCGCTATCATGGCTAATAGTATGATATCAATGTATTCGAAACTATAATTCATGTGATTAATCTAATTACTATGTTGAATAATTTCAACTAGCAATTAGATTAAAGACAAATGAACTCAGTATTAATTACAATTATCTTAATACCCATTATAGAAATCTATCTATTCATTGAGATTGGTGGTCAAATAGGAGCATTTAACACAATATCGCTCATATTTATAACAGCAATAATTGGAGTGATTTATGCAAGATATGAAGGGTTAAATACTCTCAGATCTGGTTTTTCCCAACTTATAAAAAACGAAGCGCCAATTTATGAGATAATCTCAGGTGCAGCTATAGCATTTGCAGCTTTATTATTAATAGTTCCTGGTTTTGCCACTGACTTGTTTGGATTTCTTTTAATTTTTCCTCTGACTAGGAAATTATTTTTCGGAAAAATTGTTAGTAAATTTAAGAATGAGACAAAAATTAAAAAACCATATATAGAAGGTGAGTTTGAAGACATTGAGGAAGACGATGAACGAAAATTATAAAATTGTAAGTAAATTTATAAAAGATATCTCGGGTGAAACACCTGATGTTGAGACATATTTATACGTAAAAGATTTTATACCAAAATATCAATTAAATATTGAAATAAACTCAAAGCCTTTAAAAGCACAAATTATAGAAGTAAATACTTTATTAAAATTTCATGATACTTCAGAAAGTAAAAAAAAATCTCATTTTGAAATGACTTATACATCTGTAATAAAACTCAATGAAGAAATTAAAGATAAAAAAATTCTACAAAAAATTATACTATGTGATGTTCAGAAGGAAATTTATCCAGAATTAGAAAAAGCTCTACTTAATCTTTTACATATATCAGGGTATCCAAATATTAAATTTGAAAAAAAAGTTGATTTTGATGAACTTTATAACAAACAATTTAATTAAAAAAATTTTTCTTCAAATTAATTTTTAAATATCTTTCATGATTTCTTTTTTCTTCCTCACTAGGTTTAATAACTTTTTTGAAATAGGAAATGTTTGTTTTTAAAGCTTGATTATTTTCACTAATATCATTACTAAAATTTAACTTAGGCTCTTTTTGATCTATTAAATTAATATAAACTTTTGATAATAAGTCACAATCAATTAAAGCTGTATGTTTTTCTCTTTTAGAATTATCTATTCTATATCTTTTACATAGTGCGTCTAGACTATTAGAAGATCCTGGAAATTTATCTCTAGCTAAAACAACAGTATCTATAATTTCATTATTAATTAAATCTTTACCTGCTATTTTCAATTCATTATTCAAATGCGATAAGTCAAATTCAGCATTATGAATGATTAGTTTTTTTCCTTTTATATAAAGTAAAAAATCATCTGCTATTTCTTTAAATTTTTTTTTATCAGACAAGAATTCGTCTGTATATCCATGAGTTTCTAAAGCTTTTTCAGAAACTTTTCTCTCAGGATTTAAATAACAATGAAAGTTATTATTTGTAGGAATAAAATTTTCTAACTCAATGCATCCTATCTCAACTATTCGGTGACCCTCTTTAACAGACAATCCCGTTGTTTCTGTATCTAAAATTACTTCTTTCACTTAATGTATTTGTTTAAGAATATATTTTATCTGTTTTTTAATAAATCTATTTGTAAAATTATTTTTAATAATAAAGTTTGATTTTTTTCTTTTGTAATCAAGTGGTAGTTGTATTTTTTTAAATCTGTTCGTAATTTTTGAATTAAAATTTTGCCTTTTTTTTAATCTCTTTAAAATTTCAGATTTTTTAGATTGAACAAATATCAAAATATCTTTTCTTTTATTAATTTTATTCTCAAGTAATAAAGGAATATCTAAAACGATTAATTTACTTTTTTTATTTTTCTTTAAAAAAATATTCATCTTCTTTCTTATTTCAGGATGAATAATTTTAATAATTTTCTTTAAATTATTTTTATTTGCTAATATTGTCTTTGTTACCTCTTGTTTTTTTATTGGAAATTGAGTGATGTATTTGGGTAAAGTCTTATTTAGTTTAATAAAAATTCCTCTATTTTTTTTATATAATTTTCCAACTTCGTTGTCGGCATTAAACACTGGATAATTAAATGACTTGGCAACAAAACTTTTTCCAGATCCTATATCTCCTAAAATTCCAATTCTAATCATTATCTAAAAGCTTAAATGTGTCTTTATTAACTTTTGGTTCTATCCTGTGCCATAATTTAAATGCCTCCAGAGCCTGATAAACAAACATAGTTCTTCCATTTTCGGTCTTGTATCCTAATTGTTTTCCCATTTTCAGAAATTGAGTTTCTTGTGGATTATAAATTACATCATAAAATAATTTATCATTTCCAGAACTTGAAAAATTTAGATTTATTTTTTCATTATTCAAACCAAGACTTGTGGCATTTATCACCATATGAAAATCAGTTAAGTTTCCCCATTCTAAAATTTTAGTATTATTAAATAAAACTCTCAAATTTTCCGCCTTCTCTTTAGTCCTGTTGCTAATTGTTATCTCATGAACATTCATATTTTTTAATGCAAAAATTATTGACGGCACTACACCGCCAGCCCCCAAAATCAAAATTTTCTTTCCTTTTAAACTAAAGTTTAACTTTCTAATCGCACTATCAAAACCAGCTATATCTGTATTGTGTCCAACTAAATCACCATTATCATATGTAATGGTGTTTACTGATTGGGTATGTTCTGCCTCTGGGCTTAATTTATCTAAAAAGGGAATAACTGTTTTTTTAAAAGGCACAGTCACATTGCAACCAGCTATTTTTTGCTCCTTAATAGTTTGAATGAAATTTTTAATTTCATGATTTTCTAATTTAATTTTATCATATGTAGCATTAATATTATTTTCTTTTAGCCACCAGTTTTGAAGTTTGGGAGACAAGGAATGATTAATTGGGTTTCCTATTACTAAATATTTTTTCATTGGTAATTACTCAAGTATTGCTTTATTTTCTTAATTGGTAAACCCATTATAGTATCTTCATCCCCATCAATATTTAAGAATAATTTTCTACCCTCTCCCTCAATTTGATAAACGTTGTAAGCATATAGGGCTTCATCTGTAATTTTTGACAAATAACTTTTAAGCTCATCTAAACTAAATTGTTTCATTGTTAAAGTTGCTTTATCAGTATAATTCCAAATCATGGCACCATTTTGAGAGATACAAACTGAACTAATGAGTTTGTGTTTTTTTCCATTAAGTTTTTTTAAAATTTCTAAAGCTTGGTCTCTGTTTATAGGCTTAGATATTAACTCACCTTCTAAATCTATTACGCTATCAGCACCTATAACTAAAAAACCTTGGTTTTTTTGACTAACCTTGTTTGCTTTTAATTCAGCTAAATTTTTTGATATTATTTCTGGAGATGCTTTTTCTTTGATTAAACCTTCTTTGACAATATCCTCATCTAAATTAGAGTTTTGTACTTCTGTGGATATATTGTTATCATCCAAAATTTGCTTTCTTACTTTGCTTTTTGAGGCAAGTATAATTTTAACCATTATTTTTATATATTTCGTATATCTTTATTATTGAGGCAGCAGTTTCTTCGACCGATTTTCTAGTAACATCTATAATTGGCCATTTATATTTTTTAAAAGTATTTTTAGCGTCCTCAACTTCTTTTTTAATTTTAGATAGATCTGTATAAGATTTATTCTGGGATTCTTTTAATGAATTCATTCGATTTTTCCTAATATCAGCTAACCTTTCTGCTTCTGTGCTTAATCCAACAATACAAGTAAGGTTTGGGTCTTCTTTTAAAGTCTCAGGAATTGAATTTTCATTGACCAGAGGAATATTAGATATTTTAAACCCTTTGTTTGCGAGATAAATCGAGGTTGGTGTTTTGCTCGTCCTACTAACCCCCAATAAAATAATGTCTGATCTTTTAATATCTTTTACTAAATTCCCATCATCATGGTTCATTGTAAATTGAATTGCTTCAATCTTTTTATAATACTCATCATTCAGAGTGTATTGGCCACTGGGTTGGTGAGATGCTTTTTGGTTAAGCAGCTTTGAAAAGCTTAAGATTAAATCTCCAAGAACACCAAAACAAGGAATTTTCTTTTCTTCGCTATTTCTAGCAAGATATTTTGCAAGGCTACTATCTACGATTGAATATAAGATGATAGAGTTTTGATTTTCTTTAGCATTTGATAAAATTTTTAAAATTTGGTTTTCAGTTCTTGTAAAAGAGTAAGTGTGTATTTTGTAATCTATATTTTTAAATTGAGCTTTAATTGCAGTAAAAATTCTATCTAACGTTTCACCCGTAGAATCTGATATTAAATAAATTTGATAAATATTACTCATGTATAAAGTGTTAATAGTTTTTGTTTTATTTAAACAAAATTGGTTAATTTTATAAATTTAAAATTTATGTTGTAAAACATAGCTTTTATTAACATTATTAAACATCTGTATAAAGTTTTTCGTTAAGTTGAAATATTGGTAATAAGCTTCAATATTACTTATATATATATCAAAAAATTACATTTAAATGTTAATAACTGGTTTATAAGATGTATATAAAATTTAATCCACGTATTTCACAGTTCATACTACAAATACTATTAAATAAACTTAATTATTAATATGTCTAACATTAAGAAAGTTATTAAAGACAGAAAAACAGACTTAAATCCCATATGGATTATGAGGCAAGCTGGAAGATATCTGCCAGAGTTCAGAGAAATTAGAAAAAAAAATACTGATTTTATTAAACTATGTTTAAATTCTAGTTTATCGGCTGAAATAACTTTACAACCTCTTAAAAGATTTGATTTAGATGCAGCTATAATTTTTTCCGATATATTAATTTTACCCTATGGATTAAATCAGAAAGTAGAATTTGTAAAAAATGTTGGTCCTATTCTTGGTGATTTAAATTTTAATCAAATGTCTAAATTTACAGAAAATGTTTTTACAGAGAGAGTTAATCCAGTTTATAATGCGATCGATCTTGTTAAAAATAATAAACTTACTGAAAATAAAAGCACCATAGGTTTTGTTGGTGCACCATGGACATTACTAGTCTATATGTTGAATAAAAAATCGCCCAAACAAGGTTTAGAAAAAAACTTTTTTGAAGACGATGTTTTAATAACAGAAATATTAGGATTAATAGAAAAATTTTTAAAGATACATATAAAGAATCAAATAAATAGTGGTGCTGAAATTATTCAAATTTTTGATAGTTGGGCGGGATTATTAGATAACAAAAACCTCAGTAAATATCTTTATAATCCAACATTTTCTTTAGTGGAGTTTATTAAATCACTTGATGTACCAGCAATATGTTTCCCTAGAGGAATTAAAGATTATAAAAAATATTGTGAAATTATTCAGCCAGATGTTATCTGTATTGATTATGAAACTGACCCTGCTCAAATCGCAAAGGACATAAAAATACCTATTCAAGGAGGGATGAATCCACAAATTTTACTAACCGATAAAGAAAATTTAAAAAAAGAGGCAAAAAGATATCTAGATATATTCAAAGATCATCCATATATTTTTAATTTGGGACATGGTGTCTTACCAGAGACCAACCCTAGTATGATGGAGTATTTGGTTAAAATAGTTAAAGATTATTAAAATATGGATTATTCACACCCCAAAAGAAAAACTAAAGTTGTATTTGTTCAGCTTGGTTCACCTTCTGCACCAACTACAAAGGCTCTAAGAAAATATTTACGCAAATTTTTAGGAGATCCAAGAGTTATAGATATTAATCCATGGCTTTGGAGAATAATTTTAAATTTTTTTGTTTTACCTTTTAGACCACAAAAATCTGCTAAATTATATGCCAGAATTTGGGATGGTAAGAGCTTTCCTTTAATTACTAACACGAGAGATTTTACAAAAAATGTAAGTGAAGAACTTAAGAAGATTGATCCAGAGGGATATGTAGAAGTAAACCATGCTTTTTTATTATCACCCCCATATGTAAATGAGGTCTATGATAGTTGGGAGGAAGACTTGAAGAAAGGCGTTGGCGCTACAAAACTACTTGTTATACCCATGTTCCCACAATATTCGGAAAGTACAATTGCTTCAGGTATAGATGCTTTAGCTAAAGAACTTTCAAAAAGAGTGAAGATCCCAACATTTGAAGTAATAACTAACTTTCATAGAACCCATGCGTTTATTGATAATTCTGTTAGTCAGGTTGATACAAAATTAAGTGAATTAATTAGTCAAGGTAAAAAAATTGATAGTTTAATAATTACTTTTCATGGCATGCAAAAAAGAAGAATTGTAAATAAGGGTGATGATTATTATAGACATTGCTATGAAACATTCTGTTTGATCACAAAAAATTTAAAAAATATAAAGCCTGATCAGTGCACAATGAGTTTTCAAAGTCGATTTGGTTCTGAAGAGTGGATAACTCCTTATACTGAAAATATAGTTAAAAAATTAATATCAGAGGGAAAAAAAGAAATTGTAATTTATTCACCAAGTTTTGTTGCAGATTGTTTGGAAACCACCGATGAACTAGGCCACGAATTAGTTAATGAAGCAAAAGAATTAGGTGGAAATATTTACCCTGTAGAATGTCTTAATACTAATAAAAACTGGTGTAAAGATTTTGCGAAATATACTTTTACTCAAGCAGAGGGATCAGCACAGGATAAAGAAGATATAGAATATAAGCTTGAGAAAAAATATTATGAAAAAATGCCTCGACAAATAATGAATAAATCTTAGTACCATATTAATGCGTGAAACTTTAATTATTTATTCAAGCACTGATGGTCATACTAAAAATATCTGCGAAAGATTAAGTATTTTTTCTAATAATACTAATGCTATCAAAATTATATCCTTACTTGAAGCAACTAAGATTGATTTAACTAAATTTAACCAAATTGTTATTGGGGCAAGTATACGATATGGTAATTATTCAAAAAATCTTTATAATTTTATTAACTTGAATAAAGATATTTTGGAAGAAAAAAATAGCGTTTTTTTTTCAGTAAATGTGGTAGCGAGAAAACCTGAAAAAAATACACCAGATACCAATCCTTATGTAAAAAAATTTCTTAAAGTCTCTAAATGGAAACCAAAAAAAATTGGTGTATTTGCAGGTAAAGTAGATTATCCAAATTACAATCTTTTTGATAAATATGCTATTAAACTCATTATGTTTCTCACTAATGGCCCAACAGACACCTCACAATCATATGAATTTACTGATTGGTCAAAAGTAGATAATTTTGCAAGAGAATTAGATCTAAATTCTTATTCAAGGTAAAGAGAGTAAAAAAAAATTTATATTTTATGAATACATATTTACTTTTTAAATCTCTTTATTTGATAGCAGTAATATCTTGGATGGCTGGTCTTTTGTATCTTCCTAGAATTTTTTTTTATCATTCACAAAATAATAATAAACCATTAGTTTCAGATGTATTTAAGGTTATTGAAAAAAAAGTTTTTTTTTACATTATGACACCGGCAATGGCTTTATCCTGGATATTTGGATTGATATTAATATATGAAATAGGATTTGAACAATTAGGGCGAAAGTGGATGATTTTAAAGTTAGTTTTCGTAATTATTCTAACCTTGTATCATTTTTATCTAGGAAGAATTCTGGGGCAATTCAGATCGGATATTAATAGTCATTCCCATAAATATTATCGATACATTAATGAAATATCTAAATTACTGCTAATTTTAATCATATTTGTTGTTATATTTAAGCCTATCTAGGGTTGAATAATTTAAATTAGCATATATATTAACTCTATTATTAAGTCCTTAATAATTTAATTCATGAACATACAAGAACTAAAACTTAAATCATCAGAACAACTTATTACTCAAGCAGAAGAGCTTGGTATTGAAAATGCAAGTACTCTGAGAAAGCAAGAGATACTTTTTGCAATTTTGAAAAAAGTAGCGGAAAAAGAGGAGATTACAGGAGCGGGGGTATTACAACTACTTCAAGATGGCTTCGGGTTTTTAAGAGCCATGGAGTCAAATTATTTACCAGGTCCTGATGATATTTATGTCAGCCCAAGCCAGATTAGAAAATTTGGTTTAAGAACTGGTGATACTGTTGAGGGACCTGTTAGAGCCCCCAAAGAGGGTGAAAGATATTTTGCATTATTACAAGTAAGTAAAATAAATTTTGAAGAACCTGATAAATCTAGACACAAAATAGCTTTTGATAACCTGACACCTTTATATCCTGACAAGCAGCTTGTTATGGAAGTTGAACAAGTAAAACCAGACAAAAAACAGGATTTAACTCCACGACTTATCGACCTAGTGAGCCCTATTGGCAAAGGTCAAAGATCAATTATTATCTCACCACCAAAGGCTGGTAAAACTATGATTTTGCAGAGTATAGCCAACTCAATAGCTAAAAATTATCCTGAGTGTTACTTAATAGTTTTATTAATTGATGAAAGACCTGAAGAAGTGACTGATATGCAGAGAACAGTTAAAGGTGAAGTAATTAGTTCCACATTCGATGAGCCGGCTCAACGTCACGTGGCAGTAGCTGAGATGGTAATAGAAAAAGCAAAAAGATTAACAGAACATAAAAAAGATGTCGTCATATTATTAGATTCAATAACAAGACTTGGAAGAGCTTATAACGCTGTGATACCAAGCTCAGGAAAAGTTTTGACAGGTGGTGTCGACGCTAACGCACTTCAAAGACCAAAAAGGTTTTTTGGAGCTGCTAGAAATATTGAGGAGGGTGGATCGTTAACCATTATTTCTACTGCACTTATTGATACTGGTAGTAGAATGGATGAGGTAATTTTCGAGGAATTTAAAGGAACTGGAAATAGCGAAACTGTTTTGGATAGAAAAATTGCAGATAAAAGAATTTATCCAGCCATCGATATTACTAAATCGGGCACAAGAAGAGAAGAATTGTTATTTGACAAAAATGATCTTCAAAAAATGAATGTGTTAAGAAGAATTATAGCTCCAATGGGAACCATGGATGCAATCGAATTTATTAATTCAAAATTAAAAGATACCAAAAATAATGCTGAGTTTTTTAACTCAATGAATAAGCCAGCTTGAGCTGATTAATGGTCTCAACGTTAAATTTTGAAATTCAATTACAAGAATTATTTAAACAAAGGGAATACTCCAAGGTAGTATTTGAAATAACTTCAAAAACAAGTGAGGAGGAAAGATCTTCAAGTTTATGCAATCTATTAGGAATTTGCAGAATTGAAAGTAATAGAAAAGATAAAAATGCTTTGTTATTAGCTTTAAAGGATTTTAAACAGGGTTTTTTAAAAGAAAAAAACACTATTCATGCTATAGACTGTCTTGGTAATTTTATTACATCTAGTGTTTTGTTAAAAGATATAGAACAAGATTATAAATCTGATTTTAGTGATCTTATTAATTTATATGAGTCAGTAGAAAAATATTCTGCAAATCATAGGCCAATTCATCTGGCAATGACCATGATTTATCGGAGGTTAAATTATGCGAAAAAAATGATATTTCATTTAGATAAAGTAATAAAATCAAATAATTTTAATGCTTGGGATTTGTGTAATTACGGTTACTGGAACTGTTTTGATAAAAATTGGAAACAATCTGACTTTTTTAATTATGGCAAGTTATTAGATGAACGCTTAAAAGAAATTCCTCAAAATCAATTAGTAAAATTTCCAGAGGCTTCTAATTTAAAAATTAGAATAGGATTTTTATCAGCCGATATCCTCAGCGGTCATTCAATTACCTATTTTTTAAAAACAATTCTTTTAAATTATGATAAAGAAAAATTTGAAATTATTTTAATTTTAAACAATCCAAAAGAAGATCAGTCAACAAAAGATTTCAAAAACTTGGTTGACGAGAACATCAATATTTGGAATTTCGATAATGTCAGTGCTGTAAATAGAGTAAGAAAATTAAAATTAGATATAATCGTTGATTTGATGGGTTATACATCAACAAATCGACTAGAAATGTTTAAAAATAGATTAGCTAAAAAGCAAATCATATGGATGGGCTATTGTAACACCACTGGATTAAAAAATATGGATTTTATAATTTCAGATCCAAATTTAATTCGTCCAGGTGAGGAGAAGTTCTATTCTGAAAAAGTGATTTATTTACCTAAAATTTGGAACTCTCATTGTGGCTTTAATTTTGAAAGAAATGAAAACCCCCCTCCTTTTTTAAAGAATAAATATTTTACTTTTGGATCTTTTAATAATTTTGCTAAGATTAATTCAGATGTCGTTTCTGTTTGGTCAAATATTTTAAAAAAAATTAATAATTCTAAGCTTATTTTAAAAACTTCATCAAAAAAGCATGCATCAGAAAGAATTAAAGAATTATTTAATAATAGTGGTGTGTTGAATTCTATTAAATTTATAGAAAGAGAAAAGGAATTTAAAAATCATCTTGATCAGTACAAACAAATTGATATCGCTTTGGACACTTTTCCTTACAATGGTGTTACCACATCATTTGAAGCTATATGGATGGGAGTTCCTGTTATTACTATGGCTGGATATAATTTTAATTCTAGATGTGGGGAGTCTATAAATAAAAATCTAAATATGGAGCAACTGATAGCTAAGGATTATGAGGATTACATTCAGAAGGTGGTAAATTTATCAAATAATCACGATGATTATATAAATTTGAGAAAATCAATATTTCTAAACGCTACTAAAAGCCCATTATTTAATAGTCAGGACTATTCAAAGAGTTTTTTTGAGGCATTAGAGCAAAAAGTTGAATAGTAAGAATTTATATTAAAGGCATTTGGGCGGTTCATAAATAACCTAATTCTCTCATTTCTTTTCCAAAAGTAGATTCAATAGTCTTTTTTGTATTTTCACTTAATAGTTTTTGCCAATTATTTTCAGGACCTAAATGAAAAAAGTTTATATTTTCATTATTTTTATTTTTAGCAGCTTCTTTAAAACCATTAATACTCTCTTGAGTTTTGAATTTTTTAAATTCGGTATTTTTAACTGTATTGTAAATTTGAGAAGGATTAATTTTTGTTTTAACTAATTCTGTTAAAAATTCAGCGATCTTATGAAATTCACTTTCTGGTTTAGTTAAAAGATTTTCATATTTTATTAAAAGATTATTTTTTTTAAATTTTTTCCAAGAATTATAATGGTTGGACCAAGATGATATAATTGTGGGTATATCATTTTCAGATTGTGGTAAATTTTCCGAACTTAACATTTTTTTTTCATCTGTAATAAATCTCATTGCTTTTTCATAGCTATTAGCTGTTTGATTAAAATGATTCATTACTGATGTTATGACATTTCGTGGATCTCTAACAACATGTATAACACCCAATGAATTAATTTCATTTGTGAACGCATAATTGCCATATTTCCAATAGGCACTATGTGTTTTAAAAAATTTAATTTGATTATCCAAATTTATTTTCTCTTGAGCATGAATACAATTTTTTACAAATTGTTCCTCGCTTTTAAAATCACTGATTAATTCCTTAAAATCTTGAGCAAGTGGAAATTGTCTTATTTTAAGATTATTAATATCAATTTCACTTGAGTTTGAATTTAGAAATGAACTTATTATCGCTCTTACCCATGTATTTCCACTTTTTGGGTATGAAGCTATCCAGATAATCATTTTTTTTAATTATATCTAATAAGTAAATTCAATATATAATAAATTTATGACTATATATGCACTATCATCTGGTCCTGGGATCTCTGGAGTGGCTATAATTAGAATTTCTGGATCAGATGCCTCCAAAGCAATTACATTGCTTACTGGAAAACCTCTACCCTCTCCTAGAGTTGCTTCCCTTCGGAAAATAAACAATATCAATACTTCTGAACTAATAGATCAAGGTATAATTATCTGGTTTCCAGGCCCTGAGAGCTACACAGGTGAGGATATGGCCGAAATACAAGTACATGGAGGTAAAGCAATCGTTTTAGCATTACAAAACGAATTATCCAAAATAGAGAATTTTAGGTTAGCTGAACCAGGAGAATTTACAAAAAAAGCTTTTCAAAATGGTAAAATTGATTTGTTAAAAGCTGAAAGTGTATCTGATTTAATATCAGCAGAAACTGAAATGCAAAGATTACAAGCTGTAAAAATTATGAAAGGTAAATCAGCTAAGATATTTGATGGTTTAAGAGAAAAATTATTAAAGATTTTATCTTTTGTTGAGGCAAAAATAGATTTTCCCGAAGAAGATTTACCCCATGAAAATGTTCAACAAATTAAAAAGGATTCCACTGAAGTTTTAGACCAAATTAAAAAAATTTTAGATGATCAAAAAGTAGGTGAAATAATTCGCGAAGGTTTTAAAATTGCTATCGTTGGACCAACAAATGCGGGAAAATCTTCCTTATTAAACAATTTATCGAAAAGAGATGTAGCAATAGTTTCTGAAATAGCAGGAACAACAAGGGATGTAATAGAGACACGTTTAAATATTGATGGTTACCCAGTTATAATTTCAGATACTGCAGGTATCAGAAATTCTAAAGATGAAATAGAGAAAAAAGGAATTAAATTATCTTTAGATAGAGCAGAAAATGCAGATTTAAAATTAGTGGTAGTAGATGCAAAAAGTATTGATTTAAGCGGATTTTTGAATGATTTATTAAAAGAAAATGCAATTTTAGTTGTAAATAAGTCAGATCTTATTGAGGGAGAATTAGATCCAGAAGTAACAAAACTAGATCATGTTTTTGTTTCATTAAAGAAGAACTTAAATTTAGATAAATTAATTTTAAAAATTAAAGATAGGTTAAAAACAAAGTTTATTACAAATGAAGATATACTAATTACTAGAGAAAGACACAGACAACATTTAGTTCATTGTTCAGATAATTTGACAAATTTCCTAGAAAAAAATAGTAAAAAAGATTTTGACAAAGCTGCTGAAGATTTGAGGTTAGCTGCTAGACATTTAGGTATGATTGTTGGAAAGGTTGATGTAGAGGAAATATTAGGTAGTATTTTCAATGATTTTTGCATTGGGAAATAAGATCCTTGTAAAATTTTTTTTCAAATATAAATTTACATCATGAAAAATGAATTTTCATTTGATGTTGTTGTAATTGGAGGTGGTCATGCTGGTTGTGAAGCAGCAGCTGCTTCAGCCCGTCTAGGTGTAAATACTGCACTATTTACTCATGATATAAATACTATTGGTGAGATGTCATGTAATCCAGCAATTGGCGGCTTGGGTAAAGGTCATTTAGTTAGAGAAATAGATGCATTAGATGGTGTTATGGGAGAGATCGCAGATAAATCAGGAATACAATTTAGGTTGTTAAATAGAAGCAGAGGTCCAGCTGTTAGAGGTCCTAGAACTCAATCTGACCGTAGCTTATACAAGCAATTTATGCAAGAAAAACTTGTAAACTATTGTAATTTAAGCATTTTTTCTGACCCAGTGGTAAAGTTTATTTTTTCAAATAATACAATAAACGGCTTTTTAACATTAAAAGGTAATAAGATTAGGTGTAGTAAAATAATTTTAACAACTGGTACTTTTTTAAATGGATTGATTCATATTGGTGATGAGCGCACTCCTGCAGGTAGATATAATGAGAAACCTAGCACTGGGTTGAGTGAACAATTAGAAAAATATAAATTTAAAATAGGAAGATTAAAAACAGGTACTCCACCAAGACTTGATGCAAGGACAATAAATTTCAAAAATTTAGAAAAACAAGCAGCTGATGAAAATCCTTACTTCTTTTCTTTTTTAACAAAATCTATTTCGAATAAACAAGTTTCGTGTTCAATGACTTATACAAACGAGAAGGTGCATAAGATTATAGAAAAAAATTTATCTAAGAGTGCAATGTATTCTGGCAGCATTCAAGGAATAGGTCCTAGATATTGTCCTTCAATAGAAGATAAAGTAGTTAAGTTTGCCGAAAAGACAAGACATCAAATATTTTTAGAGCCTGAGGGGCTTGATGACCACACAATTTACCCAAATGGTATATCAACTTCACTACCTGAAGTAGTACAAGCTGAAATACTTAATAATATCAATGGTTTAGAAAGTGTAAAAATGATTAGGCCAGGATATGCTATAGAATATGACTATATAGATCCTAGAGAACTTTTCTTAACACTAGAAACTAAAAAAATTAAAAACTTATATTTAGCTGGTCAAATTAATGGAACTACAGGATATGAGGAAGCTGCAGCCCAAGGTCTTATTGCGGGTGTAAATGCTGCATTATCACTTATGGATAAAGAACCATTCATTCTTGATAGGTCAGATGCTTATATTGGAGTAATGATAGATGATTTAGTCACAAAAGGTGTGGCAGAGCCTTACAGAATGTTTACTTCAAGAGCTGAGTATAGATTAAGTCTAAGAGCAGATAACGCTGATTTAAGACTAACTAACAAAGGAATTAAAATCGGCTTAATATCTGATGAAAGAAAGTTTAAATTTGAGGATAAATTTGTGAAAATGAGCGAAATTTCACTGCAAATGTCCAGTTTGAGTATATCTCCAACAAAAGCTCAAAAACACGGCATAAAAATTGCTAAAGATGGTATTTTAAGGTCAGCAGAAGAAATTTTAGCCCAAAAGGATGCTAATATGACCAAAATCCGTAGAATTTGGCCTGAAATTAAGAATTTTGGCTCTGAAATAGATGAACAGATAGAAATTAATTCTCATTATCGAGGTTACTTAAAAAAACAAAATGCAGATATTTTAGCTTTTAAGAGAGATGAGAATTTAATTATCCCAGATAATATAGACTATGATCATTTTTCTGGGTTATCAAACGAAGTAAAAGCAAAATTCAAGGAAATAAGGCCAAAAACTATGGGTCAAGCACTGAGAATTGATGGAATTACCCCGGCTGCAGTATATATTTTGTTGTCACACGTTAAAAGAAAGTCTATTAAGCATATAGCTTAATGGATTCGATAATTTCTAAAAATTACTCTAAAATTACAAAATTTAATGTTTCACGTGAAACTTGTAATGAGCTTGAGAGCCTTATAAGCATGATCCAAAAAAAAAATAAGAAAATTAACATAATTAGTAGAAAAAACTCTGATCAAGAGGTTATAAGGCAAAGACATATTATTGATTCAGCGCAAATAATTGATTTTGTTGACTTAAATAATAATACAACCTCAGATTTAGGTTCTGGGGGTGGTATACCTGGACTAATCATTGCAATCTTAATGAAGAAATTAAAAAACAGCATGAAAATAAAACTTTATGAAAAAAGCCATCATAAATGCGTTTTTTTAAAAGATGTTTCTGAAAAATTGGAATTAAACACAGAAATAATACAAAAAGATATCTTTAAACTTAGAGATATTGAAACTGGAACGATTATGTCCAGAGCTTTTAAACCAATGCCAATAATTCTTGATTTAGTTCAAAAAAATTTTCGGAAATATAAAAATATTATTTTATTCATGGGCAAAAGTGGGAGAAAAATTTTAAATGATACTCTTAAAATTTGGGATTTAGACTATGAGGAAAAAAAAAGTTTAACAAACAAAGATTCATTTTTGTTAAATATAAAAAATATGGAAAAAAAAATTTGATGAAAATTATTTCAATTATAAATCAGAAGGGTGGGGTTGGAAAAACAACCACTGTAATTAATCTTGCCTCTGCACTGACACAACAAGGAAAAAAAATTTTAGTTATTGACTTAGATCCACAAGGGAATGCAACAACTGGTCTTGGTTTATCTAATTCAGAAAGATCCGATGAAACAATTTATGGTATTTTAAATGGAACTAAGTCTATCTCAGAGGTAATTAAAAAAACAAAATTTGATAATCTTGATTTGATAACTTCAAATGTTGATTTGTCTGGTTTGGAGGTCGAGACAGCCGGGGATAGTGATAGGGCATTTATTCTAAAGGTAAAATTAGCCGCTTATTTAAATGATTCTGGAGCAATATACGATTATATACTTATAGATTGTCCACCATCTCTAAGTTTATTGACAGTGATGGCACTGGTATGCTCAAATTCTCTCTTAGTTCCCCTTCAGACAGAATTTTTTGCGTTAGAAGGTTTAACCCAACTGATGAAAACAATAGATCGAATAAAAATTAATTTAAACCCTGGTTTAGAAATTCAAGGAATACTTTTGACGATGTATGATAGAAGAAATAAATTATCTTCTCAGGTTGAACAAGAAGCAAGAAATTATTTTAAAGAAAAGGTATATCAAACAGTTATTCCACGTAATGTTAGATTATCCGAAGCACCTTCACACGGAGTTCCTGTGTTAATTTATGACAAGAATTGTCCTGGTAGCAAATCCTACTATAGTTTCACAGATGAATTTATTAACCAAGAAAATCAAATAGGGAGTGCTGCCTAGTGAATAAGATTAAAAAGGGATTAGGTAGAGGATTATCATCATTAATAGGTGAGACAAAGGTAGAACAAGCAACTAACAAATTATCTATTAGTGATCTTTATCCAAATAAGTTTCAACCAAGAAAAATTTTTGATGAAGATAGTTTAAGTGATCTAGAGAAATCTATAAAGGAAAGAGGTATCATTCAACCAATCATAGTTCGAAAATCAGATGAAAACCCAAAGTATGAGATTATTGCAGGAGAAAGAAGATGGCTAGCTGCTCAAAAAGCTGGTCTCCATGAAGTGCCAGTTGTTGTTACTGAGGCAGATGATTTAAAATCTTTGGAATTTGCTATAGTTGAAAATGTTCAAAGAAATGATCTTAATCCATTAGAAGAAGCTCAGGGTTATCAAAGATTAATAAATGATTTTTCTTACGATCAAGAAAAAGTCTCGAAATTTATCGGAAAAAGTAGGAGTTATATTACTAATTGTTTAAGGATATTGACTTTACCGAGTGACGTTCTAAATTTAATTGAGACAAAAAAACTATCAACTGGTCATGCTAAAATACTAGTTGGTCTTGAAAATGCAAGTTTTGTCGCTCAAAAAATCATAGAAAAAAAACTTTCAGTTCGTCAATCAGAAAATTTTGTCAAAATTTTCAAGAAAAAAAAGAGGTCCTTTGTTAAATCTATTGATCCTGATATCCAAAATCTTGAAAAATCAATATCTGATAAAATTGGTTTAAATGTATCAATCAAAAATAATAAAAAAAATAAAGGGACAATTACCTTTGTTTACCATGATGTCGAACAACTGAATAAAATTATCGATATTATTAAATCTAATTACTAATTTCAGAACAGCTTTTTTCTAATATAAAGTTGGTAATTATAAATAGTGAATTGTTGTAATTTTTTTTTATCTCAAGTTCAATGTCATTTAAACTTTCAATAAGTTCTTTTATTTTTTCAGGTCTCCATCTGTTTAGTTGCATTTTAACAATTTCTTTATCTTTCCAAAAAATAGGTGGTTTAGCTGAATTAATTGTTTTATTGATATCTTTATTTTCTTCCAATTGAATAGCAAGTTTGAGAATTCTTTTAGCTTTGGATAAAAAGGTTCTTAAAATTACAACGCTATCTTCAGCATTATAATTATTTTCATTAAGAATGTTTATCGTTTTATTTTTATTTTTAGCTAAACAATTATCGACAAGTTCTGATAATCCATAATTTTCGCTCAGATTAATTAATCTTAAGATTTCATCAGATGAAATTTTTTTTTTATTTAGAGAGTAATCTTTTATTTTATTAAGTTCATTTTGTAAAATCATCCTATCTCCATTACACTTTTCAACAATCAAATTTATATTTTGTTGTGAAATTGAGATATTTTCTTTTTTTAAGATAGAGGCAGTCAATTTCGACAAGATGCTATTATTATCTAGATATGTGGGGATACAAACTAGATTTTTATTTTTTTCAAAAAGTTTCCTTAACTTCGACTTAGTTTCTAAAACATCTGAGTTTAAAATTATCTTAATATTACTTAAATTTCGATCAATTAAGTTCTGAATGATTTCATAAATCTTATCTGAGGCTCTATTTATAATTATGACCTTATTGTTTTCAAATAATGAGCCGGACAAAACATTTTCATAAAAAGATTCAATTTCATCCTTGATTTGTTTTTCATCATATTTAAAAATTTTTCCTTTATTATTTTTTAATATTTCATTTATACATTCAGTTTTTAAACCCTCATTTTTGCCATATATTAAGTGGAAAATTGTGTTGTCTTTGATTTTATCTAACTCAAATGTCTTTAAAATCATTTGATCATTTCAAGTTTGAGGATGAGCTGTTGTGATATTGAATTAGCAAGATTTCGCATGATGTTACGTTCGTAATTTTTTTCCTCATATTTATCTTTAATTTTTTGAAAATTAAATTTTTCATTTACTTTAAAATTTACTTGATTTTCCCCTTTTTTAATTACAAAAGCTGTTTCTGCGTTTGATTGATAATCAGTTATTGTTCCGGTGGTATTTTTTGCAATAACATTTTTTGAATATTTTGTATTGAAACTTAAATTTATGATTTCTGTAGCATCGTCTTTACTACTTCTTTTTAAGTTTGCGGCTATAAAGTTATTTACATCTTGGTTGCCTTCAAAACTAGTTATAATTATTTTATAATTTACATTATTTTGATTTGAATAAACTGGCTTGTATTCACAATTATTTAAAAGAGTTAATGACAGAATAATAAAAAAAAATTTTTTAAGCATTTAAATAATTATATTCAAAAGTTTATCTTTTATATAAATTTTCTTCTTTATATTTTTTTGATCTAAATATTTGATTATTTTCTCATTATTCTTAATTAATTCAAAGAGTTTTTCTTCAGTTATATTTGGCTTTGTTTGAATTAGACCTCTTTTTTTTCCATTAATTTGTATGACAATATTAATATTCTCCTCTTTTAACATTGAAGCATTGTATTCAGGCCATTTATAATTTTTTACTTTTATGATGCTTAAGCACTCATTAGCAAAATGAGGTAAAATTGGTGTCATAGTAATTAAAATTTTTTGATAATTTTCAAAGATTGTTTTTTTTGTATAATTTTTTTCAATTTGTTTATTTAAAAAAGAATACATTTCATATAAATTAGCTATAATTTTATTATAACTAAAACCCTCAAGATTATCTTGAACTTTTTTTAAATACTTGTTGGTATATTTTGTAATTTCATCATCATTGTCTTTAATATGATTTTTGTTAATTTCATTAACAACTTTTTCATTTAATTTCCAAAGTTTTTGAATGAATTTAAAAGATGATAGAATACCTTCCTCAGACCATTGAACATCTTTTTCTGGAGGACTATCTGACAATATGAAAAGTCTTGCTGAGTCAGCTCCATAATTAGCGATAATATTTTCTGGATCAATTGTATTTTTCTTTGACTTTGACATAGACTCTGACGGTCCAACAGAAATTAATTTAGATTTATCTTTTTTTAGATATTTTTTACCATCTATAATTTCAATTTCATTAGGACTGATCCAATTATTATCTGGGTCTTTATAAGTTTCATGACAGACCATGCCTTGTGTAAACAGGCCACTAAATGGCTCCAATATATTAAAATCTTTGTTGTTATGTGATAACGCTTGCATAAAAAATCTTGAGTAAAGTAAATGTAAAATTGCATGTTCAACACCACCAATATACTGATCTACTGGCATCCAGTAATTGATGTCCTCTTTTTTAAATCCATATTCAGTTTCCTTGGGAGAGCAGAATCGTAAGTAGTACCAAGATGAGCATACAAAAGTGTCTAATGTATCAGTTTCTTTAACCAATTTTTTCCCATCTATATTTATTTCTTTCCAATTCATCTGACTATCGAGTGGATTACCTTTTACGTTAAGATCTATCTTTTCTGGTAATTCGACTGGTAACATCGATTTAGGGATTGGATAGGCTTTCCCATCTTTATCGTATGCTATTGGTATTGGGCATCCCCAATATCTTTGTCTAGAAACACCCCAATCTTTAAGTCTAAAATTAATTTGTTTTTTCCCCAGTTTTTCTTTTTCTAAAATTTTAATCGTCTCTAGAATAGAAGTTTCTGGTGCAATAAGGCCATTGAGAAAGTCAGAATTAATTATGATTCCTGGTCCTGGATATGCCTCATCATTTACTTCAAATTTTTCATCTTTATCAAGTGGCCGGACCACAGTCTTTATTTTAAGGTTATATTTTTTCGCAAAATCGAAGTCTCTTTGATCATGAGCGGGACAACCAAAAACTGCTCCAAACCCGTAATCCATCAGCACAAAGTTTGCAAAATAAACTGGGACCTTTTGTTTTGGATTAAGCGGGTTTACAGCCACTAGATTGGTTTTAAAACCAATTTTTTCACCAACAGCTATAGCTTCTTCTGTTGTACCAGTTTTTGAACATTCTTCTTTAAAATTTAAAAATTCTTTATTATCACTAAAAAATTTTGATACTTCGTGGTCAACAGATAAAGCTAAAAAGGAGAACCCAAACAAAGTGTCAGGTCTAGTAGTAAAACATTTAATGTTTTGAATGGGTAAATCACCTTCAATTTTAAAATCAATCTCACATCCAAACGATTTTCCAATCCAATTTTTTTGCATAGTTTTCACTTTATTGGGCCAACTATCTAATTTATTCAAACCATTTAATAACTCCTGAGAAAATTTAGATATATTAAAAAACCATTGGCTTAATTTTTTTCTTTCAACGATTGCCCCGGAACGCCAACCTTTACCGTCAATTACTTGTTCATTCGCAAGAACAGTCTCATCAACTGGATCCCAATTTACATAATTTTCTTTTCTGTAAACTAGTTTCTTTTCATATAATTCTAAAAAAAAAGCTTGTTGATGTTTGTAATAATCTTTATTGCAGGTTGAAATTTCTCTATCCCAATCAATAGACAAACCTAATTTTTTCAATTGGGTTCTCATATTCAAAATATTTGTTTCAGTCCATTTTTTTGGGTCCAGATTATTTTGCTTCGCCGCATTCTCAGCGGGCATTCCGAATGAGTCCCAACCCATTGGATGTAAAACATTATAACCTTGAAGAGCTTTGTAGCGAGCAAGAACGTCTCCTATAGTGTAATTTCTTACGTGACCCATATGAATTTTTCCTGATGGATAAGGAAACATTTCAAGGCAATAGAATTTTTTTTTTGAGGGATCCGTTTCAACTTTGAAGCTTTTATTTTTTTCCCAATAATTTTGCCATTTCGTTTCTACTGATTTGAAATTATATCTGTTCATAACCAATTACCAAATTGATTAATTAGTCATTTGTTTTTCTGCGTTTAGGCTCTGAATATCTATAAGGTTTATAATTTTTATCTTTAATTTGTTTTTGATATACCGCAGCTTTAGCTAATATTTGTTTAGTAATTTCTTTCTTAAGATTTCCTTCTTGTTTATTGATTTTACAATTATTAGTAGCAACACATTTTTTGTAAAATATATCAACATCAAGAGCATCTGATCTTACTTCATTACTTAGAAACTTTATTGTAATTTTTATAGACTCATCAGCATTACCTTGCTCTGAATACCAGTCGGTGATTATTACACCGCCACTATAATTTGCAGAAGTTAAAGGCATAAAATCTAAAACTTCAAGGGAGGCTCTCCATAATCCATTTGAGCTTGCAAATTCAAAATTTGTACCTCTGCTTCCTGTCATCGAATCCATTAATCGAAAACCTTTTCCCTCCTCTAAATTTTTTCTAACTCTCTCTCTAGGATCAGGTGGATTTTTTCTTGCATCTCCAGTTTTAAAAAAACCTTGCGAACATGATGTCAAAGTAAAAATCATCAATATGATTAAAGTAAATTTTATATTTTGCAGAAAATTAAACATTTTGAGTTTTTAAAATGAAATTAAAATAAATATACATTTAATTGGTAAATTTTCGAAAAAATAAGTCTTTTTTATGTTGCAAATTTGCAACACAAAACAATTAATTGAAAAAATGTCAGTAATTTTGCGGTTTTCTTGACGCAAAATGATAATTTGCTTTTGTTTATTATTAATAATTAAACAAATACAAAGGAGTAATTAATATGAACAATTTAAAGAAAATCGGATTATCAGCATTAGCTGGTTCTTTAGCGACTTTCTCTGCAACAGCTGCTGATTTTTCAGTAACTGGTGGAGCGGCAATATATTTTGACGACCCTAACAGAGGTAGTGGATCTAAAGGTAACAGCTTCTACATGGGTGATAGTCTTAAATTTAATGCAAGTGGCGAAACAGACGGTGGATTAACTGTTGGTGTTTACTACGAGATCGACCAAGATGACATGGATGATTACGACATGAATATTGGTGGTGACTGGGGAACATTAGCGTTCCATGGTAGTGGTGGATCAACTGCGTTAGGTGCTGTTGACGATGTAATGCCAAATGCTTACGAAGAAGCATGGGATGTAATTGATACAGACGGTGCTGCAACTTCAGGAAGCCCACACACAATTGGTGGCGGAAGTGGATCTAACATGTTTAAATACACTTCACCAACGGTTAGTGGAGCTACACTAACTGTTGCTTACGTAGATGGAAGTAATGCAGATACAATCGAAGATTCATACATGGACTTCGCTATTGCTGTATCACCAGAAATGGTTGAAGGTTTAACACTTGGATATGCAAGTTCTGACAACCAAGCTGGTGTTGGTGTAGATAACAACAAATCTACTATGTATGTTAAATACGCAGTAGGTGGTTTCACTCTAGGTTACCAAGTATCTGATCAAGATCATGATACTGCTAGCTTAGACAGAGAAGCTACAATTTATGGTGTTTCATATGCAGTAAACGATGATTTCTCTATCGCTTACACATCACACACTATGGATTATGATGCTGCTAAAACTACTAACAATACCGATCAAGAATCAACAGGTATTTCTGCTTCATACACAATGGGTGGAATGACACTTGCTGGTGCAATGAACGAAGTAGATGCAATGCAAGGTACTGCAACTAAGGACTTTGAAGGTTACGAGTTCGGTCTTTCATTTGCATTCTAATTAGTTAGAAGACAAATTTATAAAGAAGGCCCCTTTTTAGGGGCCTTTTTTTTTATCGAAAATATGAAATTCCTGCGATAGATGAAGTATCTGTTAAATTAATTTTTCTTATATTTTTTTTGGATATACCGCCTAGGGCAACAATTTTTTTTTGAGTATATTTACCTAAAACTTTAAACTTATGTAGACCCAAATAGTTTTTATTCTTTTTAAATAGCGATGATATAAAAATGTTTTGGACTTTTTGTAATTCTTTAATTCTTATTTCTTTTAGGTTGTGAGCAGACCCTACAACAGCAAAATTTAGAAAAGTCGAATATGCTAAATGATAAAAATTTTTATTAAAAGAGGGTATATAAACACCATCTAATCCCAGTTTTAATGCCAATTTAAAATTATTAGCTAAAAAAAATTTATTTCCCTGTTTCCTCAAAAAATTTTTAAGCTTTAAAAGTTTGTCTATTCTAATGCTTGACGAAGAATAATTTCTGTAAATTATTATCGTTTCTTTATCTTGTTTTTGTAAATTATTTGTATCGAAAGTATTAATAAAGTAATATTTGGTAAGTAATTTATTATGCATCAAATAGTTCAAAATTTAACTAATATAAAAACAGAAATAAACTCTAATTTATCTAATCAAAAAAATCATAAAGTACCAAAAATTATAGCTGTTTCAAAGACTTTTGGTATGGATAAAATATTACCATTAATTGAATATGGACACGTGGATTTTGGTGAAAACAAAGTTCAAGAGGCAATTGAAAAATGGAGCGAACTCAAATTAAATAATAATAATATAAAATTACATCTCATAGGAGGTCTTCAAACAAACAAAGTTAAATTTGCTGTAAAGTTATTTGACTATATTCACTCTTTAGATAGTGAAAAACTTGCAAAAAAAATATCTGTCGAACAGCAAAAACAAAAAAAAAAAGTAAAAATTTTTATTCAGGTAAACATTGGAAATGAGCCCCAAAAATTTGGTGTAGATAAATTATTAGTTCCAGAGCTTTATCATTATTGTAAAACTCTTGATTTGGAGGTGGTGGGGTTGATGTGTATCCCGCCATTAAATGAACCATCAGAAGTTTATTTTAAAGAGATGAGAGAGTTGAATAAAAAGTTAAATTTTAAAGAATTGAGTATGGGGATGTCCGCAGATTATTTAAATGCAATTAAAAATTCCGCCACATATGTAAGAATTGGATCTAACATATTTGGTAAGAGAAATTAAATAATTTGAATTTTTGATTTTTTGTTAATTAATTTTAACATTATCAAAAAATCTTTTTTTTTCATAGCTACACATCCAAGTGTAGGTTTATAGTTATCTGTTAGATGAATAAAGATACAGCTTCCCTTAAATTTGATTGGTTTTAAAAAATTATATTTAATTGGTATTAACAAATCATATTTATAATCTTTTCTGAAAAGTTTTTCACATTTAATTCTTTTATCAAGTTTGACTAATTTATTATAATTTTTAAGATCGAATGGATTATCACACCATCCCATATTTTTTTTTATTTTAATACACTTTAATTTAGTATATGGTTTTTTTATTCTATCAGATCTGTAATATAAATTTTCAATTTCAAAATAACCAATTGGCGTTTTTTTATCACCCTCTTTTTTTTTTTTACTTTTACCATTTTTACCAATAGAACACCTGAATTTAAAATCGTCTACCTCAAGTGTGTGTTTATTTTTTAAGTAAATTATCATATTCTATAGCTAGATGAATAATCATAATCTTGTAATTTATGAATTAGATGAACTATATAAGATTTTAGTTGAAATTAAAAAAGATATAAATCTTAGTTTTGAAAAGGCAAATAAACAAAAACTACCTGATCTAAATTCTAAAACCAATTATTTAGTATTAACTAAAAAAGAAATACCTGGATTGAATAATCAAATAGTTTTTAACAACTTTCCTATACCAATTTTCAAACTATTAGAAAAAATTAATATTGAATTCATTAAAAAAAAATTTCATGAACAATCTGATATCACAATTGGTAATTATAATTTTAATTTGAATTCACGTGTAATGTCTTGTGGAGAAAACAAACTTAAACTCACAGAAAAAGAGATAAACTCAATACTATATCTTTTTAAAATTGAAAAAGAAGTCAAGATACAAGAATTACAAACTAAAGTTTGGGGATATCAATCCCAATTAGAAACTCATACAGTTGAAACACATATTTATCGTTTGAGAAAAAAAATTTCAAAAATTTTTGATGATCAAGATTTTATAATTAGCAAAAAAAATGGTTACAAAATTAAAAAAGAAAAATAGATTTGCTAAAGATCTATTTTCTAAGAAATATAAGCCTAGAGTAATTAAACCCAAAAAAGGTAAAGGCAGTTTTAAAAGAATAAAAAGTTAAAGTCTTGCACCAATTTGTTGAATCACTTTTGTTGATAACTTGGTTGCTTGCTGTAAACATTCTTCAATAGGCAGATTATTTATAAAACCATGTAAGTAACCTGCCGCAAAAAGATCTCCAGCACCTGTAAAATCTTTAATTGTGAGATCTTTCTTTGCTTTTATTTCAGTGATTTCATCACCAATAATTGCAATTGCACCTTTTTCCCCACGCGTAATTATAATATGTTTTTTTATCTCTTTTGCAAAATTGATGACTTCATCGAAATTTTTAGTGTTGATCAAAGCCATTATCTCACTTTCATTTGCGAAAGTTAAATCTAATTTTTTTTTCACTAAGTCTAAAAAATTTTGTTTATGTCTTTCTACACAAAAAAGATCTGATAAAGACATTGCAACTTTTTTGGCATTGTTAATTGCTTTTTCAAATGCTTTTTTTGGCTCTCCTTCATCCCACAAATATCCTTCTAAAAAAATTAATTCACTTTTTTTTATAATTTTCTCATCCACATCATGCTCATTAATTTTTCCTGCTATACCTAAAAAAGTACACATAGTTCTCTCAGAGTCTGGCGTAACTAAAATCAAACAAGTACCTGTGGGAAGACTTTCTTTGTCTTTTGTATAAAAATATTTAACATTTTCCTTTTTGAGTCCTTCCTCATATTTAGCACCAAAAACATCGTCAGATATTTTTCCTATAAAACCAACATCATTTTTTAGTTGAGATAAACCAACTATTGAGTTAGCAACTGACCCTCCTGAAATAGTTTTTTCAATTTTTAAAGATCCTAAAAGATTCTTGAATTCTATTTCATCAAAAAATAACTTCATTGTACCTTTTGTAAGATTATTCTCTGTAATAAATTTTTCTTCAACTTTACAAATTACATCAATTATAGCATTTCCAATTCCAAGTACTTTCATTTTATGCTTTCTTTGTTTTAATTGGTTTTTTTCTTTTAGGATAACAACTGGTGCAAATTTTACAAGTTACTCCAAAGCACTCTCTTGCTTTACAATATTCACGTCCATAGTAAATGATTTGTAAATGAAGTTTATTCCAACTTTTTTTTGGAAATAATCTTTTTAAGTCCTCTTCAGTTTGAATAACATTCTTTCCATTTGTTAAGCCCCACCTTTGAGCTAATCTATGTATATGAGTGTCAATTGGAAATGCTGGATATCCAAAGCCTTGAGACATGACAACGCCAGCTGTTTTATGACCAACTCCAGGTAAGCTCTCTAATTCTTCAAATGTTTTAGGAACTTTACCATTGTGTTTTTCTATTAATAATTTTGATAGGTTGTAAATACTCTTTGCTTTAATTCTAAAAATACCAATCTTTTTTATTAATTTCTCAATTTTTTTTCTTCCTAATTTTACAAAATGTTTTGGTTTATAATATTTTGGATAAATATCTTTAGTAACATTATTTACATTTACGTCTGTGCATTGTGCTGAAAGTAAAACAGAAATCAAAAGAGTAAAAACATTTCTACTTTTCAATGGAACATATATAGAGGGATAAGTTTTATTTAAAATCTTTAATACTATCTTAGCCCTTTGAATTTCATTCATTATTTGAAATTCATTAAATCTCTCATTGAGTAAAGACCAGGTTTCTTATTTACTAGCCATTTTGCTGCTGTCAATGCGCCTTCAGAGTAAAGAGCTCTATCAAAAGCCTCATGATTTAAAGTGATTATTTCTTTACCACTAGAAAATTTTACCTCATGTTCCCCAATGATTTCACCTTTTCTTATTGAGTTGAAATTTATCTTTTTACTATATGGAAAAGTTTTTTTGTTTAAATATTTTTTCCCATACAAGCTTAAGAAATTCTTTTTTTTGCCATAAGCAATCCCTTTACCAATCATAAGTGCTGTGCCAGAAGGATAGTCTTTTTTGTGTTTATGATGTATTTCAAAAACTTTACTTAAAAAATTTTTCCCTAAAGAACTTGAGGCTATTTCTGTTAAATAAACTAAAAGATTTATTCCTAAACTCATATTACCAGCTTTTAAAATTGGTATTTTTTTCGAATATTTTTTAATAAGATCCTCTTGTTTTTTGTTAAACCCCGTGGTTCCAATTACAACTTTTTTTTTTAGCTTTCTTGCTATTTTTAGTATTTCAAGCGTGCAACTAGGTACAGTAAAATCAATAATTATATCTGTTTTTTTAAAGGCTTTTTCAGAATTCAATTCTAGTTTGATCCCATTAACTTTTTTATTAATTAATATATTTTCTGTGAGTGTGACTAATTTAAAATTAATATCTTTTTTTGAAGATTTTATTAGTTGTTGGCCCATTCTACCCAAGCAACCAGTAATTGCTAAGTTTATTTTTTTCATAATTTCTTATTTCATTTACTTAATTTATTTTCAAACTCTTTTTTTAATTTTTTGACTATATTTTCCCAAGAAAAATTTTTATGAACAAGTTTGCTTCTTACATCTTTTTTATCGTCAATCTTATTTATGATAGAATCGAGAATTTCAATTAAAGAATTAGTTTTTGGGCTAAGATAAATACTCTCATTTAGACTTTTTTCCTTACTTTCAATCTTAAAACCCATACAATCATCAAAATAGTCATCAGTAGGCCCACCATCTGTAACCACTATCTGTGTTCCACATGCGGCAGCTTCGAGTGGGGTAAGATTAAAACCTTCAGCCTTATAAGGTGAAACGTAACAATCTGTTATAGAATAAATATTCCTTAATTCATCAAAATTTAAATTTTTGGAAATGATAATTATGTCATTATACATTTGTTCATTAAAAATTTGGTATTTTTGATTAAATTTCGAACTTTGCATATTTTTTATAGGAGAATTCGCATTTCGATCATACAAGTTGCTCTGATCTTTTAAAATAAGTTTAAGATTTTTATTTTTCTTTTTTAGAATTCCATATGCCGCTACTAAATCCTCAACACCTTTGTTTTGTGTCATGGCACCAATATTTGTTAAAACATAGTCATCAGATTTTATATTATATTTGTCCCTAATATTTTTTTTTTCACTTTCAGAAATTAAATTAAAAGTTTCTACGTCAACTCCATGAGGAACAACTATTACCTGATCTTCTCTAAAACCAGACGCTAAAAAGCTTTTCTTAGACCAATTAGATGGAGTGTGTATAAAAAAATTTTTTTCTCTACCCAGCTGAATTGGATCGCCATTAGTGTAATCTGATTTAAATAAATTATTTTTATATTCTGAGGTTGCAAATATAAAAATTAGCTTTGAATTAAATTTTTTATCAAAATTAAATGGTGCTGAAATTCTATAAGTTATATCATAATTAATATTATCTGATGCCAGCGGGATTTTATTAATTACATTTTTTACTTCATTCCTTAAACCACTATCATTTCTTTGTGAATTCCAATTTTCATTAGAAAAAGAAACATCTTTAAAATATATGTTTGTTGATTTGATTAGTTCGAAGATTTGCCATTGATTAACAAGTGCGTAGGAGTGATTTATATTACGCCAGCCTTCAACAAGAATATTCATTATTATAGATTATAATTTATATTTAAAAGACAAAAAAAGAAATGATTACAATAGATATAACAATTATTGACCAAATAGCCAAATTTTTGAGAAATCTTTTTGATTTTGAATTTGATCTTAAAAATTCAGGTAAAACTAAAATTAAAACAGCTATTAAAAAAATAGCCGGAATTATTTCTTCTAATCCCATTTTTAACTATTCCAGAAACTTTTAGCTTTTTGGAAGAATTTCTTAATACTTGGATTTGATTTTTCATTTTCAATTTTTCTAAATCGTTCTAATAAATCTTTTTGTTCTTTGTTTAAAAAGACTGGCACTTCAGTTTTTACCTGGACGTATAGATCACCGAAATCACCTCTACGCATAAAAGGCATACCTTTGCCTTTTAATCTAAATTGTTTACCATCTTGAGTTCCATCTGGTATTTTAATCTTTGCTTTTTTTCCATCAATTGTAGGTATTTCAATTGTTGTACCTAAAGCAGCATCGGCAATTGAAATTGGGAATTCAAAAAATAAATTTACATCAGATCTTTTAAATAATTCATGAGATTTAACATTTATAAATAAATACAAATCTCCGCTGGTACCCCCTCTTGTTCCTGCTTCACCTTTGCCAGCAAGTCTTATTCTCGTACCATCATCTACACCTTTAGGTATTGTTACAGATACTTTTTTGTTAGTTTGTTTATTTCCTTGTCCGTTACAATCCACACACGGATTGGTAATCTCTTCACCACTTCCTGCACACTGAGGACAAGTTTGTTGAACTGTAAAGAAACCTTGATTAGATCTAACTCTTCCATTTCCTCCACAATAGGTACATCTATCTGGACTTGAGCCTGGTTTAGAACCATTTCCTTTACAAGTATTACATTTTTCAGACGTGGAGAATTGAATATTCTGTTTTTTTCCAGTGTATGCCTCCTCTAGTGTAATTGATAAATCATATCTTAGATCCGAACCTCTGTTATTTGAGCTTCTTCTTGAACTTCTTCTGCCTCCACCACCAAAGTCTCCAAAAAAATCTTCGAAAATATCAGAGAAATCTGCACCACTAAAACCTCCAAAACCACCAAAACCACCTCTACCACTGCCACCATTTTCAAATGCAGCATGTCCAAAGTTATCGTAGTTTTCTTTTTTTGATTTATCAGAGAGTATACCATAAGCCTCACTGGCTTCTTTAAATTTATCTTCTGCTGATTTATCCCCAGGATTTTTGTCAGGATGATATTTAACGGCTAATTTTCTGTAGGCTGATTTTAGCTCATCAGGGCTTGCGCTTTTACTTACTCCTAAGACATCATAATAATCTCTTTTAGCCATGTATATAACCTGGACAAATAGATGTCAGTTAAGCGCTTTTTTCTTTATTCTCGTCTTTTACTTCCTCAAAGTCCGCATCAACAACATTATCGTCTTTCTTTCCCTTTTCGTCTTTTCCATCATCTTTACCAGAATCTGGTTTTGTGCTTTGTTGTGACTTGTAAATAGCTTCTCCTAGTTTCATTGAAGCTTGTACTAATGCCTCTGTTTTCTTCTTAATATCCTCAATATCTTCACCTTTAAGAGATTCCTTTAATGCATTTGAACCATCTTCTATTGCTTTTTTCTCTGCATCTGAAACTTTAGATCCATGCTCTTTTAGATTTTTTTCAGTTGAATGAATTAAAGTATCTGCCTGATTCCTTACATCAACAGACTCTCTTTTTTTCTTGTCTGCTTCTTTATTGGCTTCAGCATCTTTTACCATTTTTTCAATTTCCTCATCACTTAATCCACCAGAGGCTTGAATTTGAATCTTTTGCTCTTTACCCGTGCCTTTATCTTTAGCTGATACATTAACTATTCCATTAGCATCTATATCAAAAGTCACCTCAATTTGAGGAACTCCTCTTGGTGCAGGAGCAATACCAACTAGTTCAAAATTACCTAGTAATTTATTATCTGTTGCCATCTCTCTTTCACCCTGAAGAACACGTATTGAAACGGCTGGCTGATTATCTTCAGCAGTAGAAAATACCTGGCTTTTTTTTGTAGGTATAGTTGTATTTTTTTCAATAAGTTTTGTAGATACACCGCCTAGAGTTTCAATTCCTAGGGATAATGGTGTTACATCTAATAAAAGAACATCTTTTACATCACCTTGTAAAACACCAGCTTGAATTGCAGCACCCATTGCAACCACTTCATCTGGATTCACACTTTTGTTTGGTTCTTTACCAAAGAAATTTTTTACTTCAGAAATGACTTTTGGCATTCTAGTCATACCCCCAACCATTACTACTTCATCAACATCGCTTGCTGAAATTCCAGCATCTTTCAAAGCAGTTTTACATGGTGGAATAGTTTTAGCTATTAAGTCCTCAACTAAAGCTTCTAACTTGGCTCTAGTCATTTTTAAATTAATATGTTTAGGACCAGTTTTGTCAGCAGTTATAAATGGTAAATTAATATCTGTTTGCTCAGCTGCTGAAAGTTCAATTTTTGCTTTTTCAGCCGCCTCTTTTAATCTTTGTAATGCCAATTTATCAGTTTTTAAATCAATACCGCTATCTTTTTTGAACTCAGAAATTAGATATTCCACAACAGCGTTGTCAAAATCTTCTCCACCCAAAAAAGTATCACCATTTGTAGATTTTACCTCAAAAACTCCATCACCTAATTCAAGAATAGACACATCAAAAGTTCCACCACCTAAATCGTAAACTGCAATTTTTTTATTTTGTTTCTTATCCAAACCATAAGCTAGTGAAGCTGCAGTTGGTTCATTGATAATTCTTAAAACTTCTAACCCAGCTATTTTTCCGGCATCTTTGGTAGCTTGTCTTTGCGCATCATTAAAATATGCAGGGACAGTTATTACTGCTTTTGTAACAGCTTGACCTAAATATTTTTCAGCAGTCTCTTTCATTTTTTGGAGAATAAAAGCAGAAATTTGTGAAGGCGAATATTTCTCTCCTTTCGCTTCAATCCATGCGTCACCTTTTTCAGAATTTACAATCTTAAAAGGTGCAGCCTCGATATCTTTTTTAACAGTTTGATCTTCAAAATTTCTACCAATTAATCTTTTGACTGCAAATATTGTATTCTCCGGATTTGTTACTGCTTGTCTTTTAGCAGGTTGTCCTATTAATTTTTCTTTTTCTTCAGTAAAAGCAACTACTGAAGGTGTGGTTCTTGCACCCTCTGCATTTTCTAAAACTTTTGCCTGGCTCCCTTCCATAATAGCTACGCAAGAGTTTGTTGTTCCTAAATCTATTCCAATTATTTTGCTCATATCAGTTATTTGTTCTCTTCATATAGGGTTGAAATTGAATTCTACAAGTTCATTTAAATATTATTTATCTCCTGAATTTTCTTTATTTTCCTCATTTTTTTCCTCTTTTTTTTCACTTTTTTTTGCTACGCCAACTAAAGCTGGTCTCAACAATCTATCTTTAATTGTGAATCCTTTTTGTATTTCTTGAACAATTGTTCCGGGTTCTTTTTGATCATCTTCTATTTCAATCATTGCTTGGTGAAAGTTTGGATCTAATTTTTTATTGAGACATTCAATAGGCTTGATTTTATTTTTTGAAAAAATTGAAATTAAATCTTTATTGATAATGTCAAAATGTTCGAGTGTTTTTTTTAATGCCTCAGTATCTTTTAAAGTTTCATCATTTAATAAAATTTGTTTTGATCTTTCAAGATTATCAATTAAATTTAAAGCTTCTCTTGCAAAAGAAAACCCTCCATATTCAAAAGCATCTTCTTTTTCTTTTTCAAACCTTCTTCTTTGGTTTTCCATTTCAGCAAATGATCTTGCAAGTTTATCTTCTAACTCTAAAATTTTCTCTTCTGGGGTTTTTTCTTTCTCTTGATCATGTTCTTGATCTTGTCCTTTATCATTCGTTTCTAAATTTTCAGTTTTTTGATCTTGATTTAAATCTTTTTGATCTTTCTCTGATGCTTTGTCTGTATTTTCTTGGTTTTGATCTTTTTCCATATGGACATATATGGTAAGAAAAAATTAAATTTCCAGATGCTAAAAAAAAAAATTAAACAACTCCTTATAGGTACAAATAACAAAGGAAAATTAAAAGAAATAAGAGATTTATTACCAGCTAATATTAAAACATTTCCTACCTCAAAGTTTAATTTAAAGAGCCCAAGAGAAATAGGAAAGACTTTTAAAGAAAATTCTCTGATTAAATCTCAATACTTTTCAAAAAAAACAAATCTAATCTGCTTAGCTGATGACTCTGGTTTAGAAATCGACATTTTAAATAAAAAACCAGGAATCTTTTCAGCACGATGGGCTGGAAAAAAATTAAATTTTAATAAGGCAATTCAAAAAGTTTATAAGGCATTAGATAAAAAAGATAAAAATTGGAGAAATAAAAAAATTAATGCCAGGTTTGTTTGTGCTTTATCCATAAGTGA
>CACNXC010000007.1 GCA_902624315.1 uncultured Pelagibacteraceae bacterium | reverse complement strand
TTATATTATTCCTTGTATGGAACAACTTGATGTTTTTGGGTTCCGAGTTTATCAACACCTAAAACTACTTCCTCCCCTCCCTTTAAAAAATGAGGTGGACTCATATTTTCCCCAACGCCTGGGGGCGTTCCAGTGCAACAAATGTCTCCTGGGTGTAAACTCATACAAGAGCTCATATAAGAGACTAACGTTTTTATATCAAATATCATATGTTCAGTATTTCCAGTTTGCATTCTTTTTCCATCAACATCTAAAAACATATTAAGTTTTTGAAAATCTGTTACTTCATCTTTTGTAACTATATAAGGACCAATTGGACCAAAAGTATCAAATCCTTTTCCTTTATCCCAAGTTAAACCTTTGTTCTTTTGAAAATTTCGCTCACTAACATCATTCACTAAAAAAAAACCAAGAACATGATCCATTGCATTCTCAACACTCACATTAATAGCTTTTTTTCCTATAACAAAACCTAATTCCACTTCCCAATCTGTATGGTTAGATCCCTTTGGAACAATAATTGGATCGTTAGGTCCTGTAATACAGCTGGTAAATTTTGAAAAAATTATTGGTTCTTTAGGTATTGGTAAATTTTGTTCTTCAGCATGATCTTTAAAATTCAAACCTATTCCAATAAACTTTGATGGCTTAGATACACAAGCACCAATTCTAGAGTTTGACTCTAGTTTAGGTAAAGTAGAAATATCTATTTTTTTTATTTTTTCAATTGTATCAAAATTTAAAGTATCAGGATTTAAATCATTAATAATTGAAGACAAGTCTCGATAATTATTTTCTTTATCTATTATTGCCGGCTTTTCTTTTTCAATATTTCCTATTCTACACAATTTCATTTATTCTCCTTTTTAATATGTTGCTCTTCCACCACTCAAATCAAATACTGCCGCTGTGCTAAATGAATTTTCTTCACTTGCTAACCAACATACCAAGGAAGCTAATTCATCTACTTTCGCAAACCGATTTCTCGGTATTTTAGACAACATATAGTTTATATGTTCTTCTGTCATCTGGTCAAAAATTCTCGTTTTTGCTGCAGCTGGTGTGACACAATTTACAGCAATATTTTTATCAGCTAGCTCCTTGCCCAAGGATTTTGTCAAACCAATTACTCCTGCTTTGGATGTGCTATAGGCGCTTGCATTTGGATTACCCTCTTTACCCGCAATAGAAGCAATATTTATTATTCTGCCATAATTATTTTTGATCATGTGAGGAACTATAGCTCGACAACAATAAAAAGTTGCATTTAGATTTAAGTCAATTACTTTTTTCCATTCATCTAAAGGATATTCCCAAACTTTAGCATTCATACCTGTCATACCAGCATTATTTACAAAAATATCTATTTTGCCAAATTTTGTCTCAATATCATTAATTGCGTTTTCAATATTTTTAAAATCTATTATGTCAACTTCTTGAGAATGAAAATTATTTGAATTGATTTCTTTTTTTGCTTTATCAATTGCAGACTTGTCAATATCCCAGATAATTACTTTTCCACCTGACTCTATAATTCTTTTTGATATCGCATAGCCAAATCCTTGTGCTCCACCAGTTACAACAGCATTTCTATTTTCAAAATTATATTTATTCATTAATTTTTCTTTCTTAATAGTGGAAAAATTAATGCAATGAAAGACAAAATAAAGAAAGATACAGCTATAGGTCTTGTTAAAAACTCCAACCAATTACCTTCAAAAATTACTAGAGATTGTCTTAAAGTTCCTTCTACTAGTTCTCCCAAGATTAAACCTATTATAACCGGGACAACTGAAAAACCATAACGTCTCATAAAGAATCCAATTATGCCAAAAAATAACATTATCCATACATCTAACATTGATTGACTAAGTGAGTAAGTTCCACAAACAGAAACTGCAAAAATCATCGGCCAAAGTAATTTATTTGGAACTAAAGTTATTCTAGCAAAGATCTTTGCACCAAAAAAACCAAATATAAAAAATAAAACATTTGCTATTAGCATTGAACCAAAGATTCCATAAAGAAAATCTGGTTGTTCTCTAAATAAATCTGGACCTGGTCTAACACCATGAATAATAAGACCTGTTAAAATTACAGCGGTTGTAGCACTTCCAGGTATTCCCAGCGCTAACGTTGGTACCATTGCACCTCCTGTAGCAGCATTATTCGCTGCTTCAGCACCAGCTATGCCCTCTACTGAACCTTTTCCAAATTCTTCTGGATTTTTTGACCATCTTTTTGCCTCCGAATATCCAATTAATGAAGCAACAGTTCCACCCTCTGCTGGTAGAACTCCAATAAAAGATCCAATTCCTGAAGATCTTAAAATGGTAATCCACGTTTTTTTGTAATCTGAAATTGAAGGCAGTTTAACAGCTTTTAGAGCTACCCGTTTAAATATCTGATCTAGTAAAGTTGATTGCGTTAACATTTCACTGATAGCAAATAAACCAACAACAACAGGAATAAAACCAATACCTTCTGATAACTCATTTATTCCAAAAGTAAATCTATCAATCGATGTCATGAAATCTTTACCAATTGTTGATATTAAAATACCAAACGCACCTGCTATCAAATTTTTAATTGGACTTCCCTCACCTATAGATGCAAGCATCGTCAAACCAAAGATTGCTAAAGCAAAATATTCAGGTTGACCAAATTCATATGCTAATTGAGCAAGTAGTGGAGCAAAAAAAACCAAAACTACAACACTAAAAATTCCTCCTATTGTACTTGATACAGTGGCCATACCTAGAGCTCTTCCAGCTTCTCCTTTTTGAGCGAGTGGATATCCATCTAAGCATGTAGCAGCAGCAGCCGGTGTTCCAGGTGTGTTAATTAAAACTGCAGTGATTGCACCTCCATAAGTTCCAGCACAATAAATTGCGGTCAATAAAACAATTGCTGATAAGGGATCTAATGTCATTGTAAAAGGCAAAATTAAAGCACCTCCTGTTGTTGGTCCAAGCCCAGGTAAAACACCAAGTATTAAACCAAAAAGTGTTCCAAAAATTAATACAATCATTAACTTTGAACTTAATAAAGGAGCTAGCATTAAAGATAAATTTTCCATAATTAGTTGTAATAAAGATTTGTGATAATACCTCCGGGGAATCTAAGCCCTAAAATAGTCTCAAAAAAAATGAATACTATTATTGGAAAAATTATAGCTACTAAAAATAAATAGAAAATTCTTCTTTCACCCCAAAAGAATGAAACTAACACTGATAAAACTGAAATACCGAGAAAGAAATCTAGAGTAACACTTACAACTGAAAAAATAATAAAACTAGCTAAGGTAATATAAAAAGAATTTGGTAATTTTTTTTCAATATTCCAAGGAACTTTGATTGATAAGTAATAGACAATTAAGCTAAGTGAAATAATTAAAATTAATAGGGCTTTCGGAAATGTGGCTGGTTGAATACCTCTGTTTAAAATTGGAGGAACTTCCTCAAATGTAAATGTAAAATATAATAGAACACTCGAAATTAATACAATAATAAAAATGACTTTAAATGAAATATTAAAAAAAAGGGGCAAACTTTTTTTGTCTGCCCCTTTAGATTTTTGTACATCGCTCATTTAATCAATGTACGAATTTTAATTACTTAATGTAACCTAAAGCTTTTAATTGAGCTGTCATTTCAGTAAGCATTTCTTCCATTTGCTTACCCCACTCATCAGCACCAACTACACTAGTCTCATCAAGACCAATTTCAGTTAAGAAATTTTTATAGTAGTTATGGCTCATAGCTTTCATCATTCCAGCTTCTAATTGTTTCACTCTGTCTGCTGGAGCACCTTTTTTAGTTACAAATCCTCTAACTGTAGATAAAGAAACTGGTATACCTAGTTCTTTGGCAGTCGGAGAGTCACCAATCTTAGCCATTCTATTATTAGCTAGCACAACTGATACACAAAGTTTACCTTCATTGATCTCGGTCAATGCTTCACCTAAATTAAGAACGCCAACATCGATATCACCTTTGATTAAGTTTGTTTTAATCGGAGCAACTCCTTTATAAGCAACAATAGTTGGATCTTTTAATCCACCTTTTTTTGTAAAAGCAATAGCACTTACATCATCAATACCACCTGTATGTGTTGTACCATATTTTAATGATTTTGATTTTTGTGTACTGATAAACTTTTTAGCATCCTTGATATCAGATTTACAATTTACAACGAATAATTGTGGATCATCAGTTCCTCTCGCTAATGGTTGCATATCACTAATTTTAACTTTAGTTTTTCCTAAAGCCATTGACACCGCATGTCCAGTAGTCCAAGTTAAAGTGTGGTTACCATCTGCAGGTAAAGTCATCATATAATCCATAGATGCAGCACCGCCACCACCTTTTTTATTCACTAATTGCATATCTTGTTTAAGAACTCTTCTTGCTCTTAATAACATCATTCTAGTAGTTACGTCAGTTCCACCACCAAAACCAGCATGCGTGATAGCTTGAATTGGGTGACCATCTGCTTTAGCAGAAGTAATCATCAATGGAAGAGCAACAACGAAAAATTCAGTTACTAAAAAAGTAGCAGCTAAAAATAATTTAAAGCTTTTTTTCATTATTTCCCTCTTAAGTTAATTTATAATTAAATATTTAAACATTATCTGATACAACCCGTAAAGAAAAAAATGTCAAAAAATAGAATTAATATTGGAGTATTATTAGGGGACCCATCAGGCATTGGACCAGAACTTATATCAAGATTATTAACTGAAAAGATCACTGAAAGAGTAAATATTATTGTCATTGGAGAAAAAAATATTTTAGATAATGGAAATAAAATCTCAGGAAGTAATATTGATCTTGAAATTGTAAATAGTTTTGATCAAATAAATTTTGAAGATGGAAATAAGTTTTTTTTAGATATATCCAAAGGAAAAAATTATAGCTATACCCTTTCTGAATGCTCAAAAGAAGCTGGTGAAAGTGTACTTGAAGCTTTAGATGTGGCTTTAGAACTTTCAAAACAAAACAAAATACATGCTATAAACTTTGGTCCTTTCAATAAAACTAGCATGATTATGGGGGGAAACAAACATTCTGATGAGCTTCACCTGATGGCTGAAAAATTAAATGTAAAAAATTTCTTTTGTGAATTTAATGTTGTTGACAATTTTTGGACTGCAAGAGTAACTTCTCATATTCCGATTAGTGAAGTGCCAAAATATATTAAAAAAGACAATATCATTAAGCCAATTAAACTAATTAATGAGGCTATGAAACTTAATGGTATTAAAAAACCAAGAGTAGCAGTCCAGGCTTTAAACCCACATGCTGAATTTGGTGTTGAAGAAAAAAATGAGATAATTCCAGCTATAAATCAAGCAAAAAAACTAGGGATTGATGCAGATGGTCCTTTGCCTTGTGATACCTCTTTTATTACAGCATTTAAAAATAAAAATCATGATTGCATTGTGGGTATGTATCATGATGCATTACAATCAGGACTTAAGGCTTTTGGTTTTGATAGAGGTGTGACAGTACAAGGTGGACTTCCTATTCCAATTACCACACCAGCACATGGAACTGCATTTGACATTGCTGGAAAAAATAAAGCTAATCTGGAGCCTACTTTGCAGTCTTTTAAAATTGCATTAACAATGGCAGAAAATAAATCTAAGTTATGACAAAAATAAAAGATGTCAAAACTAAAATTTATAAGTGGACCGGTGAAATAGTTCCTCCTGTTCAAAACTTTTGTACAAACCCTACAGATATTTTAAGAGAATCAGGTGATAAAATGAAATCTTTTAGATTTCATCAGTGGATGGTATGCGAGATTATTGCTGATGATGGAACAATAGGATTGGGAAATGCAGCTCTAGCACCAGAGGTAACAAAAAAAGCTATTGATTGTTACTTGAAAGACCTAGTTATAGGTGAAGACCCATTCGATTATAATTATTTGTGGGATAAAATGTATAGGAGCACAATGGCTTGGGGCAGAAAAGGAATTGGAATGATTGGTATTTCTGCAATTGATTTAGGCATTTGGGACTTAATGGGTAAATTAAAAAATAAGCCTGTTTTCGAACTTCTGGGTGGAAGAACTAAAAAGAAGATACCAGTATATGCATCAAAACTTTATAGCCAACCAATTAAAGACCTCCAGATAGAAGCTGAAAAATACTTAAAAGAGGGTTTTAAAATGTTTAAAATGCGTTTTGGTTGGGGTCCAAAAGATGGGAAAGAAGGAATCAAAAAAAATATTGAATTAGTAAATGCCGTGAGAGAAGTAGTTGGATATGATACAGACCTGATGCTTGAGGCATATATGGGATGGGATTTAGAGTATTCAAAAAAAATAATTCCAGATTTAATTAAATTTAAACCTAAATGGCTAGAAGAACCTGTAATACCTGATGATATATCAGGATATGCAGAATTAAATTCGATGGGTGATATTCCAATAGCTGGTGGTGAACATGAGTTCAGTTATTTAGGATTTAAACACCTCTTAGAACAAAAAGCTATAAGTTTCATTCAGTATGATGCAAATCGAGTAGGAGGGATTACTGCTGGCCATAAAATAAATTCTTTAGCAGAAAAGTATGGTGTTCCTGTTGTTCCACATGCTGGTCAAATGCACAATTACCACCTTACAATGGCTAGTAACAATTGTCCGTTTTCAGAATTTTTTCCCGTGCATCAAGTTGAAATAGGTAATGAACTATTTTATTATTTATTTAAAGGCGAACCAGAACCAAAAGATGGTTTTATTAACTTAGATGATAATACCCCTGGATTAGGTATATCAATTCATGAGAAGTATAAATCAGATTTTGATATAGTGGATTAATTTAATAATTTGTGGTTCTTGCTAAACGTGCTGCACCCCGAACACCACTTGCATCACCAAATTTAGGTTTTAAAAAAGTTCCTTCGAATTCGCCTCCTGCTACAAATTTTTTCATTTTTTGTTTGATTTCATCTAAAAAATTTATTTCGTTAGATACCCCACCCCCAAAAACAAAGACATCTGGATCAATAATATTAACAACAGTAGCCAAGGACATAGCGAGTTGATCCTTATATTTATCAATTAATTTTTCTGCATCTAAATCAAGTTTTCTATGCATCTCAAATATCTTTTGAGCAGATAAATCTTTTTTAAACTCGTTTTTGAACGCTTTAGAAATACCTATACCTGCAATAAAGTTCTCTATTTCTCCAGCTCTTAAATTAGTTTTTTTTATTTGAACACCTTCAATACAAGCACTCGGTATTTGATTATGTCCCCATTCTCCAGTAATCCCATTAGGTCCATTTACAATTCGTTTATCTATAACTAAACCACCTCCAACACCAGATCCAAGAATTACCCCAAAAACTATTTTGTAATGTTTTCCAGAACCATCTATTGCTTCTGATAAAGCAAAACAATTTGCATCATTTTCACAATAAATTTCTTTACCAATCTCACTCCGTAAATCTCTTTGTAATGGTTTGCCATTAATCCAAAAAGAATTAGGCGCATTCTTAACTAGTCCTGTTTGAATAGAATGTATCCCTGGATGACATACACCTACTGGTAATTCTTTGCCTGCTTTATGCTCGAGTTCGATAACTATTTTTTTTATTATAGATAATGTATCTTTATAATTTTTTGGAACTTCAGTTCTTTCTCTGTGATGTTCATTGCCAACATCATCTAATAATACATACTCAATTTTACTTGCCCCAAGATCAATACCAATCTGCATATTTTATCTCATTAATTTATTTATTTCTTTATTAATAAAAAGTTTTGGAATTTTACATGTTGTACTAAGTCTAATTGGTTTATTTGTTTTAGCGGACTGCATAGTTGATTGTATCAAATCAAGTACATGCAAAGATACTTCTCCATTGCATCTATGTATCTTTTTTTTATCAATACAATAAGCCATTTCTGCAAGACCAACTCCTCTGTAATTAGCGTTAGTAGGTGACTCATTCGCTCTAGAACTTTGCGTTCTAATATTAATTTTTCCAAGCGGCATTTGATTTGTTTTAAATTCTTTCCATGGGCTTCCCAATTTTTTACATATATAGACTGAACCACCGAACATATTAGGATCTGGCACAATCATTGAACCTTTGGTTCCATAAAGTTCAATATGATTTCTTTGATGAGCTATAACATCAAAAGATAAAGTGAGTCTGATTATACTTCCATTTTCAAATATGATTGTTGTAAAATATGTAGTTGGACATTCTACCTTAATTCTTTTTCCCTTTTTAGGACCAATACCAATTGTTCTAAATCGTGAACCTTTCATTAAACTTGCTGCTTTTACCTCTTTAGCTGGACCCAATAAATTTACTAATGCAGTGAGATAATAAGGTCCCATATCAATAACTGGACCACCTTCTTTTTTTGCAAACCATGGTTCTGGGTCTGGATGGTAAGATTGAACCCCTGGAAAAGCAAAAATCGCATTACCTAAATTTACTTTGCCTATACTTTTGCTTTCTAATAATTCTTTCGATTTTTGATTGCCTCCTCCTAAAAAAGTATCTGGAGCATTTCCTAAATATAATTTTTTTTTTTTTGAGAGCTTTAGTAATTCTTTTCCGTCTTTTAAATTAATTGCTAATGGTTTTTCTGAGTATACATGTTTTCCATTTAACAAAGACTTTTTTGCAATTTGGTAATGAACTTTTGGAGGGGTTAGATTTAATATTATTTCAACCTGTTTATCTTTAAGTAAATTACTTACCGAAACTGATTTAATTTTATAAATTTTAGCACATTTTTGAGCTGCTTTTTCTTTAACATCTGCACATTTAATGATTTTAAAATTTTTGAAATATTTGTGAGCTCTGAAATATGTTTCTGCGATATGACCACAACCAATTAAGCCAACTTTAAATACTTTGCTCATTAGGGTTATACTCCCTGTCTTTGTTTTGCTTTACCTTCTTTATGTAATTTTAGAGCTTTTTCGTTTTCTTTGGTTTTGGGAATTTCTAAAGTTGGACTTTCCCAATAAGCTGATCCTTCAAGCCATTGATACGAATGAGTTTTGATTGAAATAACATAAGTCACTTTTGATTTCTTCGCTCTTTTGAAAGCTTCCTCTAATTCACTGATAGAACTTACCTCTTCAGACTTTGCTCCCATACTTTCTGCATGTTTTGCAAAATTTACTTTTACTAAATTTGAAACATTTGAACTCTCAAATAAACAATTAAATTCTTTTCCACCTTTAAATAATTGAAGTCTATTTATGACAGCGTGACCACCATTATCACAGACAATTACAATAAGTTTATTATTAGTTATTACAGATGAATATATATCTGAATTATAAAGTAAATATGATCCATCACCTACAAATGTAATAACTTCTTTGTTTGGATTAGCCATTTTAATTCCTAAAGCTCCAGAAATTTCATAACTCATACAACTAAAGCCCCATTCTGTTTCATGAGTATTAAGTTCTCTTGGTCTCCAAATTTGAACAACTTCACCTACCAAACCTCCAGCTGCAGTGACAGCGATATCACTTGGATCAGAGTTTCTATAAATTGCACCAACTGCATGAGCATAGCTTGGGAGTTTTTGATTAGTTGGTCCACTTTCTTTATCAACATATTCATTCCAAGATTTAAGTTCATCTCTAGATTTTTTATGCCATTCCTCGGATGCTTTCCAATCACCTAAAGCTTGTGATAGTTCATTTAGAGAAACTTTTGCATCTCCAATAATTGATTGTGCCATATGCTTACTGGCATCAAATCTTGCAACATTAATTGAGACTAATGAAAAATTTGGATTTTCAAAATTGGACCATGACCCGGTTGTGAAATCTCCTAACTTAGTTCCAATAGCAATCGCTAAATCAGTTTTTTTTGCAAAGTTGTTTGCTGCTTTTCCTCCTAAACCTCCAATAGGTCCTAAAAAATGAGAATGATCTCTTTTCATAGAAGAATAACCCATTACAGTTTGTGTTACAGGTATATTGTGTTTAACTGCAAAAGTAGAAAGTTCCTCCATTGCATCTGAGTAAAAAACACCTCCTCCAGAAATTATGATTGGATTTTTTGATTTTTTAATTTTTTCAGCTGCTTCTTTAATTTGAAAATCATCAGGTCTTGGTCTTCGTATATTATGGATTTTTTCTTTAAAAAAATCCTCAGGATACTCAAAAATTTCTCCTTGTATATCCTGACATAAAGATATGCATACTGGACCACAATCAGCTGGGTCTAATAAAACTTGAACAGCTTGGGGAAATGTTTGTAAAATTTGCTCTGGTCTAGTTATTCTATCAAAATATTTTGTAACTGGTTTAAAAGCATCATTTTGAGTAATTCCTGGATTATTAAAATGTTCTACTTGTTGTAAAACTGGATCAGGCATTCTGTTTGCGTAAGTATCACCCGGAAGAAATAAAATTGGTAATCTATTACTCATCGCAACTGCTGCAGCTGTTACCATATTTGTAGAACCAGGACCTACAGAACTTGTTGCTACAAATACTTGTTTTCTTCTTTTTGCTCTAGCGTAAGCAATTCCTGTTAAAGCCATGTTTTGCTCATGATGACCTCTATAAGTTGGAAGTTTATCTTTATTTTCCTCTAAAGCTTGTCCTAAACAAGCTACATTACCGTGACCAAATATTCCAAAAGCACCAGCGAATAAAGGTTCTTTTTTACCTTCGATAAGAATTTTTTGAGAAGTCAGGAACTTTACAATTGCATGAGCACATGTAAGCTTTATTTTTTTCATAATTGTAGATATATTCTCTTAAAATTTCGCTTAATTAACCATAAAATAAAAATTATGTATAGTAAATTTGGGCAGTTCATTGATGGTAAGTGGCAACAAGCGGAAAAAAAAGAAACTTACGATGTTATAAATCCTGCTACGGAAGAAATTATTGGCCAAGCGTCTAAAGCGTCTTCAGCCGATGTTCAAAAAGCTCTTAAATCTGCAGAGAAAGGTTTGGAAGTTTGGAAAAACACTTTACCTTGGCAGAGATCATATATTATTAGAAAAATTGCTGATCTTTTAAGAAAAAAACAAGATGTTTTAGCAAAATGGTTAACGATTGAAGTTGGAAAACCTTTAGCAGAGGGAATTGGCGAAACTGGTGGGGCTGCTGATATTTTTGAGTGGAATGCTGAAGAAACAAAAAGAATTTATGGACAAACAGTCGAAAGTCGATTTCCAGATACAAGAGTTCATGTTTATTATCAGCCAGTTGGAGTTGTAGCAGCTTTAGTGCCATGGAATTTTCCTTTAATTCTAGCAGCAAGAAAAATTTCAACAGCATTAGCTGCCGGATGTTCAGTAATTTGTAAACCTGATGTAATTACTCCAGGAACAGTAATGCAGTTAGTAGATATTTGTAAAGAAGCGGGAGTCCCTCCTGGAGTTGTAAACTTATTATCAGGAGACCCTGAAAGTATTTCAAATGAGTTGTTAGAGTCTGATATTATTAAAAAGGTTTCAATTACTGGATCAACAAGAGTAGGTAAATTAATCTTAAAAAAGGCCGCAGACAAAGTTCAAAGAGTCACTATGGAGCTTAGTGGACACTCACCTTTTATAGTTTTTGATGATGTTGATATAAATAAAGTAGCAGATATGGCAATTACTGCAAAATTTAGAAATAATGGTCAAGTTTGTATTTCACCTAATAGATTTTATATACAAGAAAATAAAAAAGATGAATTCATTAATGCGTTTATTGAAAGAACAAAAAAATTAAAAATTGGAAATGGTTTAGATGAAGGAGTTCAATTAGGTCCTTTAACAACTGCAAAAAGATTAGGAGAAATCGAAGAATTAGTTGAAACAACTAAAAAGGAAGGAGCAAAAGTTTTATTGGGTGGAAAAAGACCTCAAGGTTTTAACAAAGGATATTTTTATGAGCCAACAGTTTTTGACAATGTAAAGGACAATTTTACAATAATGAAACAAGAACCATTTGGTCCATTAGTTCCAATGTTGTCATTTAAAACTTTTGATGAAGTAGTTGAGAGAGCTAATGATAATGACTTAGGATTATGTAGTTATATTTATACAAATTCTATGGATAAAGCTCACAGAGCTTCAGAATTAATGGAAACTGGTACTGTTGCAGTAAATACTCCTGCAGTTGCGATAGCTGAGGCACCTTTTGGTGGAATTAAACAAACTGGATATGGACGTGAAGGTGGTTCAATGGCAATTAAAGATTATCTTAATATAAAGTACACTCACCTTGGTTTGAAATCTTAAATGAGGCCAAATAAAATAAAAAAGATGATGAGAGATGGTGAGCAAATAATTAATGGCTGGTTACAAATTCCTAGCTCTTTTTCAGCGGAAGTAATGTCTCATCAAGGTTGGGACTCGCTTACAATTGATATGCAACATGGTGTTATAGATTATCCAAATGCATTACAAATGCTGCAATCAATTTCATCTACGGATGTTACTCCTTTAGCAAGAGTAAACTGGAATGAACCAGGACAAATAATGAAAATTTTAGATGCAGGGTGTTATGGTGTAATTTGTCCAATGGTGAGTAACAAATCTGAGGCAGAAAAATTTGTTCAAGCATGCATGTATCCCCCTAAAGGTAATAGAAGTTTTGGACCAATTAGAGGATTAATTTATGGAGGTTCAGATTATGGAGATTTTGCAAATGATGAGATTTTGAAAATGGCAATGATAGAGACAAAAGAGGCCTTGGATAAATTAGATGAAATTATGAGTACGCCTGGAATAGATGGAATTTATATTGGACCTGCTGATTTAAGTCTTGCCATAGGTCAAAAACCAGCTTTTGATAATCCTGAAGGAAGTCCAACTTATGAAAAGATTTTGAATATCTTGGAACATGCAAAAAAAAATAAAATTTTCGCAGGTATTCATAATGCTAGTCCAGAGTATGCAAAAAAAATGCTTAATTTAGGATTTAATTTGGTAACTATTGGATCCGATCAAAGGTATATGAGTGCAGGTGCAAAAGATGCTGTATCTAAATTAAAATCAATCAAATCAAAAGAAGACTCTAAAGCTTACTAAATTTAAGTGTCAGATAAAAAAAAAATTTTAATAATTCAACCTATTCATAACGCGGGGATAGATCTCATAAAGAATAACCCAAATTATGATTATGAGATTATTGAAAATATAGATAACAAAGATATTAAACAAAAAATTTTGGAGTGTGATGGTCTATCAATTAGAACAGCGAATTTAACTAGCGAATTAATCAATATATCAAAAAAACTTAAGATTATATCTCGCCACGGCGTTGGGTACGACAATATTGACCTCAAGTCTTCTAAAGAAAAAAATATCACCTTGGCAATTACAGCTACAGCAAATGCTGTTGCGGTGGCAGAACATGTTATGTTTATGTTGCTCAATATATCGAAGAGAAAAAACATGTATGATGAGGCTGTTAAATCAGGAAATTTTTCTAACAGAAACAAACTTCCAAAAACAATTGAACTTTGGAAAAAAAATATTTTAATTGCTGGATTTGGAAGAATAGGTCAATCTTTAATAAGAAGATGTAAAGGATTTGAAATGAATGTTTTTGTTTATGATCCATTTGTTTCAAAAGATATTATTGAGGAATTAGGTGGAAAAAAAGTTGAAGATCTTACAAAAGCAGTAAAATCAATGGATGCCATTTCTTTACATATGCCTCTTAATGAAAAAACGAAAAATATTATTAATTATGACTTACTAAAAACAATGAGGAAAAATTGTATAATTATTAATGCTGCCAGAGGTGGGATGATTAATGAGAATGACTTAGATAAAGCATTAAATGAAAGTCTTATATTTGGTGCAGGTTTAGATGTTTTTGAAACAGAACCACCTAAAGAGGATAATCCTTTGCTAAAAAACAATAAAGTTTTTTTAAGTCCTCATACCGCTGCATTTACTGAGGAATGCATGATAAGAATGGGAAAAGAAACAATACAAAATATAATTGATTTTTTTGAAAAAAAATTAGACAAATCAAAAATTATTAAACTTTAATTATGCGAATAAATTTCAAAAATTTTGGACTATTAGAAGCATTAGTGTTGTTATCGTTGGTATATGTGGTTGGTATGTTGATCTGGACTGCAAGTACAAGACCCGCAGTTGAAGCAAAAGCTAACTTAGTTAAAGAAAATCATAAGAAAGTAGTCGATTTTATCAATGGAGAAATAAATAATTGCGGGAATAATGATAAAGATAAGTTGACTGTTTGGGGTGATCCCTGTAATGGCGAATGGTCTTCATCCAAAGTTGTGAATTATATAAACAAAAATCTTAATATAGAGAATCCTTTTTCAGAGGATACTAAAGTAAAAACTGATCCTGATCCTAGAATTAAAGCAGAAGGTAAAGCGGGGCAATCAGTTGAGATGGGTGTTATATTTGTGATGTCATCAAATTTTTTACCTGATCCTGGGTCTGAATGGGTTGTGGGTACTTGTTTTAAATCTCCATGTGTTGCTGCTGGAAATAATGAACTAACTTCACTCTATAGATAATCAATTTTTATAAATTTCAATTTCAGATCTTTTTAATGTATCTGTAAGATAATTATAACCAATTTTTGCATACTCTAACGGATTTGCTTTTGCCGGATCCTGCTCTGCCTCAACCACCAACCATCCTGAATAATTATTATTTTTTAATACATTAAATAAAGGTTGATAATCAATACAACCATCTCCTGGTACTGTAAACGCACCCTCTAAAAAAGCACTTCTAAAACTTAAATCCTCTTTTAAAGATTTTTCAAGAACTTGTTTTCTTATATCTTTACAATGGACGTGCAAAATTCTTTCATGATAATTTTGTAATATGGATTTTGAGTCTCCTTTTGCAAATAGCATGTGTCCTGTATCTAACGTTAATTTTACACTTTCATGAGTATTTTCTATAAGTCTTTCAGTATCTTTTTGAGTTTCAATTACTGTTCCCATATGATGATGATATGCTAAGGGCATCCCTTCATCCTCTAAATATTTTCCTAGTTCAGAAATTTTTTCACAAAACTTCTGCCATTCATCTTTTTCCATTTGAGGCCGAGTTGATAATTTTCTATTAGGATCTCCTTGTATAGAACCAGAAACTTCCGCGAAAACTATACAAGGTGCATCACAATCTTTAAATAAATCTAGTTGTTCTTGAATGGATTTTTTTTCTTCCTCAACAGAATTTTTTCTTAGATTAGCCCCATACCATCCTGAGCAAAGTTTAAGATTAAATTGATCTAATTTTGGAATTAATTCAGAAGATTTCTTTGGAAATTTTCCACCAGACTCTATGCCTATATAGCCTGCTTCATTAGCTTCCTTTAAACATTGCTCTAATGTAGTTTCACCACCTAACTCAGGCATGTCATCATTACTCCATGCAATGGGTGCAACACCTAATTTTACTGACATAAGAAATTTTTTTAGTTAAGTTGTTATTTTAATACAAATTTTGAATGATTGATATAGCTTTATTTGGACTTGGCAGAATTGGTATTATGCATGGAAAAAATTTGATGCGTAGTAAAGATTTCAATCTTAAATATATTTATGACATTGAACAAAAATTATCTAAAAAATATTCAAAAACATTAAAAACAAAAGCTATATACAATCCATCTGTAGCTTATAAAGATAAAGATATAAAAGCTATTTTTATTGCCTCAACAACATCTACACATATTAAATTTATTCTAGATGGCGTAAAAAATAAAAAAATTATTTTTTGTGAAAAACCACTGGATTTAAGTATAAAAAAAATTGAGTCCTGCAAAAAAAAAATTAAAAGATTAAATCCAAAAATACAATTAGGTTTTAATAGACGATATGACCCAACACACAATAATTTAAGAAAACAATTACTAAGAGGGAAAATAGGTAAATTAGAAAAAATTATTATCACTAGTCGTGATCCTGCCCCACCAACTATCAAATATTTAAAAGAATCTGGTGGTATTTTTAGAGATATGATGGTCCACGATTTTGATCTTGTTAGATTCTACCTTGGTGATGATGAGCCTGCAAAAATAATAGCCTCTGGTAGTAACATTTCAGACAAAAGATTTGATAAAATAAAAGATTTTGAATTAGCATCTACTATAATTAGATCTAATGCTGGCGTTCAGTGCATAATAACTAATTCTAGACATTGTAGTTTCGGTTATGATCAAAGAATAGAATTATTTGGATCAAAAGGTATGTTAATTTCAGAAAATAAAAGACAAAACGAAACATCTTTATATTCTGCACAATCAACTTCAAATAAATCCCCTTTGCTTAATTTTTTTATTGAGAGATATAAAGATGCTTATAAAAATCAACTAAAGCATTTCGCAAAATTTATAAGAAAGAAAATTCAACCCCTTGCAGGATTTGAAGAGGGAAGAAAAGCTCTGATAATTGCAAATGCAGCTCAAAAATCTTTACGATCAAAAAAGTTTGAAAAACTTAATCTTTAATTGAATCAACCCTAAGTAGAATACAACCTGTCTGCTTTACAACTAAATAATATTTTGATTAGATTTTACTTTTAAAAGTTAACTTTAATTAAAGGGGAATAATGAAAACAATAAAAAACTTTATATTAGCTTTGGCTGCATGGGCAATGATGTCTGTATCTGCTTTAGCTGTAGATATAATTGTGGTTTCTCATGGTCAAGCAAACGATCCTTTCTGGTCGGTTGCTAAAAATGGAGTTGATGCTGGATGTAAAGACATGGGAGTGTCTTGTAAATACACAGCACCAGCAACTTTTGACATGGTAGAAATGGCAAAATTGATTGATAATGCTGTATCACAAAAACCAAAAGGTATTGTGATCACATTACCAGATGCTGCTGCTTTAGGAAAATCAGTTAAAGCTGCGATTGCTGCTGGTATTCCTGTAATATCAATGAACTCTGGATCTGATGATTATGCATCTTTAGGAATTAGTGCACACGTTGGACAAACTGAGTTTGAAGCAGGTGTAGGTGGTGGACAAAAAATGAAAGCCGCTGGTGGAAAAAAAGCATTATGTGTTAACCATGAGGTAGGAAACGTTGCACTTGATAGAAGATGTGCTGGTTTCAAAAAAGGTTTTGGTGGATCTGTTGATATTTTAGGTACTTCAAATGACCCAACAGAAATTCAAAAAGCTGTTGCTGCAAAATTAGGTGGTGGCTATGACACTATTCTAACTTTAGGTGCTGGATTGTCTGGTGAAGCAGCTTTGAAAGCACTTGAGTCTGCTGGAAAAGTTGGTTCTGTAAGATTAGGAACGTTTGATATGTCTCCAAATATGTTAAAAGCTGCTGCTGCAGGAAAAGTAGAGTTTTTAATTGACCAACAGCAATATCTACAAGGATATTTACCAATAGCTATCTTTGGACAATATATGAGATGGGGAACAATGCCAGCAGGTGTAGTAATGACTGGACCTGGGTTTGTTACTCCTGACAATGCGTCTAAAGTAATTAAATGGGCAGCTCAAGGTTATAGATAAAAATACGAATTAAAGGCCTGACTAATGTTAGTCAGGCCTTTTTTAATCATCTTTAAATTATAATTTTTATATGTCTGTAAAATCAGAGAGTATTCAATCTAAAAAAGATAGTGGACAAGATGAAAGACTTAAAAAAATTTCACCTCTTAGAGTTTTATTAAACAGACCAGAGCTTGGTGCTTTAGGTGGCTCAATTTTAGTTTTTATTTTTTTTGGAATAGTTGCTGGTGACACTGGAATGTTTAGCGCTTATGGGACATTAAATTTTTTAGATGTTTCAGCTAATTTAGGAATTATTGCTATTGCTGCTGCAATGTTAATGATCGGTGGAGAGTTTGATTTATCAATTGGATCAATGATTGGTTTTGCAGGAATTTGTATCGCTATACCTGCAATTTATTGGGGCTGGCCTTTATGGACGAGTATTATTTTTGCTTTTGCTATGGCAGTACTAATTGGTTATTTCAATGGTATAATGGTGGTAAAAACTGGTCTTCCATCCTTCATAGTAACTCTTGCAATGTTGTTCATTTTAAGGGGTGCAACTTTGGCTATTACGAGATTAATTACTGGAAGAACTCAAGTACCAGGATTAAGAGTTTTAATAGAGGATGATCCAATCGCTTGGTTATTTGCAACAGACACTTTTCAATGGTTATTCACATGGCTAGGATCGATGAAATTAATTGCACTGAGAACTGACGGTTCACCATTGGCTACAGGTATTCCACCATCAGTAATATGGTTTATTGCTCTTACATTATTTGCGACTTGGATACTTATGAAAACTAGATATGGAAATTGGATATTTGCATCAGGTGGAGATAAAGTTGGTGCTACAAATGTTGGTGTACCTGTTGGAAGAGTAAAAATAAGTCTATTTATTGGAACAGCTGTAGCATCGACAATATTTGCTTGTATTCAAGTTTTAGATGCAGGTTCTGCAGATACTATGAGAGGAACTTTAAAAGAATTGGAAGCAATAGCAGCTGCTGTGGTTGGCGGTTGTCTTTTAACTGGAGGTTATGGCTCTGCCATCGGAGCAGCATTGGGCGCTATTATTTTTGGTACTGTATCAATGGGAATTTTTTATACAGATGTGGATACTGATTGGTTTAAGGTTTTTTTAGGCGCAATGATGTTAATTGCAGTAGTATTCAATAATTATATTAGAAAAAAAGTTACAGAGACTAAGTGATGTCTGAATATTTAGTTCAATTCAATAATATAAGTAAATTTTTTGGTAAAGTAATTGCTTTGAAAGATGTCACTATGAAACTAAAAAAAGGCGAAATAATGTGCTTACTTGGTGACAATGGAGCTGGAAAATCTACTTTGATAAAAACTTTAGCAGGTGTTCATAAGCCTGATGAAGGTGAAATTATTTTTGAAGATCAAAAAATAGTTTTTGACTCACCACGAGATGCTTTGGATATTGGGATAGGTACTGTTTATCAAGATTTAGCATTAGTTTCCCTCATGAGTGTTACTAGAAATTTTTTTATGGGCAGAGAACCACAAAAAGGTTTACCTTTTTTCAAAACTTTTGATATTGAAAAAGCAAACACTATAGCTGCAGAAAGAATGGGACAAATAGGTATTGATGTTAGAGACCCATCACAAGCTGTCGGTACGATGTCTGGAGGTGAAAGACAATGTCTCGCTATTTCTAGAGCAATTTATTTTGGGGCAAAAGTTTTGGTATTAGATGAACCAACATCAGCATTAGGTGTACATCAAGCTTCAATGGTCCTGAAATATATTGTTAAAGCAGCATCACAAGGTTTAGCTGTAATTTTAATAACACACAACGTTCATCATGCTTATCCTGTTGGAAATAGTTTTACAGTTTTAAATCGAGGAAAAAGTATGGGAACATTTCAAAAAAAAGATATATCTAGAGAAAAACTTTTAAGCATGATGGCAGGTGGTGAGGAATTAGATAAGTTAGAAGTCGAACTTAAAGAAATGGACCGAATAGAAAATAATTAGACAAATATACCACTTCTACATACATAAATTTTGCTGTAATATTTTTTAAATAAAGAAAGGGGTAATATATGAAAGCATATATAATGGGAAACTACACTGAAAAAGCTTTTCAAGGTTTTTTAAAAGATCCTAAAAGTGATAGAAAAGCAGTAGTTGAACAATTAACAAAAGCTATGGGTGGAACAATGCATAGTATGGATATAGTTAGAGGTCCATATGACTTTATTGTTGTTAATGAACTTACAACATTTGAAGACTTTGCAGCAGTAAAACTTGTAGTAGAAGCATCAGGAGCAGTTAAAAATTTAACAATGTTAGAAGCTATTGATTTTAATAAAGCTACTGTTAAAGCGAGTGAAGTTGCATCAGGTGCATACAAAGCGCCAGGACAATAAATAGATTATTACTTCCAGTATGCGGGCTGGAAGTAAATTTATTTACTTTTTCAATTTAGAGGAAAACTTAAGGTTTGTATTATCAAACTTTTCTTTATTGTTTTTAATATAATTATCCATAATTTCTAATTTATCTCCCTCAAATTCTGAGACTTTTCGAGTATTTAAATCAACATATAATGCAAGGACTTCAATCGTTGATGCTAAATATTGCTTTTGCTTATGGATCATTTCCATCTTGTATTGTAACCTTTTTTTATCGTGATCAAAAAAAACTAAATTTACATCTACCTCATCATTCATCTTTAGTTCTTGATTATAGGTAATATGAGACTCAACAATCATTGTACTTTTTCCGGTAGTCCTTGCTGAATGCTCGCCCATTTTGAAGGTGTCATTTAATATATCCGCACCATATTTATCAAAGATCAAAAGATAATAAGAAACATTCATATGATTATTATAATCAATCCAATCCTTCACAATTTTTTGTGAACTCAAAAAAATCGGCATTGTTAAATAAATTTAATGATTTGGATTATCGTTATCCACTACGAGACATATTTCAGATTTAGTTAAAAATCTTCTTCCAGTTCCATTATCTAATGAAAACATTCCACCAATTCCTTTTACGGCATCTATCGTAAGATCAGTATGTTTCCATTTTTCATATTGATCACCATTCATATAAAATGGAACACCACCTATTTCTCCAAGTTTAATATCATTGTCTCCCAGTGGAAATTCACCTTCTTGGAAACACATAGGTGCACTCCCATCACAACATCCACCTGATTGATGAAACATTAACTTCTCACCATATTTTTCTTTAAGTTCAGATAATAAACTAAGTGCCGAATGTGTTGCAGATACTTTCATATTTTTTCTCTGGCCCATGATATCGAATCATGGACCAGTATATATTATTTGACTAAAAGAAGCCTAATTTTTTCTCAGCATAAGAAACATGAAGATTCTTATTCTGTCTGTAATGATTAAGCATCATTTTGTGAGTTTCTCTACCAACTCCAGATTGTTTGTATCCACCAAATGGTGAGTGAGCCGGGTAAGCATGATAACAATTAGTCCATACTATTCCTGCTTGTATCGCTCTACCCATTCTGTGAGCTATATTACCATTTCTAGTCCATACAGCTGCTCCCAAACCATAAAGAGTATCATTAGCAATTTTCAATGCCTCTGCTTCATCTTTAAATTTAATCACAGATACAACTGGACCGAAGATCTCTTCTTGAGAAATTCGCATGTCATTTTTTGCCTCAAAAACAGTTGGCTGAATATAATTACCTTTTTCCAATCCACTGTTAAGTTTAGCAACACTTCCACCTGTTAGAACTTTAGCACCTTCTTTTTTTCCAAGCTCGAGATAAGATTTAATCTTTTCCATCTGCTCTACTGATGCCTGTGCTCCAATCATGGTTTCCATTTTCAAAGGATTGTCTTGAACAACAGCTTTTGTTCTAGCTATAGCTCTTTCCATGAATTTATCATAGATCGACTCTTGAACTAAAGCTCTACTTGGACAAGTACAAACCTCACCTTGGTTTAGATTGAACATTACAAAACCTTCAATGCATTTATCAAAGAAATCATCATCTTTATCCATGATATCTTCAAAGAAAATGTTTGGAGATTTTCCACCTAACTCCAAAGTAATTGGAATTATGTTTTGTGCAGCATACTGCATAATCAATCTTCCTGTTGTAGTTTCACCAGTAAATGCAACTTTAGCAACTCTTTTTGATGATGCTAAAGGTTTACCTGCTTCTAATCCAAAACCACTAACAATGTTGACAACTCCTGGAGGTAATAAATCTCCAATAAGTTCCATCATAACCATAATCGATGCAGGCGTTTGCTCTGCAGGTTTTAAAACTGAGCAATTTCCTGCTGCTAGAGCTGGAGCTAATTTCCATGTCGCCATTAATAATGGGAAATTCCACGGAACTATCTGACCAACTACACCTAATGGTTCGTGAAAGTTGTATGAGTATTGATTATTTGCTATTTCAGCGATTGAACCTTCTTCTGCTCTAATCACACCAGCAAAATATCTCCAATGATCAATAACCAAAGGTAAATCTGCTGCCATACACTCTCTTATTGGTTTTCCATTATCTAAACATTCAGCTGTAGCCAATAAGTTTAGATTTTTTTCTAAAACATCAGCGATCTTATATAAAATATTTGATCTAGTTGTGATGTCTGTCTTTCCCCACTCAGGAAAAGCTGCGTGTGCAGCATCTAATGCTGCTTCTACGTCTTTTTCGTCTGATCGTGCAACTGAACAGATTTTCTCATTTGAGATCGGGCTAACATTATCAAAATACTTGCCTGATTTTGGTTCTACAAATTTTCCATTTATGTAGTTTCCATATTTTGCTTTAAATGGAAATTTAACCTTTAAATGAGAAGTATCTAATACAGATGACACTTTCATAGCTTCTGCACTCATTTTTTTTACTCCTCTCGTTTTTTTAGTTGGTTTTAGCTTATTATTTTTTCCAGATTTTTTTGAACGTTTCTTAGTCGCAGACTTTTTTATCACGACTTTTTTTTTCGTTTTTATTTTTTTTCTAGAAAATTTGACCAATTTATTTTTTTTTCTTTTGGTCTTTGGCTTAGCTTTAAACTTTCTTTTAGTAGCCATAAGACCATTAAACTAAGAATATTAGCTTGTGTCTATTTGATAGAATTTTTATTTTCTACCTACAATTGTAGTCATTACAACATGTTGTGTTTAGAATGAAATTGAATAATATTTTCAATCAGGCAGTTAAATCAAATTAATGGACAAAAATATTTTTAAAAGTTTGAAAATCTTAGATGGTGGGATGGGTCAAGAACTTCTTGCTAGAGGTATGAAGCCAAACGGTACTCTATGGAGTACCAATGCTTTACTTCATGAAAAATACCATAAACTTGTACTAGACACTCATCTCGATTTTATCAAAGCAGGTGCTGAAGTTATTGTAACAACAACTTTCACAACAAGAAAATCTCGTTTAAGAGATAATGATGTTTTGGACAAATATGAATATTTAAACAAAAAAGCCGGTGAAATAGCTCTGAAAGTCAAAGAAACTTTTCCTAATGTTTTAATTGCTGGAGGCTTACCTCCTCAAAATTTAACATACGAAGTAGATGATAGAGAAGAAAATGAAATTATGGAAAATTTTAATAGTCAGGCAAAAATACTTAATCCTTATATAGATTTCTTTTATTTTGACGTTTTGAGTAGTGTAAGAGAGGTAAAAATAGCCATGGAAAGTATTAAAGAATTTGACAAACCTTACCTCATAGGTGCACACATTTCAGATGGAACAAATTTACCTAGTGGTGAAAAAATTACTGACTTAATTAAGAATATTAAACATGAGAATTTACTAGGACTAATTTTATCCTGTGTGTCTCCTGAAAATTATGAACTTAATCTAGATGAATTAAAGAATTTAGGTATTCCGTTTGGATTTAAATTAAATGCATTTGTAACTACTAACCCAAAACCAAATTATACTGGTGCATACAATAATAGTAAAACTGGGAACCCAAACGAATTTCTTGGTGTACGAAAAGATTTGACTCCTGACAAAATGTATGAATTTGCAAAAAAGTTTAAAGATGCAGGAGCTACGATAATAGGTGGATGTTGTGAAACCAGGCCATCACACATTAAAGCTTTTTCAAAACTTAAATAAGTTTTGAGCTGTCTGCTTTTCTTACAAAATAAATACCCACCACAACAGCTATTAATGATATTAATACTTTAATTGTTATTAATTCCTTTAAGAAAATAAAACTTAAGATAGTTCCAAAAATTGGGATCAAATATGATACTTGAGATTGAAAAATTAAACCATTATTAACTAAAATTCTAAATCTTAACAACCAAGCAAGACCGGTTGAGACAAGTCCTAAATATATGACAGATATTGTTGAGTCTAATCTTGGTATAGTATTCCATGGTTGCTCAATAAAACCGACTAAAGGAATTAAAATTATTACTGCCCATATTAAAATAGAACCAGTTACATTTTCATTTTTTTTCTTACTTATTTTCAAAGTCAAAACTCCACCAATTACATAACAAGTAGAACCAACAAGGATTAATATTGCTGAAAAAAAATTATTTTCATCAATTAATAAATTATCTGAAAATAGATATAATATTCCCGAGAAACCAATTAATATTCCAAAAGTTTTTATAAAATTAAATTTTTCATTTTTTGTATAGAAGTGACCAAGGACTGTTGAGCTTAATGGTGTTGTTGACATCAGAATTGCAGCTAAATTACTTTGTACAGATTTTACTCCATAGGCTATAAGAAAAAATGGAGCAACTAAGTTTATAAATCCAATCAGTGCAAACCAATGCCAATCTTTAGAAAATGCTTCAATCTTAATATTCTTTAAATAACATAATAATAAAACTGGTATTGCGCCAAAAAAAACTCTTAAAAAAGCAATAGTAACTGGACCAAATGAATAAGTTGCTATTTTAATGTTAAAAAAAGCTGAGGCCCAAATAAGTGCTAAAAAAGTTAATAAAACATAATCTAATAATTTTGGTTGTCTCATTCTACGATATCTTTAATTGAACCATTAGTTATTTCTTTTAAATTCTTATAAGTTATTTTAAATACACAATTTGGATGCCCAGCAGCTGCAAATAGATTTTCATATCTATTTAAAGAATTATCAATAAATATTTTAATCTTAGTTTGATGACCTATTGGTGAAACACCACCAATTGTAAATCCAGTTATACTTTTTACCTCATCAGCGGATGCCATGGAAGCATCTTTAATTTTTAGAGTTTTTTTTACTTTATTTAGGCTAACTTTTTTATCTCCACTCACTAGACATAAAACAAAATTATTCTCTGTTTTAAAAAGTAAACTTTTTACTATTGCACCTATCTCGCAACCTAAAGATGAAGCTGCCTCTTCCGCAGTTCTTGCTGATGTTTCCAGAGCCTTGACACTTAGATTTTTATCAAATTCTTTCAACAATTTTTCTACTCGTTTAACTGCAACTTTGTCTAATATACTCATTATTCAACCTTTAATTGTTATTCTTTATTTTTAAATATTAATACACTTATGTAAAAATTGCATAGGTGATATTTATTAAAAGGGTATTATTTATTTGCTTGAATTTGATAGATATGTCTAGTCAAGTAGGAGAATATATGAGCGTTAAGGATGTTTTAAAAACAATAAAAGATAAAGAAATTGAATACGTTGATTTAAGATTTACAGACCCAAGAGGTAAGCTTCAACATGTAACCATGGATGGGAAAATGGTGGATGATGAGATGTTAAATGAAGGTATTTTCTTTGATGGCTCGTCAATTGCAGGATGGAAAGCTATCAATGAGTCTGATATGATCCTTAAACCAGACGTTTCTAGAGTAGTTGTAGATCCTTTCACATCTCACAACACCTTAAATATATTTTGCGATGTATTAGATGCAATTAAAAAAGATCCATATGAAAGAGATCCAAGAGGGACTGCAAAAAAAGCTGAGGCATATTTAAAAAAAACAGGTATTGGAGATAAAGCTTATTTTGGTCCTGAAGCAGAATTTTTTGTGTTTGACGATGTCAGATTTAAGAATGATATGAATGAAACAGGTTTTAAAATAGATAGCAAAGAAGGCCCTTATAACTCTGGAAAAGAATACGAAAATGGAAATATGGGTCATAGACCAGGAATTAAAGGTGGTTATTTTCCTGTCCCACCAGTTGATAGTGAGCAGGATATGAGAAGTGAGTATTTAAAGGCAATGAAAGACATGGGTATTAAAGTTGAAAAACATCACCACGAAGTTGCTCCTAGTCAACATGAATTAGGAATGTATTTTGGAACACTTGTTGATCAAGCTGATAACTTACAACTATACAAGTACGCAGTTCACATGGTTTCACATTCCTTTGGTAAAACAGCAACTTTTATGCCAAAGCCGGTAAAAGGTGATAATGGATCTGGAATGCATGTGCACCAATCTATCTGGAAAGGCAACACAGCATTATTTTCAGGAAATAAATATGCTGGCTTATCTGATTTAGCTTTAAATTATATTGGGGGAATTTTAAAACACGCAAAAGCTATTAATGCTTTTTCAAATGCTACAACAAATAGTTATAAAAGATTAATTCCAGGATTTGAAGCTCCTGTATTATTAGCTTACTCAGCAAGAAATAGATCAGCTTCGTGTAGAATTCCAATAACTTTAAGCAAAAAAGCTGCAAGATGCGAAATAAGATTTGGTGATGCAGCTGGAAATCCATACTTGACCTTTGCTGCAATGCTGATGGCTGGATTAGATGGTATTAAAAATAAAATTGATCCAGGTAAATCATTTGATAAAGATCTTTATGCTTTATCAGAAAGTGAAGTTAAAAAAATACCAACTGTTTGTGGCTCATTAAGAGAAGCAATGGAAAGTTTGGATAAAGATAGAGACTTTTTAAAACAAGGTAATGTTTTTACTGATGATCAAATTGATGCTTATATTGCATTAAAATTTGAGGAAATTCATAATTTTGAACACACACCGCACCCTATTGAGTTCGAGATGTACTATAGTTGTTAATTATTGTCTTGTAGTGGCAACTTTGTTTTTGCCAGGACCTTTTTTAACAACATAATCCTGAGTTCCATTTGCACCAGTATTAACTGATTTAATCAGAGATCTAATAAAGTTTTTTCTTTTTTCTTTTCTAGCCTCTGAATTAAGCAAATTTCTAAATTCAAATTTATTCATAAATAAAATATACACTAGTTATGCGTTTTTAGCAATACTGCTATGCAACTTATGGGATACTAAATTTTACTCTACTTTAAAGGACTCGCCGCAACCACATCTCTCTGTTTCATTGGGGTTATTGAACACAAAAGTTGAGGAAAAATCCTCTTTTTTGTAATCCATTTCAGTACCTAATAAATACATCACGGCCGCAGAATCTATAAAAACCTTAACTCCCTTATCCTCAATTACCTCGTCATTCGGATTAAGTACTTTAGAATATTCCATTACATATGACATGCCTGCACATCCTCCAGATTTAACAGAAACTCTAACTCCTAAAGCATCTTTTTCGGCACTAGACATAATTTCTTTGATTCTGTTAGCTGCATTTTCACTTAATTTAATTATAGGACTCATTATAAATTTAACTCCAACTTAGCAGCATCAGACATCATGTCTTTATTCCAAGGTGGATCCCAAACTAATTGAAGATCAACGTCATTGATTCCTTCAACTTGCATAGCTCCTTCTTTAACTTCTTTAGGTAAACTTTCTGCAACAGGACAGTTTGGTGTAGTTAAAGTCATTTTAATTTCAGCTTTATTTCCTTTTACTTGAATATCATAAATTAAACCAAGTTCGTAAATATTAACTGGTAACTCAGGATCATAAATTTTTCTTATCTCATTTATTATTTTTTCTTTTATTTCCATTGATCTAATCCTCTGTGCTCACTTGTTTTCCATCATCTTCCATTGCAGAAATTAAAGTGTGCCATGATAAAGTAGCACATTTTACCCTCATAGGGTATTGCTTAACTCCTGAAAGACACATTAGCTTTGTTTTATCATCTTCCTCTAAAATTGAAGACTTTAGTTCTGGATTTTCTTTTATCATTCCAAGAAAATCATCTATAATTTCTTTAGCTTCATTGTCACTTTTTCCTTTAATCAAATCTGTCATTATTGAAGCAGAGGCCATTGAAATTGCACAACCACTTCCTTCAAAAGATATATCTTCAACTTTTCTTTGATTGTTAAGTTTTAAATAAACATGCACATTGTCTCCACATAAAGGGTTATTTCCTTTAGCATCTTTATTAAAATCATTAGTCTTCCTCAAATTCCTTGGATTTTTTCCATGTTCTAAAATTATTTCTTGATATAATTCTTTCAAATTCATTTTAAATCAAAAATTTTTTTACATTTGTTTATAGAATCATTTAATTGATCAAAATCACTTTTAGTATTGTAGACACCTACTGATGCTCTCGCACTTGCTGGTATAGCAAGTTTATCATGTAATATTTGACAACAATGGTGTCCAGCTCTAATAGCTACTCCATCTTCATCCAGTATTGTAGCAATGTCATGTGGATGTACACCTTCAATCGTAAATGATAGAACACCACCTTTATTTTTCGGATTACCAATTAATTTAACTGAATTATTTTTTTTTAAAATTTCTTGACCATATTCGATTAATTCTTTTTCGTGTTTAATAATATTTTCAATTCCAATACTTTCTAAAAATTTTATAGATTTATCAAAAGCTATTACTTGAGCAGTAGCCATGGTTCCTGCTTCATACTTATTTGGGAGGTCTCCGTAAGTAATTCGATCTTTTTTTACCTCTTTTATCATTCCACCACCGCCTTGATATGGTGGAAGTTCCTCTAACCATTTTTTTTTACCATATAAAATTCCTAATCCTGTTGGTCCATACATTTTGTGACAAGAAATTGCATAAAAATCACAATCAAGATCTTGCATATCTAATTTTAAATGTGGAGCACCCTGACAACCGTCAACTACAACAATAATACCTTTAGAATGCGCAATCTCAGTAATCTCTTTAATTGGCAATATGGCTCCAGTGACATTAGATAAATGATTAATAGCTATTACTTTGGTTTTTGACGTAATTTTCTTTTCAATATTCTCTATTGGAATTTCACCATCTTCATTAATTTCTGCGAAATTAATCTTAATATTTTTTGATTTTCTTAGATAGTGCCATGGTACATAATTTGAATGATGCTCCAATTCAGTTAATAATATTTCATCACCTTCATTTAAATATTTTTGACCAAGTGTGTTAGCAACTAAGTTTAAAGCTTCTGTTGCACCTTTTGTAAAAACAATCTCATTTTTATCTTTCGCATTTATGTATTTTTGAACTGAAATTCTGGTATTTTCATACAAATTAGTTGCTGCAACTGCTAAATAATGAATGCTTCTTCCAACATTTGAAAATTCTTTTGTGTAAAAATCATTTATCCTATCAATAACAACTTTAGGTTTTTGCGATGAATTTGCACTATCTAAATAAACTAAATCATTATTTTGAATCTTTTCATCAAATATTGGGAATTCTTTTTTTATTGTGTTTATATTCATTCTGTTAATCCGATCATATTTTTAATCAAGTTTCTAATTTCAGCATCAGTAATTTTTTCAACTACATCTAATAAAAAACCATTTATTAAAAGTTCTTTTGACTCTTTGTAGTTAAGTCCTCTAGACATTAAATAAAATATTGAATTTTCATTTAGACTGCCTGATGCTGATCCATGTGAGCACTTAACATCGTCAGCATAAATCTCTAATTCTGGTTTAGCATTAAATTCAGAAGTTTCGTCTAACAAAATTGCTTTGCTCAATTGATATCCGTCGGTTTTTTGAGCAATTGAATCTACATATATTCTTCCTTGGTACACAGCTTTTGAATTCTTTCCAAGCACACTTTTAATAAGCTGATAACTTTTTGTATTTTCAACTAAGTGATTAATTGATGTTCTTATTTCGTGTTGTTTATTATCTTTTAATGAAAAAATTCCATTCACAAAAGCTGATGAATGTTCACCTCTAAGGTTACAATTTATTTCATTTTTAAAGTAATCGGAACTAGCTGAAAAAATAAATGTTTCTGAAATACTATTTTTTTCCTGGTCTATATTATTATATGAATACTTTATGTTTCTATTAAAAGACTTATCAATTTTATAATTTTTAAGAATTGAGTCTTTTTTTAAATCAAAATTGTATAAAATATTCATAAAATTTGTATCTGTAATATCACTAAAAAAATCTATTAACTTTAATGAACTATTTTGTTCAAGCTCGAAATCCAGTCTTAAATTAATATTTTTTGATTTCATTTTTTCATTAGTTACGTGATATATGATTAATGGTTTTTTTATTGAGTAACCTTTTTTGATTAAAATCTTAAAATATTTATTACTAAAAGCTTTATTTAAATCAATTAAGGAATTATTATTATCAAATTTGTAATCTATTTTAAAATCATCAAAAATTTCTATTTGATTTTTATCTTCATAGCTAAAATCAATTTTTTCAATTCTTCCGTTTATAAAAATTATTTTATTATGTTCAAGACCATCAATAAAAATTGAAGTATCAATTTTATTAGTTGTAGAGTAATCATTGTAAAAGCTAAGCTCATTTATGCTTTTATCTATAATTTTGTCTAAATCTAAAAACTTCCAGTTTTCAAGTTTTCTATTAGGAAAACCTCTTTCAATAAATTTATTTAAGTAAAATCTTTTAGTCTCAACATCTTTACCTGAAAAACTTGATACTTTCTGTATTTTCTCAAAATCTGTTTTTAATTGTTCTTTCATCTAATTAAAGTTTTCATATCCTTTTTTTTCTAACTCTATTGCAAGTTCTGGACCACCCGATTTTATAATTCTACCATTCATTAAAACATGGACAAAATCTGGCTTGATATAGTCTAATAATCTTTGGTAATGAGTAATGATTAAAAAAGAATTTTCCTTATTCCTCAATGTATTTACACCATCTGCAACTATTTTAAGAGCGTCTATATCTAAACCCGAATCTGTCTCATCTAAAATTGAAAGTTTTGGCGCCAGCATCGACATTTGCAGAATTTCATTTTTCTTTTTTTCTCCACCAGAGAAGCCTACATTTAATTGCCTATTAAGTTTTTCTTCATCAAATTTTAGTTCTTTAGCTTTTTCTTTTACAAGTTTTAAAAACTCAATAGCATCAAGCTCTTTTTGTCCACGAGCTTTTCTAATTGCATTCAAAGAAGTTTTTAAAAAAATATTAGTATTAACACCGGGAATTTCTAAAGGATATTGAAAGGCTAGAAATATACCTTTATGTGCTCTTTCCTCTGTTTCAAGTTCAAATAAATTTTTATTTTCAAATAAAATTTCTCCAGATACTTCGTAACCTTTTTTTCCTGATAAAATATTAGATAAAGTACTTTTTCCAGAGCCATTTGGGCCCATTATTGCGTGAACCTCGCCTGGATTTATATTTAATGAAAATCCTTTTAAAATTGACTTATTTTCAACATTTGCGTTTAAATTATTTATTTTCAACATTAACCCACGCTCCCTTCTAGGCTAATACCTACAAGCTTTTGGGCTTCTACAGCAAACTCCATTGGTAATTGCTGAAGAACTTCTTTACAAAATCCATTAACAATTAAACCAACAGCTTCCTCAGGATTTAATCCTCTTTGTTGACAATAGTGCAATTGCTCCTCACTAATTTTTGAAGTTGTTGCTTCATGGGCAATATTTGAGTCAAAATTTTTATTTTTAATATATGGAACGGTATGTGCTCCACATTTGTTTCCCATTAATAGTGAGTCACACTGAGTGTAATTGCTAGAATTTTTTGCTTTTGAATTTATATCTACTAATCCCCTATATGTCATATCAGAAAAGCCAGCACTAATACCTTTGGAAATTATCTTACTTTTAGTATTTTTACCAAGATGGATCATCTTTGTACCTGTATCAGCTTTTTGATGATTATTTGTAATTGCTATAGAATAAAACTCACCAATTGAATTATCTCCTCTAAGAATACAGCTTGGGTATTTCCAAGTTATTGCAGAGCCTGTCTCTACCTGTGTCCAAGAAATTTTAGAATTTTTTCCCTTACATAGTCCTCTTTTAGTTACAAAATTATAAATCCCTCCTTTTCCATTTGCATCACCCGGATACCAGTTTTGAACAGTTGAATATTTAATTTCTGCATCATCAAGAGCTATTAGTTCAACGTTAGCGGCATGTAATTGATTTTCATCTCTCATCGGAGCAGTGCAACCTTCTAGATAACTTACGTAACTGCCTTTATCAGCAATGATTAATGTTCTTTCGAATTGTCCTGTTTCTGATGCGTTAATTCTAAAATAAGTCGATAGTTCCATTGGACATTTTACACCCTCAGGAATGTAAACAAATGAGCCATCAGTAAATACTGCCGAATTTAATGTTGCAAAAAAATGATCTGTTGTTGGAATAACTGTCCCTAAATATTTTTTTACTAAGTCAGGATGTTTTTGTATTGCTTCAGACATCGAACAAAAAATAATTCCATGTTTTGTTAATTCACCTTTAAATGTTGTAGCCACTGAAACAGAATCAAATACTGCATCGACTGCTATTCCATTTAATCTTGCTTGCTCTTGAAGGGGAATTCCTAATTTATTATAAGTTTCTAAAAGTTTAGGATCTAATTCATCTAAGCTCTTAGGTTTATCCTTCATACTTTTCGGAGCCGAATAGTAATATAGGTCTTGATAATCAATTTTAGGGTACTTAGGTTTTTGCCAGTCAGGTTCCTTGAGAAGCTTAAATCTCTCAAATGCTTTTAATCTGAAATCCAACATCCACTTAGGTTCTTTTTTAATATTAGAAATAAATTTAATGATATCTTTATTTAGACCTTTTGGTGCTCTAATATTTTCAATATCAGTTGTAAAACCGTATTTATAGTCTTTTAAATTTTCGATATCTTTTTCTCTGGTATCCATTTTAAAATCTTCTCTCTAAATTTTCTTTCACTAAATCATCTAAACTTTTTTTATCAAAAAAGTTGTTTATATGAGTTTCAAGTTCGTCCCAAAGGTTGTGAGTTAAACATTTTGTAGATTTCCCGTTACATCCTTTTTTTGACTCTTTTTTACATTGAACAGTTTTTACTTTCTCATCAACAGCATCAAAAATATTTGTTAATTTTATTTCTTTGGCTTTTCTATTTAAAATATATCCGCCTTGAGTTCCTCTGACACTTTGAACAATTTCTTTCTTTCTCAATTTTGAAAAAATTTGCTCTAAATAATCTAAAGAAATGCCTTGTCTTAAAGATATATCTCTTAGAGAAACTGGATTAATTCCATCAAATCTTGCCAGATCCACTAAAGCCATTACCGCATATCTGCCTTTAGAAGTAAGTCTCATAAATCCTTATTTTACGAGGGTATATATAAACCTGACCAAAATAGTCAAGTATCATAGTGAAAAAAAAACTAACATTTTGTCACGCAGTTATGATAAACCTAATTTTTTTTTGAGAATAGTAATCAATAACAATTATGGAAAATAAAATATTAGAAATATTTATTCCAGGACCTGCAGGCAGACTTGAAGCCAAATATTATAAAAGTAAAAAAAATACTTCACCAATAGCTTTAGTTTTGCAACCACACCCTCAGTATGGAGGGACAATGAATAATAAAGTTGTTGTAGAAACTTTTCATACTTTTATGGAAAATGATTTTTCAGTTTGTAGAGTAAATTTTAGAGGTGTAGGAAAGAGTGATGGAGAATTTGATAATGGCCAAGGTGAATTAGCAGATGCTGCAGCGGCTCTTGATTGGTTAGAGAGAGAAAATTTTGATAATTCTCAGTGTTGGGTTTCAGGTTTTTCTTTTGGGTCATTGATTGCCATGCAACTTTTAATGAGGAGACCAGAAATAAATAGATTTGTCGCAATCTCTCCCCAACCAAATGTTTATGATTTTTCATTTTTGTCTCCTTGTCCAACTTCTGGGATAATGATTTATGGAAAAAAAGATGAATTGGTACCTGTTGAACATATCAATGAACTAAATAAAAGATTGAGTGCGCAAAAAGGTATTAAAGTTGAATTTCAATCAATCTCAGAAGCAAACCATTTTTTTTCAAAAAATGAGAATACACTTTCAAAGTTTCTTGATAAATACATTAAAAAAGAAACAGCTTTGTATTAAAAATTTTCAACTAAAACTCCACCAGTTACCGATTTTGTACATCTAGTTGTATTTGGAAATGAAATAGGCATACCTTTTAATGATCTTATTGCTAAAAAAGCAAAAGCTTGAGACTCAATAAAGTCGCCGTCTAATTCATATTGATCAATTGAATCAAGATTTATATCATCAAAATTACTTTTGATACTCTCTAGTAGATATTTGTTTTTTCTCCCTCCCCCGCATACTAACCATTTGCTTTTTTGAGAATTATTCTTATTGTGAATAAAATTTATTCCATTAGAAATTAATTTAGCAGTGAAATCAGTAATGGTTGCAGCACCGTCCTCTAATGAGAGTCCTTTTGCAAAAAAAATATCAAAATTTTTAATATCTAAAGATTTTTTAAAATTAGATTGTTCAGTAAAATTGTCCAAAGCCTGATTTAAAATTAATTTGTCTATTTTTCCAGATCTTGCTACTAAACCTTCTTTGTCATACCCTTTTTTTGAATTTTTTCTCATCCATTCGTCTATCAAACAGTTGCCAGGTCCAATATCACAGGCATAAATTTTTTCTTCTAAACCTAAATTATTATATTTTATTGTAGAGGTAACATTAGAAATACCCCCAATATTAAGAATATTTATTGGAAAACCTAAATTGAATTTTTTATTTAATTCATTAGCTAGAGCATTATGATAGATTGGCGCTAGAGGAGCACCCTGCCCCCCATTTTCTAAATCATTTTGTCTAAAATTATAAATAACTTTCTTTTTCGTTAATTGAGATAATAACAATCCGTCACCCAATTGTTTTGTAATTTTTTTTTCTGGAGCATGAAATATTGTTTGACCATGGAAACCAATTAAATCAACATCAGATTTTGATAGTTCAAGGCATTTATTAACAGCCTTAAAATGAAATAAAGTTATTTCTCTCTCTAAATCTTTGATTCCAACTTGATATTTGATTAAATCATCTGGACTTAAGATTTTATCCCTAATTTTAAGTATTTTTTGAGTTAATTCTTCATCATATTGAAAGTATTTGTCTATTAATATTGAAAATTCTTGATTACCATCTGACTTAATTATGGATACATCTACTCCATCCAATGAAGTACCACTCATTAAACCCATTGCTGTATAAATCTTGTCCATTCTTATTTTTTTTTATTAAATAATGTATATTGTGGAACTATAGACTTATGGATAAATTTTTAAAAGAATTTAAAGATAGAGGCTACTTCTATCAATGCACGAATGAAAATGAATTATCCAAATTTATAAATAAAGAAAAAATTAAAGGGTACATAGGGTTTGATTGTACTGCTGAAAGTCTTCATGTTGGAAGCTTACTTCAAATCATGTGTCTCAGACTTCTTCAAAAATATGGGCACAGACCGATTGTCTTATTAGGTGGAGGGACTACCAGAATTGGAGATCCCTCAGGTAAAGACAAAACAAGGAAAATTTTAACTGAAAAAGAAATAGATAAAAATTCAAAAAATATTGAAAAAATATTAAAAAAATTTTTAGATAATAACGATCCAAAAACAAAACCTATTTTTGTTAATAATTATTCCTGGCTTAAAAATTTAAATTATATTTCGTTTTTAAGAGAAATAGGAAAACATTTTACAATTAATAAAATGCTTACTTTCGAAAGTGTTAAAACTAGATTAGATAGAGAACAATCTTTAAGTTATATGGAATTTAATTATATGATTTTGCAAGCTTATGATTTTTTAGAGCTTAATAAAAAAGAGAATTGTTCCTTACAAATAGGAGGTTCTGATCAATGGGGAAACATTGTCAATGGAACAGAGCTTATAAAAAGATATTATAGTAAACAAGCTTATGGTTTAACTACCCCTCTTATTACATTATCCTCAGGAGCAAAAATGGGCAAAACTGAAACAGGTGCTATTTGGTTAGATAAAAAATTACTATCACCATATCATTATTGGCAATTTTGGAGAAATATCGATGACAGAGATGTAATAAAATTTTTAAAGATGTTCACAGATTTAGATATTGAAGAAATTGATAAAATGAAAGATGAAGACATTAATAAACTAAAAATTAAGCTAGCGAACGAGACGACTACTATGCTTCATGGCTTAAAAGCTGCTAAAAGTTCAGAGCAAGCGGCAAAAGAAGCTTTCTCAGGAACTTCGCTTGGTTCAAATTTACCTTCAATTAAAATTAAGAAAACTGATATTGAAAATAAAATAAGTATTATAGATCTCGTGATCTTATCTAAATTAGAAAATTCAAAAAGTGAAATCAGACGTCTTATTAAAGGAAATGCAATAAAACTGAATGATGAAATAATATCTCAAGAAAATCTGATTATTTCTTATAAATTATTCAGACAAAATTATTTAAAACTTTCCGTGGGAAAAAAAAGACATTTAAAAATTGAGTTAAGTTAATTCTTTTTAATTTTTTCTAATGTTCTTGTAATAAATCTGGGTGTTAAAGTTTTGACAGGATTGACTGAAGTTTTTAAATTTTTTGGAGGGCCTTTGATCTTAAAACTTACTCCAAATACTCCTTCACCAGTTTTTTTTCCAACTAATATTTCACCTAACATAGGTAATGAACCAATAAAATTATTAATTGTTGTGGCTGGTACCAATGTGCCCTTTAAACTAATTAATTTGTTTTTTTCAACATAACCCTCCATTAAAATAGATATTGCAGGACCAATCGCATAAATTTCTTCTATGGTCATTAAATCACCCTCATTTTTAAAATTCATTTCAAATTCCGTAAAACGTATACCTTCTCCAGATAAAATATCCGCAATACCTTGTAAGGATGCTAACGTGAGAATCTTTGTCAATATTGGTAGCTCTTTTAATTTAAAATCATAAATTTTTATTTGCGAAACAGATTTTTTTGATTTTTTTGAACTGAAGAAATCGAGTGATCCTTCATCAAAACCTTTTATAAATTTATATCTTTTTACGATAGGTTTTGCCTCATCAACAAACAAGGTAGTAATTTTATTATTATTATCTCTATTTATTGTGAGTTTGAGTTTTTTATTTTTTGAAAAGCTTCCAATTAAGTCAGCTTTATGTATTTCTTTATTTTTGATTAGAATATCTCCTTTGAAATTTGATAAATAATACTCGCTATCTAAAAAAATTTTTTTTACGTCAATTTTCAAATTACTATTAATATCTATAATTTTAGTATCTTTATCGTCATCTGATAACAAATACTCAATTAAATTATCAGCATTAAAACTAGACCCAGTTAAAAAATATTTTTTTTTATTCCTTTTTAATCTTATTGAGTTTTTTTGTTTATCATCATCAATATATTCTAAATTTAATTCATCTAATCTAAAAATTTGAAATTTTTCATTAAGGACTAGATCTTTTATCTTAATATAGTTTTCATCTTCATTAAGATTAAAAGTTTTAATTACAAGTTCATTATTTCTATTTTTAGATCCTTTAAAATTTAGAATAACCTCATTTTTATCCTTTTTTTTGTAATTCAAATAATCAACTTTAAAAGGATTATCTTTTATTTTTAGAGTTATTTCAAAATTTTCAGTTTTATTCTTATTTGAAAAAAAATACTCTATATCATCATTTTCATTTTGATAATTTAAATTTCCATCTCCCTCAATAGTAAAATTATTCTTTTCATATTGTAATTTAATTTTTTGATCTAAGAAAGAAATTGTTTTTTTTTGTTTAGGAAAAAATCTTTTTAATTTCAAATTATTTGGTGTTATTAATTCATGAACTAGTATTTCTGAGTTAATTTTGAAATTTTCAAATTTAAATCCTTTTTGTATTTCAAAAGAAAAATTATTATTAGAAGTTAATGATATTTTTTCTATTTCAAAATTTGGTAAAAATGGTTTTACTAATAAATCTATATTTCTTTTATCTAAATCAGACTTTTTATGCGCAAATGTACCATCTACAATAAAATCATCATTCCTTTTTTTTATTGATACTTTTTCTGACGAAAATCCTATTTTATCAAATTTAAAATTTAGATCTTTAACTAAAAAATTATTTCTATTATAGTCAAATATAAAGTCTAATTTGTTAAGATTGTATTTTTTTAATAAATTTAATTCAACATCTTTTACAAGACCATTGATCTCATAATTGCTTTTAATATTTCCATTTGAATCAAATTCTAACTTTATATCGGCAATCAAATATCCTTTTTTAATGGCTTTTTCCATTATGAATAGTTCAGGAGTATTTTTAAATGATCTTAAAAAAGATATTAAGTTTTTTAACTCAAGAGATTTTGATGAAATCTCTAAATTTTCAATTGAAAACTTATCTTCTATTAAGGACTTTAACGAAAGTTGTGTTTTTATATTTTCAATTTCTATTTTTTTACTTTGATTTATTAAATTTGTGCCAATTGTTTTGGCTTGAAGTTTAAATTGAAATGGATCTAAAATTAATTTTATTTCTTTTAATTCAACTTCTAAATTCTTATCAAATTTTCGAATTTTTTCTGTTATTTGACTATTAAATTTATCAGTCTCAATTCCAAAAATACTTAGGTACGTTAGAATAATAAATATTAAAAATAATATAGTAATAAAAAGTTTAAAAAATATTTTCATTATGTTTGATACAGCGATTGTTCTAAAAATTCATCAATTTCCCCATCTAAAATCTTATCTGGATTAGAGCTTTCAAAGTTAGATCTATTATCTTTTACTAATCTATATGGTTGTAAAACATAAGATCTTATTTGATGTCCCCAACCTATTTCAGATTTTGATGACTCGGTATTTTCATTTTCTTTTTCTTTTTTTTTTATCTCAAAATCATAGAGTCTTGCTCTAAGCATGTTCATGCATGTCTCTTTATTTTTATGTTGAGATCTTTCATTTTGACATTGGACTACAATTTTAGATGGTAAATGTGTAATTCTAACTGCACTATCAGTTGTATTAACATGTTGGCCACCAGCACCACTAGATCGATAAGTGTCAATTCTTAAATCTTTATCTTGAATTTCAATATTAATATTGTCATCCACAACTGGATAAACCCAAATACTAGCAAAACTAGTATGACGTCTCGCACCTGAATCAAATGGCGAAATTCTTACTAACCTGTGAATTCCAGATTCTTTTTTTAACCAACCAAATACATAATCACCTTCAATTTTAATTGTTGAGGATTTTATACCTGCCTCATCACCCTTGTGTTCACTTATTAATGTTGATTTATAATTTTTATTATCAGACCATTTTAGATACATTCTTCTCAACATATCTGCCCAATCTTGGCTCTCAGTACCTCCGGCGCCAGCATGAATTTCTATGTAACAATCAAAAGAATCAGACTCGTTCGATAAAAAACAATTAATTTCATTTTTTTTCGCTAATTTTCTTAAATTCTTGATACTTTCTAAAACCTCATTTTGTATGCTAGTATTATTTTCCTCTAACGCTAATTCATACAAATCTCCTAAATCTTTTAGTTGATTTAATGAACTTTTGTAAGAACCAACCAAATCCTCATACAATTTTTTTTCTTTAAGTATTTTTTTTGAGTTTGACTTATCCTGCCAAAAATTTGGATCAAGAATTATTTTATTGTGACTTTGTAATTTTAAATCTATCTTATTTTTATCAAAGATACTCCTTAACTCTTTGATTTATTTTTTCTATCTCTTTTTTATAATCTGTATATTTATGATCCATTAGTAAAACTTTAATATATTATTCGTATCTAATCTATTATTATTTGAATATAGCACTTTGCCATTAATAACATTCTTGCTTTTATATGCTTCTAAAATTGTATCTTTAGAAGAAAATTTTGCTTTTTGACCTGTCGTCGGGTCAACTACCATCATTGTAATTCCATCAGCAACTTTAAATGGTCGAGCGTCGGATTTTCTAATAGCTGATTCGATAAATTCCTTAAAAATTGGTAATGCTGTTTTTGAACCAGTTTCAAATTTTCCTAAGGGTTGAGGATTATCCATACCCACATAAACCCCAATAACATAATTTGAGGTGAAACCAATAAACCATGCATCAGTGTTCTTATTAGTTGTTCCTGTTTTGCCTGCGAGATTCAAATTTAGATCTCTTAATTTTTTTCCTGTACCTCTTTTTACTACACCTTCCAATAAAGATGTAATTTGGTAGGCTGTTTGTGGAGAAAATATTTGTTTAAAATTATCTCCTACATCAGGAAAGTCTTTACCAGTATATGAGAGTTTATCACAATTTAAACACGATCTATTTTCATTATTTAGAATTGTGTTGCCCTCGCTATCCTGAACTCGATCAATTAAAATTGGTGAAACTAATTTTCCTCCATTTACAAAAGCTGAATATGCAGAAGTAAGTTTTAACAAAGTTGTTTCAGCAGAACCCAGGGAAATAGATAAAAGCTCATCAGGATTTTCATAAATACCGAGATTTTTTGAAAACCTAGCAACTTTATCTACACCTAGGTTTTGTGCGATTCTTACTGTCATTAAATTTCGTGACTTTTCTAAACCTACTCTCAAAGTTGATGGTCCGTAAAATTTTTTTCCATAATTTTCCGGCTTCCACATTTTTAAATCAGATCCTTGGTCTAAGACTAACGGCGCATCTAATACTAATGATGACGGTGTATAATTATTTTCAAGAGCTAAGGCATAAACGAATGGTTTGAATGCTGAGCCAGGTTGGCGTAAAGCTTGTGAAGCTCTATTAAACTCACTATTTTTAAAACTAAATCCACCACTAAGAGCAACTACTCTACCTGTGAAAGGATCCATCACAACTATACCACCATTTATTTTTGGTAATTGTTTAAGGCTAAACTTGTTATCTCTTATATTCTTAACATAGATTATGTCTCCCACTCTAAAAAGGTCATCTAATTCTTTTTTAGTCCAAGAAATATTATTGTAATCTATAATTCCTTTGATTTTATCTTTTGTTTCTATTTCTAAAGAAAATTTAGAAATCTTTTTTATTATTGCAATTTTCCAATCAATTGAATTCTCTAGATCGTATTTATCTAAACCAATAGACCAATTTTTAGAATATGATTTATTTAATAATGGACCACGCCAACCTTTACGTTGATCATATTCGATTAATCCATTTCTTAAAGAGTTTGTTGCTATTTTTTGTAATGCTAGATTTATCGGTGTGTTTATATTAAAGCCTTGATTATAAACTTTTTCATATGATAGAATTTCGATGATATTTTTTCTTACATCTTCAATATAATATTGAGCATCTTCTAAATAAACCCTTTTAGTTTTTTTTAATTGAATATTTTTTTTCCTAAAATTTTGATAATTTTTTTCTGTTATAAAATTATTGTCTAATAAATTTTTTAAAACTAAATCTCTTCTAAATTTTGCTAATTCAATATTTCTATATGGATTATATTTGCTTGGCGCCTTAGGTAATGCGGCTAATAAAGCAGCTTCTTCATAATTCAGTTCTTTTATTGATTTGTCAAAATATTCAAGACTTGCCGCGGCTACTCCATAAGCCCCACTGCCAAGATAAATTTGATTAAGATATAACTCAAGTATTCTTTCTTTCGATAATGCTCTTTCAATTCTAAATGCTAAAATGGCCTCTTTAATTTTTCTGTTTAAACTAACTTCATTAGTTAAAAGAAAGTTTTTTGCTACTTGTTGAGTAATTGTTGAAGCACCTTCTAGTCTTTTAGATGTAAGAACATTTTTAATATTATTTACAATTGCTCTTAAAACCCCTTTAGCATCAACTCCTGGATGAGAAAAAAAATTTTTATCTTCGGCAGATAAGAAAGCATTAATAACATTTTTAGGAATTGAACCGTAAGGAACAAATATTCTCTTCTCTTTTGAAAAATCTGCAACTAAATCACCATTCCCAGAATAAACCTTGCTTGAGACAGGAGGTTTGTAATTTTTTAAAAATTTATAATCAGGTATATTGTTAGAAAAATTCCATAAAATTGCTAAAACAATTATTGATGAAATTAATGAAAAACTAATAAAACCAATAAATAAATTCTTTAAAATTTTGCTCATTTTGTTTCCATTATATAAGGGAATTTGTTAAAGATAAGGCACAAGAATACAAACAAAATTTTAATAATTTATGAACCAATCAAAAAAAATGTTATGGAAAAAAATTTATATATCGATGCTTCGCATCCAAACGAGATTAGAATTGTACTCAAATCAGGTGAAAAAATTGAAGATTATGAGTATGAAGGTATAAAAAATAATCTTATAAAAAATAATATATATTTAGGTAAAGTAAGTCGTATAGAACCATCTTTGCAAGCTGCGTTTGTTGACTTTGGGAGAGAACGTCACGGCTTTTTATCCTTCAACGATATTCAGTCTGATTATTATCAAATTCCACAAAGTGATTTAGAAAAAATAAAACAAGAAGAGGAAAGAGTCCGAGAGGAACTATCAAAGAAGGTTGAAGCCAAAGAGGAAGAAAATTTAGCTGAGGGCAAATTAGAAATTGAGGATCCTTTGGAAAAAAAAGATCCAGAGGGAAAAGAAAATTTAGAAAATGAAAAAGAAAAAAAATATGAAAGTAAATTTAGATTTAAAAGATACAAAATCCAGGAGGTAATAAAGCCCAATCAAGTAATTTTAGTTCAGGTTATAAAAGATGAGCGTGGTCAAAAAGGTGCTGCTTTAAGTACTTTTATTTCTATTGCGGGCAAATATATAGTTTTAATGCCTAACACACCTAAAGGTGGAGGGATTTCGAGAAAAATTTTTAATCCTGCGGATCGGAAAAAAATAAGAAGTATTTTAAATGAAATTGATATCCCAAAAGAAATGGGACTAATAGTAAGAACCGCCGGAAGTAACAAAACTAAAAATGAAATTAATCATGATTTAAATACACTTATTAATAATTGGAATCAAATTAAAGAAAATGCCTTAAGCTCAATAGCGCCTTCATTGATTCATCAAGAAAGTGAAATAATTAAAAGAACTTTAAGAGATATGTATGATGAAAACACAAAAAATATAATTATTGAAGGTAATGAAGGTTATAAAAAAGCTCAAAATTTTATGAAAATGATGATGCCTTCTCATGTAAAAAAAATAAAAAAATACAGAGGAAAAAAACCTTTATTTATTGAGGAAGGGATTGAACAGAAATTAAATCAAATATTTGAAAGTGAAATAAAATTGAACTCAGGTGGTTACTTGGTAATTAATCCTACAGAGGCCTTGGTTTCCATTGATATTAACTCTGGAAGTTCAATTAAACAAAAAAATGTGGAAAGCACTGCTTTAGATACAAATCTTGAAGCAGCAGATGAAATAGCAAGACAAATAAAAATAAGAGATTTGTCAGGACTTATCATAATAGATTTTATTGACATGCTTAGTTATGGTAATCGAAGATTAGTAGAAAGAAGACTAAAAGAAAAGTGTAGATCTGATCGAGCAAGAATTCAAATTGGAAGAATATCGAATTTTGGTCTTTTAGAAATGTCTCGACAGAGATTAAGAGAAAGTGCGGTTAAATGGAATATCAAACTAACAGATGAGTCTTTTGCGTTAAAAATTCTTAAATTAGTTGAATTAAAAGCAGTTTTAAATAAAGCTAAATTTGTAGATTTAAAGGTTTGTAAAAAAATTTCTGATTTTCTAAAAGAAAATTTTATTGAGGACCTTACTTACTTTGAAAAAAAGAATAAAATGAAAATAGATATAATATCTGATAATAGTTTAATAATTCCTGAATATATTATAGATATAAAAAATAAATCTAAGAAAACTATCGAACTTATTGAACAATTTGAAAAATTAAAAAATCTTGAGGAGCAAAAAGTAAATAATGTTATTGAATTAAAAGATAAGAAGAAATTTAAAAAGAAAACTTTTAGAAAAAGAAAATATTATAAAAAAGCTAAATAATTCCAGACTTTGGTGAAGATGGATTTCCGTATAGAGTTTTTTTTATTCTTCCAGATAAATAAGATTGACGACCAGCAATAACTGCATTTTTAAATGCTAAGGCCATTTGAAATGGTTTTTTTGCTTTAGCAATTGCAGTGTTTACTAAAACCCCATCACATCCTAGCTCCATAGCTATAGCTGCATCTGAGGCTTGTCCTAGCCCAGCATCAATTATTAATGGTAATTTTGTTTGCTTCCTTATTATCTTAATATTAGTATCGTTAATTATACCTAAACCGGAGCCTATTGGAGCAGCTAAAGGCATAATTGCGCAGGCTCCAGAATTTTCTAATCTTTTTGCCATTAAAGGATCATCATTACAATAGACCATAACTTGAAAACCCTCTTTAGTTAATATCTCCGTAGATTTAAGTGTTTCAATCATTTCTGGAAATAAGTTTTTTTTATCACCTAAAACTTCAAGTTTAACTAATTTCCATCCACCAATCTCTCGTGCTAATCTTAAAGTTCTTAATGCTTCTTTTGAATTAAAACAACCAGCGGTATTTGGAAGGTAAGTAATTTTTTTAGGATTTATATAATCCATCAATAGTGGTTTTTTTTTGTCGGTAATATTTACTCTTCGAACAGCAACTGTGACTATTTCAGCTCCAGATAATTTGATTGCTTTGGCGCACTCATGCATACTTTTATACTTACCAGTTCCAACAATAAGTCTAGAACTAAAATTTTTCTTAGAAATAATAAGTTTATCTTTTTTCAATTTTAACCACCCCCAATAAAATGAACAATTTCTATTTTATCATTATTTTTAAGGTCGATATTTTTAATTTTTTTTTTATCCACTATTTCTTGGTTTAATTCAATAGCAACTTTCGCTAATGGAATTTTGTTTTTTCGAACAATATTGAATAATGTTGATTTATTATTGATAGTTTTTAATTTTCCATTTAATTTTATTTTTATTTTTTTTTTCATCGTATATAAAAGCTGAATGAACAATAAAATAATTATTATTAATGGTCCAAATATTAATCTATTAGGTGAAAGAGAACAATCACAATATGGATCGATTACTTTTGACAAACTTAAAAAAGAATGCATAGCAAAATCAAAAGAATTGGGACTTTCCACTGAATTTGCACAATCAAATGTTGAGGGGGAATTGGTTAATCTAATACAAAATGCTAGAGAAAAGTTTGATGGGATTATTATTAATGCCGCTGCATTTACTCACACCTCAGTTGCAATTAGAGATGCTTTAGAAATTTTTAAAAAACCTATTATTGAAGTACATATTTCAAATATCTACAAACGTGAAGAATTTCGAAAAAAATCTTTAATAAGTGACGTAGTTACTGGTGGAATATTTGGCCTTAATACTGATGGTTATATTTTAGCCATAATTTCAATGCAAAAGCTAATCCAAAATGAAAATAGATAAAAAAATAATAAAAGAGTTAAGTGATTATTTGGATGAATTTAATCTTACTGAATTGGAGTACACTGAAAAAGATACCAAAATAAAAGTCTCAAAAAATAATATTTCAATCAATAATCAAAAAAATCAAACATTATCTAAAGAAATAAGCTCAAATAAGAATTTAGAAAGTCAAAATAATATATCTGGAATTGAAGTTACATCGCCAATAATTGGTACTGCTTACCATGCACCTGAACCTGGAGCTAAAAAATTTGTAGAGGTTGGAAAAAAGATAAAAAAAGGTGACACTATTATGATTGTAGAGGCTATGAAAACTATGAATCATGTGCCGTCAAGTTCTGATGGAATAGTAAAGAAGATACTTGTAGCTGATGGTCAACCTGTTGAGTTTGGCCAAACCCTTATCGTTTTAGAATAATGTTTAAAAAAATTTTGATTGCAAATCGTGGGGAAATTGCAGTCAGAATTATAAGAGCCTGTAAAGAATGGGGAATATCAACTGTTGCTGTTCATTCTGATGTAGATAGAGAAAGTATGCATGTTAAATTAGCAGATGAAAGTGTTTGTATTGGCTCTCATCAACCGGCTAATAGTTATTTAAATATTCCTGCACTTTTATCAGCTATAGATTTAACTAATGCTGAGGCAGTTCATCCTGGTTATGGTTTTTTATCTGAAAATGCAAACTTCGCAAAGATACTTGAAGAGAATAAAATCAAATTTATTGGTGCCTCTGCAAAACATATAGAAATGATGGGAGATAAGATTCAAGCAAAAAAAATTGCAAAAGAAAATGGATTGCCTGTTATAGAGGGATCTGAGGGTGGTGTTCGAGATGTGGCTGCAGCAAAAGAGTTGTGTAAAAAAATTGGTTTCCCGGTCTTAATTAAAGCCTCTGGAGGTGGAGGAGGTAAAGGTATGAAAATTGTTCAAAAAGAGGAAGATTTTGAGACAATGTTTTCTACAGCAAAATCAGAGGCAAAAAAATATTTTGGCAATGACGAAGTTTATATTGAAAAATTTTTTCAAAATCCAAGGCATATAGAAGTCCAAATTTTAGCTGGAAAAAATGCAACAATCCATTTACATGAAAGAGATTGCTCAGTTCAAAGAAGACATCAAAAATTAATTGAAGAAACTCCAAGCCCAGTTTTAAACGACGAAATTAGAAAAGATTTATTTGATAGAACTGTAAATATGGTGAGAAAAATTGGTTACCAAGGAGCTGGTACAGTCGAATTTATTTATGAGGATGGAAAATTTTACTTTTTGGAAATGAATACAAGAGTTCAAGTTGAACATCCAGTTACTGAAATGGTTACAGGAATAGACATAATAAAAGAACAAATATGGATTGCTTTTACTGGTGAAACAGCTCTAAAACAATCAGATATAAATCCTAGGGGCCATGCTATTGAATGTAGAATAAATGCTGAAGATCCAGAAAAAAATTTTCAGCCATCTCCAGGTACAATCGGCATGTGTCATCAACCATCTGGTTTTAGGACAAGAGTAGATGGAGCAATATTTCAAGGTTATAAAGTAACTCCTTATTATGATAGTATGATATGTAAACTAATTTGTCATGGTAGAAATAGAGGAGAGGCTATTCAAAGAATGAATAGATCATTAGATGAATTTGTTATTGAGGGTATTACAACAACAATTCCTTTACACAAAAAACTTTTAAGTCATAAAAAATTTATCGAGTCTGATTTTAATGTGAGTTGGCTTGATAATGAAAAGATAGTTTAATAACAGCTTACTAACCAAATATCATATACAGGGTGATCAAATGGAGTTATGGACGGGCTTGATGAAAACATCCAGCCATTAAAAACAAACACATCGTCTTTGTCTTTATTTGTTAGATCACTAACTTGAATATAAGCTGTAATTTCTGGATTATCATCAAATTCAGAATTTCTACACTTCATACTTCTAATAAGAAGATCTTTATATTTTTTTGGTTCTCCATTTTTAAGTTTTATCAAAATATTTTTCGAAGAAATTTTATCTAAAATTTTAATATTAGTATAATTGCCTTCTAAATTTTGCTCAGAATATACAGAAAAGTTAATAATAAAAATTAGAAATATAAATAATTTAAATTTAATCTTTCCAAGACCTATATTTCTTTTGAATAGCATTTTTGTTTTTATTTGGATAATAAGCTGACTCCGTGCCAGTTAAATTTTCTTGATGGGGTTTTTGCCAATCATATTTTTTTAGTTCATGATTATTTTCTATTTTATTATGAGTAAAATGTATCCATGAATACCACTCAACTGGTATTTTTGATGCGTCAATTTCTGCAGCATAAATAACCCATCTTTTTCCATTTTTAGACTCGTAATATTTATTTCCTAAATGATCTGTACCTACTAATTTACCAGATAAAATTGTTTTTATTCTGGTTCCAAAAGTATCTCGATTCCACCAGGTGAAAATTTTTTTTAAAAGTGTCAACATAATAAAATTATTTTTTTCAATTTAAAATTGTATAAATTAAATTAGACTAAAATTTGTTTTTGTATATAAATTAATTGATTCATTATTCAAATAAAATTTAAAATATTAATTGAGGTTAAATGGCAAAATATTTAGTTGAAACATATTACACTTGCACTTTTAAAGTAAATCATTTTTTAGACGACATTAATGAAAATGAGCTTAAAAATTTAGAAAAACGTGACGATGGTAAATTTGAAGTCTTAGACGTTAAACTTGATAATAGAAAAACCAAAAGCTTAGATCCAAATAATAAAAAAATTGTTGAAAATCAGAAAATTGATGTAGTAGCCAAAAATGACCAATCATCATCAAAAAATTTAGAAAACATAATCAAGTCAAATAATAATAATTCAGAAAAATCAGGAAAAAGATTTAGTATGCCAGATAGAAGAAAAGGCTACATCCAAAAAGCAACTATTGGTGATCATAAAGTATATTTACATACAGGTGAATATGAAGATGGAAAAATTGGAGAAATCTTTATTGATACAAGTAAAGAGGGCGAATTGGTGAAAGCTCTTATGAACAATTTTGCTATAGCAGTGTCCTTAGGTCTACAATATGGGGTCCCACTAGATGAATTTATTAGTGCTTTTGTTGGTACAAAATTTGAGCCTTCCGGTAAAGTTCATGGAAATGATAGAATTTTAACCGCAACATCAATTCTAGACTATATTTTTAGAGAATTAGCGATTTCTTATCAAAATAGAGAAGATTTGGCACATACACCTTCGATTGGTAATTCGGAAATTTCAAATATTGATGAGCAAAACTCAGATGATCAAAATCAACTTTTGAAAATAGTAAAAGATATTACTAGTAAAGGTTTTGTAAGAAATAACTATAAGAAAAATTTAGTTGATTTATCAGATGTTAAGATAAATCTTAAAGGTAAAAAATAATCTATTTTTTTATTTTGAGAGCTAGATTAAGCTCCTTTAATTGCTTCTCATCTATTGATGATGGAGCATTCATCATTAAATCTTGAGCGTTTTGATTCATGGGAAACATAGTTACTTCCCTAATATTTTTTTCATTTGCCAAAAGCATTATTATTCTATCAATTCCAGGAGCAATTCCCCCATGTGGTGGTGCACCATAGCTTAAAGCATTAATCATTCCACTAAATTTTTCGTCAACTCGATCTTTATCATAACCAGCAATAGCAAATAATTTATACATTAGTTCAGGAATATGATTTCTTATAGCGCCAGATGAAAGTTCAATCCCATTACATACTATATCGTACTGATAGGCTAACATATCCAAAGGTTTTTCAAAGTTAAGTTTTTTGATATCTCCTTGCGGCATCGAAAAAGGATTGTGACTAAATTCAATTTTATTTGTTTGATCGTTTTTTTCAAACATTGGGTAATCAACTACCCAACAAAATGCAAAAACATTATCATCTATTAAATTTAAGTCTTTTGCAATTTTATCTCTAGCCAAACTAGTTATTCGCTCTAAATCCTTTTTTTTATTACAAGCCATAAATATACTATCTCCAACTTTTGCACCTGTTTTTTTCATGATTTCCTCTAAAGACTCTTTTGAAAAAAATTTACCCACTGGACCTTTTGCAGAAATCCCATTTTCAATAGTGAAATAAGCTAGACCAGAAGCTCCCTCATCTTTGGCCCATCTATCAATATTATCAAAGAAGCTTCTTGGTTTATCTTTCGTATTCTGAGTAACAATACATCTTACATTTGAGCCAGATTTCACAAGTTTTTTAAAGATATCAAAAGAAACATCTTCTCTTGTAAAAGTTTCTGTTATATCCTCAATTATCAATGGATTTCTAAGATCAGGTTTATCACTTCCATACTTTAAAAGAGCATCTTTATAAGTAATTCTTGGAAATCTTTCTGTTATAATTTTTTTTTTTGAGAATTTTTTAAATGTGTTAACTAATAATTGTTCAACGACTTTGAAAACGTCCTCTTGCTCGACAAAAGACATCTCCAAATCTAATTGATAAAACTCTCCTGGACTTCGATCAGCACGAGCATCTTCATCTCTAAAACATGGGGCGATTTGAAAATATTTATCAAAACCTGAAACCATTATGAGTTGCTTAAATTGTTGAGGTGCTTGTGGCAAAGCATAAAACTTACCTGGATTCAATCTACTTGGCACAAGAAAATCTCTTGCTCCCTCAGGACTTGATGAAGTTAATATTGGTGTTTGGAACTCTAAAAAACCAAATTTATTCATTTCATTTCTGATAAACGAAATAACTTTTGATCTTAAAATAATATTTTCATGAATTTTTTTTCGTCTTAAATCTAAATATCTATATTTTAATCTGATTTCTTCAGAATATTCTTGATCACTAAAAACAGGCATTGGCAATTCTTTGCAATTACCTAAAATAACAAAATTTTCGATAGTGACTTCAATCTCTCCTGTTTCTATCTCTTTATTGATTGTATCAGTTGATCTATTAATTACTTTACCCTCTACATTAATAACTGTTTCAAGTTGTAATTTTTCTAAATCTTTAAAATTTTTATTTTCTTTATCTACTATACATTGTGTGATGCCATAGTTATCACGTAAATCTAAAAATAAAAGATTTCCATGATCACGCTTCTTATTAATCCAGCCTGAAAGTAAAATATTACTCCCAACATTTTTTTTTCTTAGTTCGTTACAATTATGACTTCTATATTTATTCAATTATTCTCCCAACACCTCTTTAATTGTACTTAAATTTATAGATCTTTTTTTTTTTAAACTTACTTCGTCGATTTTATATATAAAATCAACTATTTTTCCATATGATCTATCAATTCTTTTAATAATATAGTTAATTAATTTTTTATCTATTGATATTTGACGATCAGATAAATTTTTTAAAATTAGAGCAAATAAAAGTTCATCATCAGGCTTATCAATATTTTGAAGTAAAAAATTTTTTGATCTTGATTTCAAATCATTCAACTTAAAATCAATATTTACAATGGAACTTTCTGAGGTAACTATTAAATATTTGTTATCTTGTTCAACTATATTACACAGAGTGAAAAATAAATTTTCATTTATCTTTTCAGACACATTTTCTAAAATAATATTTTGGAAGATTTTTATTTTTTTAAAATCATTATCACATAATAAATTTGACTCAATTTTAGTTCCTTTATATTTTTTTAAAAAAATATTAATTAAATGTGTCTTTCCAGAGAATTTTTCACCACTAATATTAAGAAAATTTTTTTCCCATTTAGGCCATTTGTTTAATAAATCAAATATTTGCTTGTTACTTTTTGATACATAAAAATCATCTTCTTTAAAATTACCATCATAATTAAATTTAATAATTTTTTGATCAATATCTTTCATTGTAAAATCCATGTCTTATTCTGAGTGCTAAAAACAAAATTTTTATCTTTCATTAATTTTAAAAATATATTTGGGGTACCATTAAAAATAATTTGATAATAGATATGATTTTTATCAAATTTTAAAACAAAATAATCATATACTAAATTTATTTCATTTAATATTTTTTCAAAATTTGAAACTTTCAAATTATCATCAGAATCTAATTTGACAAATATTGGGAGTTTTATTGAGGTATTAATTCTATTAAAAATTTTCCAGTGATCTTCGTAAATTATTTTTAATTTATTTATTAAATTTGCAATATCGTCCTCATCATTAAAATCTATGTCAGAAAATGAAAGATTTTTTAAAACTACTTTATCCTCGATTGTTATTCTTGATAAAATTCTTACATTATTATTATTTTTAAAAACTAAAGTTACAATTGAGTCATCTAAATTATATTTTCTAGTAATCTCCTCAAAATTATATTTTTCAATTGTCTCGTAATTTTTTTTTATGAGATTTAAATCTTCCAGATCCTCAGTTGGCAAAAGATACTCGAGAAGATGTGATTTTTTATTATACTTATTCCAGTTGTTAAATAAGATATTTTCTGAAAATGCTATTAAATTTTCATTTTTTTCCTCGATAATAATTGGAAACAATAGAAATTTTTTTTTATTTGGAACTGATGGGAATACATTTTTATTTTCTAAATAATTAAAAATTTTTTTTTTGTTAAAAGCAACACCTAAATTTACATAGTAGATCTCATCAATAAACTTTTCCTCTTTTACAGAAAAAGACTCTATCATTCCTTTTATCTCAGATAATTTAATTCCTTTAATTATTGCTTGATCTGAAGAAACTGTAATAGTTGAGATTAATCTAGAAAAAGCTTTAATAAAACCATCATCTATAACCTTATTTTTATCAAAATTTATTTCAAACGGCTTTGAAATTTCAATATTATTTACATCGAAAGATTTTGCCTCAACTTTATCTGTGGAAAAAAAAAATATATTTAAAGATAGAAATAAAAAAAAAATATATAAAAAATGTGACAAATTTTTAAATCTAATTATCATACTTTAATAATAATGAATAAAAATCTATTAACATACAAAAAAAGTGGGGTTGATATTAAGGCTGCAGATAAGTTTATAAAGTTCATATCTTCTATTTCATCAAAAAAAAAGGGCAAAAAAAAGTTTAATAATATAGGTGGTTTTGGTTCTATAACAAACATTCCCAACAATTTAAAAAATCCAAAAATCGTAGCATGCACTGATGGGGTTGGTACTAAAATAGAAATAGCAAATCTTTTAAAAAAGTTTGATACTATCGGTATCGATTTGGTTGCGATGAGTGTAAATGATTTAATAGTCCAAGGTGCAACCCCCCTTTTTTTTTTAGATTATATTTCAATAAACAAAATCAATTTACCAAAACTAAAATCAATTATTAAGGGAATTATTAAAGGATGTAATATATCTGGTTGTGATTTAGTTGGCGGTGAAACAGCTGAAATGCCTGGTACATATGAAAAAAATAAATTTGATATTGCCGGTTTTGCGGTTGGATTAGTTGAACAAAAAAAAATTTTAAACAAAAAAGATATCAAAGAAAATAACCTTATTTTAGCAATTCCATCAAGTGGCTTACATTCAAATGGTTACTCATTAGTTAGAAATATTATTAAAAAAAAAAATATAAGAATAAATAAAAATATTTTTTTAAAAAAAGAGTTACTTAAACCAACAAAGATTTATGTTAAAGAAATTTTAACTCTAATTAATAAAAAGCTAATAAATGGTTGTGCAAATATCACCGGTGGAGGTTTACCAGACAATATTAAAAGAGTTATCCCAAATAATCTTTGTGCAGAAATTGAGTTAGAAAAGATAAAACCTCTTAAAATTTTTAAATGGTTAAAAAAAAATGATGTAAATGACTATGAAATGTTAAAGACTTTTAATTGTGGTGTTGGTTTTTGTTTAATTATTAATTCAAGAAATTTAAAAAAAATTAATAAATATTTTTCTAAAGATTATAAACCTTATGTGATTGGTAAAATATCGAAAAATTCAAAAAAAGTAAAATTGAATGGTGAAATCAATTGGTCCTAAAAAAATAAGAACTGCTGTTTTTATTTCTGGAACAGGAAGTAATTTGGAGAATTTAATTAAATTCTCACTTAAAAAAAAATCTCCAATTGAAATAATTTTGATTATTTCAAATAATATAAAAGCAAAAGGACTTAAATTTGCAAAACTGTATAAGATTAAAAAAAAAGTTTATAACTATGACAAAAAAAAAATCTCAGAAAAAACAATATTAAAAGACTTAAGGTCAAATGATATTAAACTAATATGTCTCGCAGGGTTTATGAAAATTTTATCTAAAGATTTTATATGGAATTTTAAAGGAAAAATTTTAAATATACATCCTTCTTTATTACCAAAATATAAAGGATTAAACACACACCATAGAGCAATTCAAAACAAAGAAAAATACTCAGGATGTACAGTGCATTTAGTAAACTCAAAACTTGACTCAGGAAAAATAATTATGCAAAAAAAAGTTAAATTATCAAAAAAAGAAACACCCTCATCTCTTCAAAAGAAAATATTAAAACACGAACACGTTTTATATCCAAAAGCTATCAGTAAGATATTTGTTAATCTTTAAAGAAAAAATCAATTTCAATTTTTGCATTTTCAACACTATCAGATCCATGTACTGAATTTTTATCTATTGAAATTCCATATTTTTTCCTGATTGTTCCTTCCTCTGCATCTTTTGGGTTAGTTGCTCCCATTAATTTTCTGTTGTCAGCCACAGCATTCTCTTTCTCAAGTATCATAGCAATTATTGGTCCTGATGAAAGATATGCACACAAGTCATTATAAAATGGTTTTGTCTCATGAACTTTATAAAATTTTTCAGCTTCTGATTTTTCTATCTGGATTTTTTTTTCTTTGAATATATTAAATCCATTTTTTATAAACATTTGTTTAATTTCATTATCCAGGTTTCTTTCTACTGCATCTGGTTTAATGATTGATAAAGTTTGTTCAGAATTACTCATAATAATCTTCAATTAATTGATTTAATAATCTAACTCCAAATCCAGTTGCACCCTCAGAGTTTAAAGCACCTCCATATTTTGAAAATGCCATACCTGCAATATCTAAATGTGCCCAAGGAGTTTTATTAAGGATGAATCTCTGTAAAAATTGTGCTGCAGTAGTTGAGCCAGCCCCTCCAACATAATTAATATTTTGCATATCAGCATTTTTGGAATTAATTAATTTATCATAATTTCTATCAAGTGGCATTCTCCATACTCTCTCTCCAACTTTCTGACCTGCATCAAATAATTGTTTGGACAACTTATCATTATTTGAAAAAAGTCCTGCAAATTCAGAACCCAAAGAAACTATGATTGCTCCTGTTAAAGTTGCTAAATCAACAATGAATTCAGGCTTATATTTTTTTTCTGTATATGTAAGTGCATCAGCTAAAACCAATCTTCCTTCAGCATCTGTGTTCAAAACTTCAATTGTCTTTCCACTATAAGATTTCACTATATCACCAGGTCTTTGAGCATTACCGCCAGGCATATTTTCAACAAGACCTACAACTCCAATTGCATTTATTTTTGCTTTCCTTAATGCAAGATTTTTCATCAAACCTACAACAACGGCAGAACCAGCCATATCATAAGTCATATCTTCCATGAATTTTGCAGGCTTAAGAGAAATCCCACCAGTATCAAAACAAACTCCTTTTCCAACAAATGCTAAAGGTTTCTTTTTTGCTCTTGTACCCTTCCACTCTAAAGTGACAAGATAAGACCCTCTTATACTGCCCTGTCCAACGCCCAGAAGTGCATTCATACCAAGCTTTTTTAATTTCTTTTTATCGAACACATTTACTTTAAGACCAAATTTTCTAAGCTGTAATAATCTTTTTGCATATTCATCTGGATGAAGAATATTCCCTGGTTCTGAAACAAGATCTTTTGTTAAATTTGTACCTTCAATTAGTGATTTATATTTCTTATTTTTATTGAATTGGAAAGTTTTGTTTTTATTTAAGACCTCTATGACAAATTTTTTTTCTTTGCTTTTAGATTTATATTTATTGAATTCATATGATTTTAATTGAAGGCCTTGTGCAAATTGATCAAAAAAGAATTTATTTTTAGGAAAAGTGTTTCTTATATTTTGTTCATAAAATGTAGTTTTTAAATAGGAATTTGATTTTAAATACACATAAAATTCAGCACCAATTTTTTCAATGTCTAATGCAGATTGATTATCTTTAATTTTTATCAAAATAACTTTTTGTGAAGCATTTATATCTAATGATAAAAAATTCTTATCACTTAATTCATTTGAGCTTAGTGAATTATTTATAAAACTAGAAAATTTAGATATTGGAAGTTTGCTAAGTTCATTTATTTTAAAATTTTTATTAGCAAAAAAAACATGATTTTTTACTGATTTTTGGTTTAAACTATTTTTGATACTTATTTTTATTGACATTTTTTATATATATGTACTTTGAGTTGTATTTAAATTGTAAACTAATAGTTGAAAATATATAAATGTATTTTGATAGATTTCAATGAAAAAAATTTTATTTAGAAAATTGCTATTTGATTGTTTATCTTTTTTTCTAATAACTCTTTTTGCATCAGGCATAATAATATGGGTATTTCAGGCAGTAAATTTTTTAGATATAATCGTAGAAGATGGTCGAAATTATTTAGTTTATCTTAATTTTACTCTTTTAAATTTCCCAAAAGTAATCAGTAAATTAGTACCTTTTGTATTATTTTTTAGTTTTCTTTATGTTTTGGGTAAATATGAATTAAGAAATGAATTAATCATTTTTTGGAATTTTGGAATTAATAAGATTGACTTAATAAATTTTTTTGTAAAATTTTCTTTTTTAGTGATGATAATTCAAATATTTCTTACAGCTACTGTGGTTCCTAAAAGTCAAGACTTAGCGAGATCATTCTTAAAGACTTCTTCAATTAATTATTTAGAGAATTTTGTCAAACCTAAAATATTTAATGATGCTGTTAAAGGATTAACCATTTATAGTAATTCTAAAGATGAATTAGGAAACTTGAAAGAAATATATTTAAAAAAAGGTTCTGATGAAAATTTTCAAATTACTTTTGCAAAAGAGGGTAGATTTAAACAAATAGGTAATAAACAATTTTTAGAATTGAATTTTGGTGAAACGATAAGTGTTGTTAATAATAAAATTACAAATTTTAAGTTCAAAAAAACTGATTTTAACCTAAGTAATTTTGAGGGCAATACTACCACCTATAGAAAAACTCAGGAAGTAGCAACTCTTGATCTAATTAAATGTTATCACAAATTAATGGATTTAAACTTTCTTAAAATTGATAAAAATTTTGATGTTGAAAATTGTAAAGTGGATAATGTCGATAATATATTGAAAGAATTATATAAAAGAATTGTAATTCCATTTTATATTCCTGTATTAATATTAATTTCGTTAATGTTAATATTTAAGTCAAAAGAAAATACTAATTATTTAAAATACAGACTTTTAATTTTCTCAATAGGTCTTGCCACAATAATTCTTTCGGAGATGACAATAAGATTAATCAATGAAGATTTTCTAAAAAACATTAAATTTTTGATAATTCCAATAATTGTAACACTAGCTCTTTATTATAATTATTTATTAAGATTTAATCATAAAAAAGTTTAATATGAATACATATACAAAATTTCTAGTTAAAAATTATTTATACTCAATCTTAAATGTTTTTTTTATTTTTTTTTCTTTAATATATGTGCTTAACTTGCTTACGGAATTAGAATTTTTTAAACGTACAGATGTAAGCTATCATTTTCCACTTTACCTATCTCTTATAAACACCCCTATATTTGTTTTTGAAATGTTTCCATTTATTTTCTTAATATCTACACAGTTTTTTTTTAATAATCTTTTTACTGATAATGAAATGAATATTTTTAAATACTCTGGTTTAAAAAATTCAAAGATATTTCTTATTTTGGCAACTACAACTTTTTTTGTAGGTATTCTAATAATTTCTATTTTTTATAACTTATCTTCTAATCTTAAAAATTTATATCTAGGTTTAAAATCAAATTATACAGATGATAAAAAATATCTAGCTGTTATAACTAACAACGGTTTATGGATTAAGGATATATATAATGAAAATATACTTATGATAAATGCTAGTACATTTAACAATAATGAGCTTCAAAATGTTTATATTTCTGAATTTGATAGAAATTTTGAAATTAAAAGAAATATTAAAAGCAAAACAATTGATATTACAAACAAAGAATGGTTAATAAAAGATGCGGAAATATATGTTCAAAACAATAGAGAAATCGTAAAAAGATTAAAAATTCAAACTAACTTTGATTATAAATTAATACAAAATTTATTCTCCAATATGTCTTCTTTGTCTTTTACAGAATTAATTGAGATGAGAAAAAATTACAAAAAACTCAGTTATTCCCTTACTGAAATAGATCTTCAAATTTTAAAGTTAATTTCATTTCCTATTTATTTTATTTTGATGTTTATTTTTTCAGCAATTATAATGATGAATACTAAAACTTTTAAAAATAAGAGTCTTAAAATTATTATAGGTCTCTTTTTATCGGTAATTATTTATTATATTAATAACTTTTTTTATGTTTTAGGCAGTTCTGAAAAAATAAATGTTATTAGTTCAGTTACTATTCCTCTAATAATTCTTACAATAATTAATTACTTTTTTATAAGAAACATTAATGAAAAATAAAATTACAATAATCTTTTTCATAATTTTTAATTTAATTATTCTTAATGCTTTTGGTGAAGACCAAATTAATTTTGATGTATCTGAAATAGAAATTTTAGATGGAGGTGATAAGATAATTGGTAAAAATAGAGGAATAATTTCTACAAATAATGGTATTACAATCGAAGCTGACCAGTTTAAATTTGACAAAATAAAAAACTTTCTTGAGGCAAAAGGAAATATATTAATTACAGATCAAATTAATGATTATAATTTTTCTGCTCAAAATATTTCCTATGATAAAAATAAAGAAAAAATCAAAATTATAGGTAAAGCCGAGGCTTTAATTGATAATAATTACGAATTTGAAACAACAGATGCAACAATACTAAGAAAAGAAATGATAATAAGTTCAAATATTGGAGCAACAATTTTGGATAGAATCAATCAATCTCGATACGAAGTTGGAAGTTTTAGCTATTCTATTAGAGAAAAAATTTTAAAGGGTAAGAAAATTTTTATTAATACTAAATTTAATCAACCATTTAGTGACAAATATTTTTTTAAAACTGCAATTTTAAATCTAAAAAATCAAAACTATATTGCTCAAGATATAAATATTGATTTTAAAAAGGACATATTTGGTAATAATAATAATGATCCAAGGTTTAAAGGAGTCTCATCATCAAGCAGCAACGGCATTACAACAATAAATAAAGGAGTGTTTACAAGTTGTAAAAAAAATGATGGATGTCCTCCATGGATAATTCAAGCTGACACAATTAGCTATGATAAAGACAAAAAACAAATTAATTATGAAGATGCTATTGTAAAAATCTATGATATTCCTGTTCTTTATTTTCCAAAATTTTTTCACCCTGGCCCAACTGTAAAAAGACAATCGGGTTTTCTAGTACCATATGTTAATAACTCTAGTATTTTAGGTTCTTCATTGCAGATACCATATTTTAAAGTTTTATCCGATAATCGAGACTTTACTTTGAAACCAACATTCTTTGATAAAGATATTTTAATGATACAAAATGAGTATAGACAGCAAAATAAAGATTCATTTTTTATTACTGACTTAAATATTATTGACGGATATAAATCCAAAAATTCTAATGAAAAAAATACATTGACTCATTTATTTTCTAGATATGAATTGAACTTAGATTATGAAAATTTTGCTGAAAGTTCTCTTGATATCTCATTACAAAAAGTAAATAATGATACATATTTAAAAGTTTTTGACTCAAATATCATAAATACAGACCTTAAACCTAGTAATTTTGATACCCTGACATCAGAAATAAACTTAAAACTTCAAAATCAAAATTTTGAATTAAACACTGGCTTTACTGCATACGAAAATTTGTCTAAACAAAATAGTGATCGTTATCAATATGTTCTGCCATATTATGATTTCTCAAAAAGTTTTTTTAATAACAATAATTTTGCATCTTTTGATTTTCTTTCTCAAGGCGATAACATCTTAAAAGATACAAATAGCCTTAGATCAAGAATGATTAATAACGTAAAAATTCAAAGTATCGATTATTTTTCAAAAATTGGTTTCAAAAATAATTTTAATTACTTTCTAAAAAATACAATATCTGCAGGAAAAAATAATGCTGAGTATGACTCAAGCCCTCATGTAAATTTAATGAATATTTTTGAATTCACATCAAGCTTTCCCCTTTTTAATGAGAGTGTGGACTATATAAATTATCTCAACCCAAAGATATCTTTTAGAGTAAATCCATCAGATATGAAAAATTATAAAAATGAAATTAGACAAATAAATAATGATAACATATTTAATATTGATAGACTTGGCCTAATTGATACGCTTGAGTCAGGAGAAAGTTTGACTTTAGGATTAGATTATAAAAAAGAAAAAATTGACAATATCAATAAATTTTTTGAGATGAAACTTGGCACTGTTTTAAGAGCAAAATCAAATAAAAATATACCTTTAAATAGCACATTAGATAAAAAGAATTCAAACTATTTTGGTAAAATTAGAAATAATTTTAATAATAATATTAATCTAAATTATGAATTTTCGATAAATCATGAGCTTGATGAAATTCAATATAGCTCATTTGGAACTACAATAACAAAAAATAATTTTGTAACAACCTTCAATTACATTGAGGAAAGTGGAGCAATTGGTAGCACAAATATTTTAGAAAATAAAACAACTTTCAATTTTGATGAAAAAAATTTTTTTACATTTAAAACAAGAAAAAATAAAGAGATAGATTTGACAGAATATTATGATTTAGTCTATGAATATAGAAATGATTGCCTAGTAGCAGGGATTAATTATAACAAAACTTACTACCAAGATAGAGATTTGGAACCAACAGAAGATTTTGTGTTTAGTATTAAACTAATACCATTAGCTGCTATTGACCAAAAACTTGCAAATTAGAAAGATGTATTTTAAAAAAAAGTTAGAGGTATTTGTTATTATCCTTTTTATACTAGCTTCAAATGGTCAACACTTAAATGCTATAGAAAATAAAATATTGTTTAAGGTTGATAATGAAATAATTACTTCAATCGATATCTACGATGAAATTAAATTTTTAAAGGCGTTTAATCCTGAAATGAATA
>CACNXC010000006.1 GCA_902624315.1 uncultured Pelagibacteraceae bacterium | reverse complement strand
TCATTTTACTTTTTTTTGGTTTTATTTTAAGTGGATGCGCAGGTGTATCATCCTCAGGAATTTTTGGAACTGGAGTAAGTGTTGCTATCGATCCAAGATCTTTAGGAACTCAGATAGACGACTCTTTGATGCAAAAAAACTTAGCAGCTAGAATTTTACTCCTGAATAAAAATTATCTTTTATCAGTAAAATCAAAAGTTTTAGATGGTAGAATTTTTTTAACTGGAAAAGTTGATGAGCCAGAGGAAAAATTGAAATTAACAAAAATTGCCTGGGAGACAAATGGTGTTAGATCTGTGAGAAATGATGTAAAAATAAAAGAGGCTTTTAACTTTAAACAATCTGCAAAGGATCTACTAATTACTTCGCAATTAAGGACCGCATTAATTTTGAACAAAGAAATTAAGGCAACAAATTACCAAATAGATACTTATAAAAAGAAAATCTATATTTATGGAATTTCACAAACTAAAGATGAAAAGGATCTGGTTATTACAGAGGCAAAAGAGATTTTAGATGTCGAAGATGTGATTGCTAGTATTTTACTAGTAGATAATTTAAGAATTAAAACTGACTAATTTTTTTTATAATCAATTACATCAGCTGAGTAAGCTGCAATAGAGGCTAAATTTAAAATATCTGAAGTTGAAGATCTCAAAGGTGCTATTTCAATAGGTAAACCCAAACCAATTAATAAAGGTCCAATTACCTTTGCTCTACTCATTGACTTAATCATTTTATAGGAAATAGCTGCACTATGTTGGCTGGGCATAATTAAAACATTTGAGTTACCGACTATTTCTGAAAATGGATAGAGTTCTTTGTACATCTCTTCTAAAGCAACATCTGGTTGCATCTCACCATCAAATTTAAAATCAACTTTATCATTTTTTAAAATTTCAACAGCATCACTTAGTCTTTTTGTTCTATCTGTAGCTGGCTCCCCGAAAGTAGAGTGAGATAAGAAAGCTACTTTTGGATCAAAACCAAATAATTTTGCAACCCTTGCTGCTGATTTTGCCATTTCAGCCAATTGTTTTGCGTCTGGATACTCTATGACCGATGTATCGCAGATAAAGATTGTTTTACCTCTATTTACAACCAGGTTTAACCCGAACATAATTTCCCCAGGTCTTGGATCAACGACTTTAATAATTTTTTCTAGTGAAGATGAGTATCTCCTTGTGTTCCCAGTTATCATCGCATCTGCATCCTGACACGCAACCATGCACGAAGCCCAAATAACTCTGTCATTTCTTACAAGTCTATCACAATCCCATTCTAACATTCCCTTTTCTCTTTGAAGTTTTTTAAATAGATATTTTACATATTTTTCTCTTTTGGCTGTGTCTTTTGAGTTAACAATTTCAATATCAAAATTTTCATTATAACCAATTTTTTTTATTTGATTTTTAATTAGCTCCTCTTTTCCAACTAGGATGGGTATTCCTAAGTCAGAATTTTTAAAAGCTATAGCAGCTTTAAGTGTATTTTCATCCTCACCATCAGCAAAAACAACTTTTTTTTGTTTTTTCTTTATATAGCTATTTACCCCTTGCATAATTGTTACAGTTGGATCTAATCTTTGCTTAAGTTGATCTTTATAAATATCAAAATTATCAATTTTTTTTCTTGCAACTCCAGTATCAATGGCAGCTTTTGCGACTGCACCCGGTATTACACTAATTAATCTTGGATCGAATGTTGATGGAATTATGTAATCTTTTCCATAGTGAGGCCTCTCACCTCCCATTGCTGCAATGACTTCATCCGGCACATCTTCTTTAGCTAATTTTGCTATTGCATGTGCAGCTGCAATTTTCATCTCCTCATTAATTGTTTTTGATCTTACATCTAATGCACCTCTAAAAATATATGGAAACCCTATTAAATTGTTTACCTGATTAGGATAATCTGACCTTCCAGTCGCTATAATTGCATCATCTCTAACCTCTTCAATTTCTTCAGGTGTAATTTCTGGGTCAGGGTTAGCACATGCAAATATAATTGGATTTTTTGTCATTTTTTTAACCATGTCTTTAGTTAACACTCCTTTCGCAGATAAGCCTAAAAAAACATCTGCATTAGTAATAGCATCATCTAGAGTTCTATCTTTTGTTTCAATTGCATGACTTGATTTCCATTGGTTCAAATTATCTCGACCTCTGTAAATGACTCCTGTTCTGTCTACCATTGTAATATTTTTTTGGGGTACACCAGTCTTTTTAAATAAATTAGCGCAAGCCATAGCCGAAGCTCCGGCACCATTGACAACTATTTTAACTCTATCAATTTTTTTTTTACTAATGTCCAAAGCATTAATAAGTGCCGCAGTTGTAATAATCGCAGTTCCATGCTGATCATCATGAAATACAGGTATATCAAGTATTTCTTTTAGCTTTTCCTCAATAATAAAACAATCCGGAGCAGCAATATCCTCAAGATTAATACCTCCAAAACTTGGAGCAAAATTTTTTATACTATTTATGATTTCATCTGGATTTTCGGAGTCTATCTCTAAATCAATAGAGTCAATATCTGCAAATCTTTTAAATAAAACAGCCTTACCTTCCATCACCGGTTTAGATGCTAGCGCACCTAAATTTCCCATACCTAAAATTGCTGAGCCATTACTAATTACTGCAACAAGGTTTCCTTTACTTGTATAATCAAACGCAGCCTCAGGATTATCACTGATTGCTCTAACAGGAGCAGCTACACCAGGCGAGTATGCTAAAGCCAGATCTCTTTTTGTCGTCATATTTTTTGAGGAAGATATTTCAATCTTGCCTGGCTTTTTATCTTTGTGAAAATCTAAAGCTTCTTTATCTGTGTAATGATCAATTTTTGTTTTTTTCATTTATGCTAATTAGGTGTACAAATGGGGTAAAATTAAGACTAATATGATTTATGAATTTAGTTAAGTCAACAGGGACTTTTGGTTTTTATACTATTATCAGTAGATTACTTGGTTATTTAAGAGATGTTTTGATAGCGATCTTTCTTGGAACAAGTTTTTTAGCAGATGTATTTTTTGTAGCATTCAGAATACCTAATACTTTTAGAAGATTATTTGCAGAAGGAACTTTTAATGCAGCTTTTATACCAAGTTATACTTCAGAATTAGTAAAAAAAAAAACTGGATCACAAAAATTTGCTAACGAAATTTTCAATCTATTATTTTTAGGACTATTGTTTTTAGTTTTGATTATAGAAATTTTCATGCCAGTTTTTGTAAGATTAATAGCGCCAGGTTTTGTTGATAATTCAGAAAAAATTCAGCTAGCTGTTAATCTTACCAGGATTACTATGCCATTTCTAGTGTTTGTGAGTCTATCTTCTTTTTTTGCCGCAATTCTAAATTCTCACAATAAGTTTGCTGCGGCCTCTGCAGCTCCAATAATCCTTAATATAGTATTGATTGGAATTTTATTTTTTGGAAAATTTCTTAACGACGAACTAGTTTATTATTTATCATATGGAGTTTCTATTGCAGGATTATTACAACTTGTTTTTTTATATCAATTTGCGAAAAAATTTTATTTTATAAATCTTAAGTTTAATTTCAAAATTAATAATAAGGTCAAATTTTTTTTTAAAAAACTTTTACCCAGTATTTTTTCATCTGGTGTAACACAAATTAATATTCTTGTAGGCACTATAATTGCATCTTTCCAAGCTAGTGCCGTATCTTATCTATATTATGCTGATAGGGTTTATCAAATAAACCTTGCAATCGCAGGAATTGCGATAGGCGTGGTTGTTCTGCCGCAACTTTCAAAACATGTTTTCTTAAAAAAGAAAAATAAAATTCTTTTACTACAAAATAAAGCGCTTGAGCTTAGTATGTTTTTAAGTCTACCAGCCGCAGTCGCTTTAATTGTAGGATCAGAGCAAATTATTTCAGCGTTATTTGGCTATGGTTCTTTTGATGAGCTGTCAGTGTCTAACTCGGCAAATGCACTTTTCTATTTTGGATTAGGATTACCTGCTTTTGCCTTAATTAAAGTATTTTCGACTTTTTTTTTCGCAAACCAGGATACCAAAACACCATTTTATATTTCATTATTTTCAGTAATTCTAAATATATTAATAAGTATTTATTTTTTTAGAGAAATTGGTTTTATAATCATTCCTATAGCTACAACAATTTCATCATGGTTTAATGCAATAATATTATTTGTTTACTTAAAAAATAAAGATTTATTTAATTTTAATGAATTATTTTTCGCTAAATTAATAAAAATATTTCTGGCATCTATAATAATGGGAATATTTTTTAATTACTTAATTTTGTTTTTTGAAAATAAATTGCTTTATGAATATAATTTTAAATCTTTTTATTTGATACTTTCAGCTTTTTTAAGTCTTATATTTTATTTGTGTTTTTCATTATTTATCAAAGCTTTCAAATATGGTGATATTCAACTAAAGTATTAAATATGGGAAAAAAAATTTTTTCAGGTGTTCAACCTACAGGAAATCTTCATCTTGGAAATTATTTGGGAGCAATTAAAAATTTTGTAAAACTTAACAATGAAGATCAAAATGAGTGTGTGTTCTGTGTTGTTGATCTTCATGCGATAACAGTTGCTCAAGATCCTAAAAAATTAAAAGATAATATTTATGAAACTGTAGCAACTTTTATTGCTTGTGGTATTGATCCTAAAAAAAGTATTATCTTTAATCAATCAAGTGTGAGTGCTCATTCAGAAACAGCCTGGATATTAAGTTGTGTTGCTAGAATGGGATGGCTTAATAGAATGACCCAATTTAAAGAGAAAGCCGGAAAAGATAAAGAAAAAGCAAGTATCGGTCTTTATTCTTATCCTGTTTTAATGGCTGCAGATATTTTGTTATATGACACAACCCACGTACCTGTTGGAGATGATCAAAAGCAACATTTAGAACTTTGCCGAGATATAGCTCAAAAGTTTAATAATGATTTTAATGCTGATAGTTTTTTTAAAATTCCTGAGCCATTAATTCAAAAAGAATTTTCAAGAATTATGAGCTTGAGAGATGGTACAAAAAAAATGAGTAAATCAGAATTATCAGATCTGAGCAGGATAAATTTAACAGATGATAAAGACCAAATAATAAATAAAATCAAAAAAGCAAAAACTGATACTTTGCCATTACCATCTGCTAGTGCAGATTTAGAAAAAAGACCCGAAGCAAAGAATTTAATGGGTGTTTATTCTAGTTTAATGGATGTAAGTTTAGAAGATACAATAAATAAATTTTCTGGAAAAAACTTTTCGGAATTTAAAGAAAATTTATCACAAGCTATGGTTGATAAAATTAGTCCAATATCATCAGAAATAAAAAAGTTATTAAGTGATAAAAAATATTTAGATAAAATATTATTAGAGGGATCTAAAAAAGCAGATAAAATAGCCTCAGATAAGGTAAAAAAAATCCAAGAACTTGTTGGTTTTTAGAAATTTTTTATTAACAAGTTTAATTTTTACAATTATTGATTATATATAAATTATGTTTGTTCAGACTGAAATAACACCGAATCCAAATTCTTTAAAATTCTTACCTGGTAAGATTGTTTCAAATAAAGGGTCGTTTGAAATTACACAAAATGATCGAACTAATAATGAGCTAGTTAAAAACTTGTTATCTATAAATGGCGTTGAGAGTATTTTTCTAGGTAAAGATTTTATCTCAATAAATAAATATGATGACACATCATGGGATGAAATAAAACACATAGTAATTTCTTTAATCAATGATTTTTACTCTAGCGGAAAAGAGTGTGTTGTTGAAAATACCTTAATTGAAAATAATGAAAATTTAAAAGATATAGAAAAAAAAATAGTTAAAATATTAGATGAAAAAATCAGACCTGCAGTTGCGAAAGATGGTGGAGATATTAAATTTAAAGAGTTTAAAGATGGTATTGTTAAAGTGCAGCTCCAAGGGAGTTGTTCAGGTTGTCCAAGCTCAACTATGACATTAAAACAAGGTGTGCAAAATCTTCTTTGTCACTATCTACCAGAAGTTAAGAAAGTTGAGGCTCTTTAAATGTTTAATTTTAAATTAAAAAATCTAAAATTTTTAAACCAATTGATTTTTTTTAAGTCAAAATTTTATTTTGTTAGAATGAGAAGAAAGAACTTAAAAATGTTTAAGTTTTTTGATGAAAGACGAATTGGTTCAATTCCAAGAATATTTTTAACAAGTATTTTTGTTGTTTTTTCATTCTATCATATTCCATCAATAATTAATTTTGCTAATAAGCAACTTTTAGAAGACAAAGAATTTCAAAATAATTCAAAAGCCATTCTAGCATATACACTTAATAAAAAAGAGGGTGTCGAGTCTGATGGAGGAGAATTAAATGAAAAAGATTTGTTAATCGATATTTTTAGTTTGAACGATCTTGAAACAGACACAGTAAGATTGAATGCATCTACAATTAAACAATTATTTCAAGACACCGATTACAAACTAGATGATGTAAGGGAAACAAAGTTAGTTAAGCCTGTTGCATTAACTTTACTTCCTGGTGAAATTAAAATGATCGAAAGTACCAAGAAAAGAAAGGAGTTTTTTATTCAAATTGTTTTACCTTTAGTCTTAAAAGAAAATAATAATATTAGATTAGATCGAAAGACTTTGTTTAAAATTATAAATAAAAGTAACAATACTAAATTAGAAAAAAAATGGCTTGAAAAAAAATACAAACAATATGGAGTAACATCCAAAGATTTAACAACACTTAAAATCAGAATGGATGAAATACCAGTTTCTTTAGCACTTGCTCAAGCTGCAAAGGAAACAGGATGGGGAACATCAAGATTTGCACAAGAGGGCAATGCACTTTTTGGACAATGGACTTGGTCAGGTGAGGGCCTTAAACCTAAAGAGGCTGATGAGAATAAGGGTCATAAGGTTATGAAATTTAATGTATTACAAGCCTCAGTTAGAGCTTATCAAAGAAATTTAAATACCCATCGATCATATAAAAATTTTAGATTAGCAAGAGCACATTTAAGAGATAATAATCAGCCTTTAGATAGTTTAATTCTTTCTCAATTTTTAAAAAATTATGCTGAAACAGGAAATCAGTATGTGGAAGTTTTGCAAAAAATTATTAATCAAAACAATTTAAAAGATTTTGATGATGCTAAGTTACTTCCTTCAAGCAAAGAGCTTGAAAGTTTAATTTAATTTTCCATTATAACGAATTGGGTTCCAAACCAACGCCACTTGCCATTATCATTTAAGGAACAATTTATTCTTCCACGTCTTGGTAAAAATTTTGACGCAAAATTAATATAAAGAATATTTTTTTCGAATACCAGATTTGGTTGGCCCCATGAACCACCATCATTTGAATAACAATTAATATTTTTAACATTTTTTTGATCATCAAAAAATTCCACAATTAATTTAGGTGGATTATCTTTATTTTTTAATTTTTTTTCTACTGGTTTAAGAGATTTGTATTCTAGAGGATTATAATTTATTAGTGAGTTAAATCGTTTTAAATCTCCATACTTTTCATTTATCGGAAATCTTGGTAATTCAAATTTATCTTTATTGATGTCAATTATTCCAGAGTGTTGTCCAAAAGCAACTTTAAAATTTTTTGATATATAATTTTTCATAAAAAGAGAATATTCACCAAAAGGATATGAAAATATTGGTGGCACATACCCTAGTTTATCTTTAAAAATTTCAGTTGCTGTTTCTATATCGTTGATAAATTCTTTTTCTGTCATATCAATTAAATATTCATGTGTATGTGAATGGTGTCCTATATAGCCTATGTCTGAGTCATTGATTTCTTTAATTTCATCCCAAGTCATATACCCTTTTTTACCTACAGGTTCAGTAGATACAAATAAGATGAATGGAATTTTATTTTTTTTAAGATATGGCCAGGCTTCATCATAAAATGATTTAAATCCATCATCTATTGTAATTAAAATTTTCTTACTCTTTTTTACTTTATCAAATTCATTTAAAAAATTGTTAGGGTCATAAAATTCGTACCCTTGATTTTTAATAATTTTCATTTGCTCATCAAACATATCCATTCTTATATTTGTTGATGGGTATTTATTTTCATTAAAGCGATGATACATCAATGATAAAACACCACTATCCCTAGAATAAGATTTGATATTATTCTCCTGTGAAATAGAATTTACTAGAAATATAAATTGTAAGATGAATAAGCTGATTATAGATGCTGCTAAAGATAAAATTTTTTTAATGATCATTAATAATGATATTAATTACAGCATTACTCATGAAAATTCCAAAATAAATTATGAAAAATTATCAATTTTAATTAATAATTTTCTTTATAAAAAAAATTTAAATTTAGACAAAGTCTCTCAAATTTATGTTAATCGAGGCCCTGGAAGTTTTGCGGGGATAAGAAATTCTTTATCAGTTGTTAAAGCTTTTCATTTAACCCATAAAATTGATTATTATTGTTTTAGTTTTGAGGATTTTAGTGAAAAAAATGAGGTTAAATACAAAAATATCCCAAATCTTTGCGATAAATTGAAAGTTGAAAAAAATTTGATTAATCCTATTTATTTGAGTTAAAATCAATTATGTCAGATACAATTGAACAACAATGTTTATCTAAAGGAGTAAAGTTAACTGAGCAAAGGCGGATTATTGCTAAGGTAATTTCTGAGTCAAAAGCTGCTTATGGCGAGTCTGATCATCCAGATGTTGATGAGTTATATAGTCGTGTATCAAAAGTTGATCCAAAAATAAGCATAGCCACAGTTTATAGGACAGTTAAGCTTTTCGAAGAAGCAGGAATTTTAACTAAACATGATTTTAAAGGTGGTAAGGCTAGATATGAAGCAATGATAGAGAGTCATCATGATCATTTGATTGATATTAAATCTGGTGAAATAATTGAATTTGTGGATGAAGAAATTGAAGAGTTGCAAAAAAAAGTTGCAAAAAAATATGGTTATAAGTTAGTAGACCATAAACTTGAGTTATATGGTGTCAAAGTAAACTCAAAAGATGAATAAAAAGATATTTATCAAAACTTTCGGTTGTCAAATGAACGAATATGACACTAACAGAATATTTGATACTGTAAGAGAAATAGGTTTTGTAAAAACTGAAAATCTAGATGAGTCTAATTGTTATCTACTCAACACGTGCCATATTCGGGATAAGGCTAAAGAAAAAGTTTATCATGAGATTGGACGGGTTAAAAAAAATTTTAGATTACGCAAAAAACCTATCGTTATAGTTGCTGGATGTGTTGCTCAGGCTGAAAACGAGGAAATGATCAAAAGAGAACCATATATTGATATCGTGATTGGACCGCAAGCCTATCATAAAATAAATGACAAAATTGAGGAATTTTTATCCAAACAAAAAAAAATAGATGAAACCGAATTTGATGCCATTACAAAATTTGATTATTTAGATAATATTAAGAACTCGTCAAAAAAAATTTCATCATTTTTAACTATTCAAGAGGGCTGTGATAAATTTTGCCATTTCTGTGTGGTACCATTTACAAGAGGTCCAGAATATTCAAGACCATTCAAAAAAATATTAGAAGAAGCAGAGAATTTGTCAGAAAATGGAGTTCGTGAAATAACACTATTAGGTCAAAATGTTAATGCTTATAATTACGAAAATTACAGATTGTCAGATTTAATTTTAGAAATAGAAAAGTTGGATGGAATTAAAAGAATTAGATATACAACTTCTCACCCGAGGGATATGACAGAAGATCTTATCAATGTATATGGTGTTTCAAAGAAGTTAATGCCTTTAGTTCACCTGCCCGTTCAAAGTGGATCTGATAAGATCTTAAAGTCAATGAATAGAAAACATCAAATAAGTGATTATGTTAATACTTACGAAAAACTTCAAAAAATTAACCCAAAAATAAAGTTTTCGAGTGATTTTATAATTGCCTATCCGGGTGAGGATGAGAAGGACTTTAATGAAACATGTGATTTAATTAAAAAAATTGAATTTATAAATTCTTTTTCTTTCATATTTAGTCCAAGACCAGGAACATCTGCAGCAAATTTTGAGTTAATTGATAAAAAAATTTCACTTACAAGATTAGAAAAAGTTCAAAAACAATTATTTACCAATCAAATTAATATGAATAAATCGCTTGAGGGTAAAGAAATAGATGTTTTAGTTGAAAATAAAATAGATGGTGGCACAAAGTTTTTTGGTCGATCAGAATATATGACTTCAGTTATTTTTGATGGTAATGATTTAGATATGGGAAATGTTATAAAAGTAAAAATAAATAACAGTAATCAAAATACATTGTTTGGTAAAAGCTTAGATAATTCAGAACAAAGAGTGGCTTAAATTTGAGTAATACTATTAAAAAAGATATTAATTCATCTTTAAAATTTGTTTATTCAGAAAATAATTCAATTAGTGTAATTTTTCACGAAAATGACCTCCTGATGGGAGTAGTTGGTGAATTTAACCAAAACCTTAAAGAGTTAGAAAAAATAACTAATTCAAGTATTTATTCCAGGGGAAATTCAATCTTAATCAAATCAACTTCAGAAAAAAATGAAATTTTGAAGAATGCAATTCAATTTCTTGCAAATCAATTTAAAAATAATGGTAGTATAGAACAAAAAGATATTTTATCCTCAGTTGATCAATTTATGATAAATGAAAAGGTAAAAAATACCAACGTTACTGATATAATTAAAACTCCAAAAAAATCTATAATTCCAAGATCAGAAAAACAAAAAGAGTATGTTAGAGCGTTGAGACAAAATGAAATAATAATATCTGCTGGACCTGCTGGTACAGGAAAAACCTTTCTTGCTGTTGCTGTAGGTTTAACAATGTTGTTAGAAAAAAAAATAGAGAGGATTATACTTTCTAGACCTGCGGTTGAGGCAGGTGAGAGGTTAGGATTCCTGCCAGGGGATATGAAAGAGAAAGTTGATCCATATCTACGTCCTTTGTATGACTCTTTGTATGATCTGTTTCATTTTGAAAAAATTCAGAGAATGATAGAAATTGGCGACATTGAAATTGCTCCTTTAGCTTTTATGAGAGGAAGAACTTTAAAAAATTCTTTTGCAATTTTAGATGAAGCTCAAAATGCCACTGATACACAAATAAAAATGTTTCTTACTAGGATAGGTGAAAATTCAAAAATAGTTGTAAATGGTGATCCTACCCAAATAGATTTACCTAACAAAAAAATGTCAGGTTTAGAAAGATCAAAAAAAATATTATCACATTTGAATGAGATTGCAGTTATAGACTTTGATCATTCAGATGTTGTGAGGCATCCTTTAGTTTCAAAAATTGTGAAAGCATACAATAATAATGATCAAAGTTAATGTGCTTTCAGAAGAAAATTCTTGGTCAAAAAAGATAAAAAAAAAAGAATTATTTTTTAATAAAATATGTAACAAGTTCCCAAAAAAATATAGATTTATCAACAAAAAAATCTATTTAACTCTACTACTATCAAATAATAAAACAATTAAAACTTTAAACAAAAAATTTAGAAATAAGGATAAACATACGGATGTACTTTCTTTTCCATTTAATAAAAAAAAAAGAATAAAAGAAAATTATCTTGGTGATATAATTATAAGTTTTAATTACATGAATAAGCCAAAAAATTTAGACAATTATGAATTTAAAATAAAAACAATAAAAATTTTTATACATGGTTTTCTACATTTATTGGGTCATGATCATCAAAAAAGTAAAGAGTATAAACAGATGTTAAATGAAGAAAAAAAAATTTTTAGATCTATAGAAAAAACTTCCATTTTAAATTGAAAAAAAATTTTATAATTGAGACTTTATTGATAATTTTTTTAGGAAGCTTAACTTCCTTAAGTTTACCTCCTTATAATTTTTTTTTTTTAAATTTTTTTACATTTAGTGTTTTCTTTATTTTTTTATTTCAGAGACTAAAACAAGGAATAAAAAAATCCCTTTATTATGGATGGTTGTTTGGTTTTAGTTATTTTTTATCTAGTTTGTATTGGTTAACTATATCTTTAAGTTTTGATCAAAGTTTTAATTTTTTAATTCCTATATCTTTAATTTTCATCCCAGCATTTTTAGGTTTATTTTATGCATTATGTATTGCTATTTTTAATCTATACAAACCGAAAAATATATTAAGTGCTTTTTTCCTATTTTCTCTTTTGTTTGGTTTAATAGAGTTTATTAGAGGAACAATTTTAACTGGGTTCCCTTGGAACTTGGTAATTTACAGTTTTTCTGAAATTAATAGTTTCCTAAGCATTTTGTCAATAATAGGAACTTATTCATTAAATCTTATAGTAGTAAGTTTTTTTACAGCTCCCGCCCTCTTCGTATTTAAAAAATCTAAAAAAGAGGTGGTTGTGTGTATCTTTTTACTGTTATTACCTATCTCTTTTTATACATACGGAGAATTTTTAAAAAAAAATTTTTATAATAGTGAAGAGAAAGAACTTCCTTTTACGGTTAGGGTAATTGGAGCAAATATAAGTTTAGATAGGTACTATAAAAACGTTAATGCTGAGAGTGTGATTAATGAGCTAATTTCAATTAGTTCACCCATTGAAGAAAAAAAGATATTTTTTGTATGGCCAGAGGGAATAATACCCAACACTTATGAAGATCAATTAGATTTATACAATGACATATTTGAAAAATATTTTAGTGAAAATCACTTAATCGGTTTAGGAATAACAAGCAGAAAGACTATGAACAATGATTACAATTATTACAATTCATTTTCAATATTTGATAGTAAAGTAAATTTAATTGACAATTATAACAAAATTAAACTTGTACCTTTCGGTGAATTTGTTCCTTTTGAAAATATTCTTAACAAATTCGGCTTAAAAACAATCACAAATAACATTGGATCATTTGACAAAGGTGTTAACAGAAAAATTATTAAAATTCAAGATGATCTTAAACAAATAAATTTTTTACCATTAATTTGTTATGAAATTATATATAGTGGATATTTGACTAAAAATTTTAATTTCGATTTTATATTAAATATTTCAGAAGATGGATGGTTTGGTAAATCCATTGGACCCAAACAACATTTTATCCATAGTAAATTTAGAGCAGTCGAAAATGGAAAGTATATAATTAGATCATCTAACAACGGGATGGCAGCAATTATAAATCCATTAGGTTATATTGAGAATAAAGTAGATTATGGAATTTCAGGTTACATTGATTTAGAAGACATAAGAGATTTAAAACCAACATTGTTTTCTAAATATGGAAATAACATATTTTTCATATTAATTTTGTTGTATATTGTTTTAACTTTTTCATTTAATAGAACTTAAAATGAGTAATTTAAAAAATTTTCTTTTTACAAGTGAGTCTGTTTCAGAGGGACATCCAGATAAAGTGTCGGATAGGATATCTGACATGGTGGTAGACACTTATTTATCTAACGATCCATATTCGAGAGTCGCATGTGAAACTCTCACAACTACAAATAAAGTTGTATTAGCCGGTGAGGTCAGAGGACCAGAAATTAAAAAAGATGATTTAATCAATAAGGTCAGGGAATGCATTAAAGATATTGGATATGATCAAGATGGTTTTACCTGGAAAGAGGCTACAAAAATAGAAAGTCATCTTCATTCTCAATCAAGTGACATTGCTATGGGTGTAGACTCTTCAGGAAATAAAGATGAGGGAGCAGGAGATCAAGGTATTATGTTTGGTTATGCCTGTAATGAAACTGATGTTTTAATGCCAGCACCAATTCATTTTTCTCACAAAATTTTAAGGTTAATGGCAGAGGATAGAAAATCAGGTAAATTAAAAAACATAGAACCAGACTCTAAAAGCCAGGTAACTTTTGAATATGAAAATGGTAAACCTTCAAAAGTTAAATCAGTTGTAATTTCATCTCAGCATACTACAAAAGTTAACCAAGAACAGGTTAGAGAATTATTGAGACCATATTTAATAAATTCTATACCAAAAAATTTTTTGGAGGGTTTTAATGAAGATGAATTTTATGTAAATCCAACTGGAAATTTTGTAATAGGAGGTCCTGATGGAGATTGTGGCCTGACAGGTAGAAAGATTATTGTAGATACTTATGGCGGTGCTGCCCCACATGGAGGAGGAGCTTTTTCCGGAAAAGACCCAACTAAAGTTGACAGGTCTGCGGCTTATGCAGCCAGATATATCGCCAAAAATGTTGTTGCATCGAAAATTGCTGACAAATGTTTGATTCAATTGGCTTATGCAATTGGTGTTTCAAAACCTTTATCTATTTATGTGAATCTTTTTGATAATGATTTAGATAAAAATAAATTTGTTGCAGATAAGATTAAAGAAAGTTTTGATCTTAGCCCAAGAGGAATAAGAGAGATGTTAGGGCTTAATAAACCTATTTATGAAAAAACATCTGCATATGGGCATTTTGGAAGAGAGCCAGATAAAGAAGGTGCTTTTTCTTGGGAAAATACCAATAAATCTGACATTTTCTTAAAATAGTTTTTATTGAAAAACAAAAAAAAACTTTTATAAATTCTCTTACATTGTTGAATTATCAAAATGGGCTTTGGCCCATTTTTTTTTGGAGTAAACAAAATTATGTTGAATAAAAGAGCAGACAAACTTGAACTATTAAGAATCGCAGAAGCAGTAGCTTTAGAAAAATCAATTGATAAAGAACTTATAATTAGTTCAATGGAAACTGGAATTGCTAAAGCAGCGAAATCTAAATTTGGCCAGGATAATGAGATTAAGGTAATGATTAATAGAGATAATGGCGATATCGAAATTTTTAGAAAATTGATAGTTACAGAAAATCCAGAAAATACAAACACTGAGATCAAATTAGAGGATGCAATTACATTGAATGAGATTAATAAAGACAAAGTGATTGGAGATGAGGTTTTACAACCACTTCCCTCATTTGATTTTGGAAGAATAGCTGCCCAAACAGCTAAACAAGTAATTAATTTTAACGTTAGAGAGGCAGAGCGAGAAAGACAATTCAATGATTTTATCGATAAAAAAGACTCGATATTAAGTGGAATAGTGAAAAGATTAGAGTTTGGAAATGTAATCGTAGATCTTGGAAGAACAGAAGCGATAATTCAAAAAAATGAAATTATACCAAGAGAGAACATTAAAGCTGGAGATAGAATTAAAGCTTACTGTTTTGATGTAAGACGAGAGCCTCGTGGTCAACAAATTTTTTTATCAAGAGCTCACCCAAAGTTTATGGAAAAACTTTTCGTCCAAGAAGTTCCTGAAATTTATGATGGTCTGATTGAAATTAAATCATCTTCTAGAGATCCAGGAAGTAGAGCAAAAATTTGTGTCAAAGCAGTAGATACATCATTAGACCCAGTTGGAGCATGTGTAGGAATGAGAGGATCGAGAGTTCAAGCAGTTGTGAATGAATTACAGGGTGAAAAAATTGATATCGTAAATTGGTCTGAGGATCCTGCAATATTAGTATCTAATGCTTTATCCCCAGCTGAAGTGCAAAGAGTAAATGTAGATTTAGAAAGAAAAAAATTAGATGTGATTCTTACTGAGGAAAATTTAAGTAAAGCTATCGGGAGAAGAGGACAAAATGTTAGGCTTGCTACAAAATTATTGAACTTTGAAATAAATATTATGACAGATGCAGAGGATTCAGAAAGAAGACAATTAGAGTTTAAGGAGAAAACAGAAAATTTTGTTAAGAATTTAGAACTAGATGAAACACTTGGACAACTTCTTGTGGCTGAGGGTTATTCCACTATTGACGATATAAAAGATAGTTCGGCAGAAAATTTATTAAAAATTGAAGGTATTGAAGAAGAGACTGCAAAAGCTCTTATAGAGAGAGCAAAAGAGTTTCATCAAAAAGATCAAGAAGATATTTCTGAAAGGATTAAAGAATTAGGTTTGGACGATGGACTAATTAATTTAAAGGGGTTAACTCCCGGAATGTTGGTCACTCTAGGTGTTCAAAAAATCCTTACACTACAAGATTTTGCTGATCTAGCATCAGATGAGCTAACCGGTGGATATGATGTAGTAAAAGGTGAAAGAGTAAAAATTCAAGGTTACTTGGAAGATTTTGCTTTATCAAAAGAAGAAGCAGATGAACTTATTATGTCCGCAAGAAAAATTGTTTATGAAGATTGAGAGATGAGCTATGGAAAAAAAAACAAAATTAACAATATCAGGTGGCATAGCCAAAAAGTCTATCAAAAATATAGATAAAGCAAAAAATCTTGGAAAGAATTCTGTAATAATCGAAAAACAAACTGGTAAATTTACTTCTAGAGGTGGTTCATTTAAGTCAAACCCGTCAAAGATCAAAAATAATTTTACAAGCAAAAAAGGGACTTTTGGTAAACCGAATTTTATCCCTAAATCAACGCCTCTAACAAGTGATTTTGAAAGACGTAAATTAGCTGAGCAAAGAGCCACCAAAAGACTTAAAGAAGAAAATGAAAATAACAATAGAAAATCGGTAAAATCTAATACAAAAAAAAGGGAGTTAAAATTAACAGTTTCTAGAGCTTTGAGTGATCAAATTGAAGCTAGAGAACGAAGTTTAGCTTCTGTTAAAAGGGCAAGACAAAAAGAAAATAGAAGTTTAACCAAAGATGAAGTTCAAGAAAATTTAAAGCCCGTTAAAAGAGATATAAATATCCCAGAGGTAATCACTGTTAGAGAACTTGCGAATAGAATGGCAGAACAATCAAGTAATATAATTAAACATATGTTTGGGATGGGAGTTACAGTAACAATAAACCAAAATCTAGCAGCTGATACTGCAGAATATTTAGTTAAAGAATTCGGTCATAACCCTATTCGAGAGGAAAAAGCAGAGGAGATAATCAAAAAAATTAAAGCTTCAAGGACTGAAAATCTAAAGAATAGACCACCAATAATCACAGTTATGGGTCATGTGGATCATGGTAAAACTTCAGTTCTAGATGTTTTGAGGAGTGCAAATGTGGTATCAGGAGAGTTTGGTGGCATAACCCAACATATTGGCGCTTATCAAATAGACCATCAGTCTAATAAATTAACATTTATTGATACACCAGGTCATGCAGCTTTTACTGAAATGAGAGCAAGAGGATCGAAGCTTACAGACATTGTTGTACTAGTTGTTGCAGCTGATGATGGTGTTAAACCTCAAACCATTGAGTCAATAAAACACGCAAAGGCTGCAAATGTACCGATAGTTGTAGCAATTAATAAATGTGATTTACCTGAGGCTGATCCTCAAAAAATTAAAAATCAACTACTTGAACATGAATTAATAGCTGAGGATTTATCAGGAGACACTTTGATGGTAGAAATATCAGCAAAAACAAAATTAAATTTAGATAAACTAATTGATGCAATTATTCTTCAAGCTGAAATTTTAGATCTTAAAACTGATTTTGAGTCAAAAGCTACAGGAGTTGTTTTAGAATCAAAAATTGACATTGGAAGAGGACCAGTTGCAACAATAATTGTAACTACAGGAACTTTAAAAAAAGGAGATTTTTTTGTTAGTGGTCTTAAATGGGGAAAAATCAGAGCTATTATTACCGATAAGGGGAAAAATATTCATGAAGCTTTGCCATCTTCTCCAGTAGAAATACTTGGAATAAATGGTGCTGCAAGAGCTGGAGATGATTTTATTGTTTTAGATAACGAGAAAGAGGCTAAAACTTTAAGTGAAAATAGAGCTCAAGAGAGCAAAGATGGTAAAAATCCTTTGACATTCGCAACTCAAGAGTCTGCTTTTTCTAATAAGTCCACTGAAGAATTAAATCTTATAATTAAGTCTGATGTTCATGGGTCTTCAGAGGCAATAAAAAATGCTGTAAGTCAAATTAAGCATGATGAGGTAAAACCAAAAATAATTTTAGCAGATATTGGAATGGTTACGGAGACCGATGTGACTTTGGCAAAAGCTTCAAATGCAGTTTTGATAGCGTTTAATGTAAAGCCAAGTAAGGAAGCTAAAAAACTTGCCGAAAATGAAAAAATAGATATTTCATCATACAATATAATTTACGAAGTTCTAGATTTTGTTAAAAAAAGAATGTCTGGATTATTAACTCCCGATGTAGAAGAAAAAGTGGTTGGGACCGCGCAAATTTTAGAAATTTTCAAAGTTTCAGGAGCTGGTAAAGTTGCTGGTTCTAAAGTAACTGATGGAGAGATTAATAGTAATTCAGATGTGAGAGTGATCAGAGATGGTTCAATTGTTTTTACTGGAAAAGTTGGAAGTTTATTCAGAGAAAAAAATCAAGTAAAACAGGTAAACAATGGTCAAGAATGTGGAATTGCACTCAAAGATTTTATGGATTTTAAAAAAAACGATACAATAGAAGCTTTTAGTGTTACATCTAAAGAGAGGACAATATAATGGCAGATAGAATAGGAAAGCCAATTTCACAAAGACAGTTAAGAGTGGGTGAAATGATTAAACAATCTTTAAGCATGATTTTTATAAGAAATGAGGCTAAACTTCCAAAATTAGAAACAAACACAATAACAGTTACTGAAGTGAGAATGAGTCAAGATTTAAAAATAGCCAAAGCATATGTGCTACCTCTCGGAGGAAAAAATGCTGAAGAAACTGTTAATATTTTGAAGGAATATTCATTTCTAATTAGAAAAATTTTATCTCAAAAAGTAGTGATGAAATTTTTACCAAAACTACTTTTCAGAAAAGATGAGTCTTTTGAGTATGCTGAAAAAATAGAGAATTTAATTAAACAAACAAATAAATAGGAAAAAGGAGTATGAATAAAAAAGCTCAAGAGTTAGCAATGCATGAAAAAGACACTGGATCCTCAGAAATCCAAATTGCTTTGTTAACAGAAAAAATTGAAACGCTTTCAAGACATATTAAACAATTCAAAAAAGATAAACATTCATCTGTTGGATTATTGAGAGCGGTCAATAGAAGAAAAAAATTGTTAGATTATCTTAAAAGAAATAAGGTAGACTCTTACAAGAATGTCCTGTCGAAATTGAATTTGAGAAAATAAAAATCAAGATAGATAGAACGGAACGAAACGAACGAAATGAAATGGAAATGAAATGTTTAAAGTATACAAGAAGGAAGTTGAAGTAGCAGGTAAGAAGATAAGTTTAGAAACAGGTAAAGTGGCAAGACAGGCAGACGGAGCAATTATCGCAACATGTGGGGAGACAGTCGTTCTAGCAACAGTGGTTGGAGCAAAAAAAGTGAATCCAGACGTGGATTATTTTCCATTATCTGTAAATTACCAGGAAAAATATTATGCAGCAGGAAAAATTCCTGGTGGATATTTTAAAAGAGAGGCAAGACCAACCGAAAGTGAAACATTAATCTCAAGATTAATTGATAGACCGATCAGACCATTGTTTCCTGATGAATTTAAAAATGAAGTTCAGTTGTTACCAACTGTAATTTCTTATGATAAAGAAAATGAGGCAGATATTTTATCAATTATTGCATCCTCTGCAGCTTTAGCTATATCAGGTATGCCATTCATGGGTCCTGTCGGAGCTTCTAGAGTCGGATATATTGATGGTAAATATGTTTTGAATCCGTCAAAAACTGAACTTGAAAAATCAAAATTAGATTTAGTTGTTGCTGGTACAAAAGATGCTGTGCTTATGGTTGAGTCTGAAGCAAGTGGGTTAACAGAGGAAGAAATGTTAAATGCAGTAAAATTTGGTCATGAGGGTTTTGTTCCGGTAATTAAAATGATAGAGGAACTGGCTAAAGAATGCAGAAAACCTGAATGGACTGTTGAAAAGAAAGATTTGACTGGGGTAAAGAAAAAACTTGAGGAAAATTTTACAGAAGACCTTAAAAAAGCTTTTGCTACAATAGACAAACAAGACAGATCAAATCAAATTTCAGAAATTACTGAGAAAGCTAAAAAACTTTATGAGGAAGATGAAAACTATAATGATCTTGATGTAAATTCTGAACTAAAAAATCTTGAAAAAACAATTGTCAGAACTGACATTTTAAAAAATAAAAATAGAATTGACGGTAGAGGTTTATCTGATGTTAGGCCGATTTCATGTGAGGTTGGTATTTTACCTAGAACACATGGCTCTGCTTTATTTACCAGAGGAGAAACGCAAGCAATTGTGACAGCGACACTAGGCACATCTGATGATGAACAGAGAATTGAGAGCTTAGATGGATTGCAAAGAGAAAGGTTTATGCTTCATTATAATTTCCCACCTTTTTCTGTTGGTGAGACAGGTAGAATTGGAACTGGTAGAAGAGAGATAGGTCATGGTAAATTAGCATGGAGAGCAATTCACTCTTCATTACCTTCAAAAGAGACATTTCCTTATACTTTTAGAGTAGTATCAGAGATAACAGAATCTAACGGTTCATCATCAATGGCTACTGTTTGTGGAACTTCACTTGCATTAATGGATGCGGGAGTGCCAATAAAAGAACCTGTTGCAGGTATAGCAATGGGTCTAATTAAAGAGGGTGAGGATTTTAGCGTGCTATCAGATATTTTAGGTGATGAAGATCATTTAGGCGATATGGACTTTAAAGTTGCTGGAACTAAAGAAGGAATTACTTCACTACAAATGGATATCAAAATTACCGGTATTACTTTTGAAATTATGGAGCAAGCATTAAGCCAAGCTAAAGATGGGAGAGTTCATATTTTAGGAGAAATGAATAAAGCACTATCAGCATCAAGATCTGATGTTGGAAAACATACTCCAAAAATGGAAAAAATTAATGTTGATAAGAAAGACATTGCTGCTGTTATTGGAAAAGGTGGTGCAACAATCAGGGAGATTGTTGAAAAATCAGGTGCTAAAGTCGATGTAAATGACGAGGGAGTCGTAACAGTTGCAGCTCCGGATGAAGAGTCTAGAAACATTGCTATGCAAATGATTAAAGACATCACCGCCAAAGCTGAACTCAATAAAATTTATTCAGGTAAAGTTATGAAGATTATGGAATTTGGTGCATTTGTAAATTTTTTAGGAAAACAGGATGGACTTGTTCATATTTCAGAACTTGCAGATAAAAGAGTAGCTAAAGTTACCGATGTGGTAAAAGAAGGTGACGAAGTAAAAGTTAAAGTTATTGGTTTCGATAGAGGAAAAGTAAAACTTTCGATGAAACAAGTTGCTGAATAAATTTAGGGGTACTTAGTAACAGAACGCCCCTGCTTGTTAAGTGATGTTTTTAGGATCCGGCATTCCAACTTTATTATATCCGGCATCTACGTAGTGAATTTCACCAGTGACACCGTTTGCAAGATCACTTAATAGATATAATGCTGAATTTCCAACGTCATGGATATCTACATTTCTTTTAAGGAAAGAATGATCTTCATTCCATTTATATAAGAATTTTGCATCTCCTATAGCTGAAGCCGCCAAAGTTTTAATAGGCCCAGCACTTATAGCATTTACTCTTATACCTTTACTACCCAGGTCTCTAGCAAGGTATTTTACACTAGCCTCTAAAGCTGATTTACAAACACCCATTACATTATAATTTGGAATAGCTTTGGTCGACTCGTAAGTTAAAGTAAGCATACTACCACCTTTTTTCATTACATTAGATGCTTCTTTTGCAACTTCAGTAAAAGAGAAACACGATATTAACATACTTCTTAAAAAATTTTCTCTAGTGGTATTTAAATACTCACCTGATAGTTCTGATTTATCTGAAAAAGCAACTGCGTGAACTACAAAATCTATTTCACTCCATTTTGATTTTATATCCTTAAATAATCTTATTACGTCCTCTTTTTTTTCAACATCACAACTAAAAGTTATATTTGAGTTTAATTTTTCTGCCAAGGGAACTACTCTTTTTTTTAAAGCATCTCCTAAATACGTAAATGCTAGATCAGCTCCTGCTTCAGATAGTTTTTGAGAAATACCCCAAGCGATAGATCTCTCATTTGCAACACCCATTATCAATCCTTTTTTACCTTTCATTAAACTCATAATTATATTTTTTCAAAAATTAAAGCAGCGTTTGTTCCACCAAAACCAAAACTATTAGACATTACTGTGTTTAAAGTAGAATTAGTTTCAGTTTTTGAAACTATTGGAAATTTTTTAGCATCATCGTCCATTTCAGAAATATTTGCTGACCCAGCAATAAAATTATTTTTCATCATAATTAAACAGTATATAGCCTCATGAACTGATGCAGCACCTAAAGGGTGACCCGATAAAGATTTTGTTGAACTTATTTTTGGAATTTCTTCTCCAAAAGTTTCCTTAATAGCTTTTAGTTCAGTTATGTCACCTACTGGTGTAGAAGTTCCATGAGTATTAATATAATCAATTTTGTTTTTAGTGGTAGCCATTGCCATTTTCATACATCTGACAGCTCCTTCTCCAGATGGAGCTACCATGTCATATCCATCTGAGGTGGCACCATAACCTGTCAATTCAGCATATATTTTGGCACCTCTAGCTTTTGCATGCTCATATTCTTCTAAAACTAACACACCCGCTCCACCAGCTATTACAAAACCATCTCTAGTTTTGTCATACGCTCTTGATGCTGATTGAGGTGTATCATTATATTTCGACGATAGAGCAGTCATGGCATCAAACATAGCTGTCATTGCCCAATGTATTTCTTCACTGCCACCAGCAAAAACAATATCCTGTTTACCCATTTGAATTAGTTCCATTGAATTTCCAATGCAGTGACCACTAGTTGCGCATGCAGAACTCATTGTATAATTAGTCCCTTTGATTTTAAATGGAACTGCCAAAGTAGCAGACGCAGTACTTGCCATTGTTCTTGGAACTATAAAAGGACCCATTAATTTTGGGGTTTTTGCTCTTGTTTTATCTGCTGCTAAAATCACATTTTCAATTGAAGGCCCTCCAGATCCCATGACTATACCAGTACTAAAGTTGCTTATTTCTTTTTCTTCTAAACCCGAGTCTTTGATTGCCTCTTTCATCGCAATATAGTTATAAGCTGAGCCTGAACCCATAAATCTAATTGTTTTTCTATCTATATGATCTTCAAGTTTGATGTTTGGCTTGCCATGCACATGACTTTTTAAATTATGCTCTTTATATTCCTCAGCAAATGAGATTCCTGACTTTGAATTTAATAAAGATTGATGAACTTCTTCTTGGTTATTTCCTAAACAAGAAACTACTCCTAAACCAGTTATTACAACTCTTCTCATTATTTAAATAACCCTACTTTTAAATTGTCTGCTGAATATATTTTTTTTTCATCTGCGAATAATATCCCATTAGCCAAACCGACCGTTGTACCACCAGGAGACATAATTTTTTTCATATCGATTTCATATCTGACTAATTTAACATTTTGCAAAACTTCTCCTGTAAATTTTACTGTACCAACACCCAAGGCTCTGCCCTTCCCTGGATTTCCAATCCAGCCCAAATAAAATCCCACAAGTTGCCACATAGCATCAAGTCCAAGACATCCTGGCATCACAGGATCTTCTTTGAAATGACAATCAAAAAACCAAAGGTCTTTCTTTATATCTAATTCAGCCTTTAAAGAGCCTTTTTTAAAAGCACCATCCTTGTCATTAATTTCTGTAATTCTATCAAACATTAACATTGGTGGAAGCGGTAATTTTGCATTTCCAGGACCAAAAAGACCTCCGTTTCCGCAACTTATAAGTTCTTCATAAGAATAGGAGTTTTTTTTCATAAAATAGATCACCTTAATACTTGATTTTAAACCATTATAATATACATAAAGTTTAGAATTATTATAATTAACAATGTTAAAAAATAGCGAATTTGTTAGCAAATTAAGAAATTCTGGTCTTAGACCTACTAAACAAAGACTTAAAATTTGTGAAGTCTTATTTAATAGAGACAAAACATTTCACTTTACCATTAATGATTTAGCAAAAAACATTTCAGAAAATTTTAATGAAAAAATATCTTTAGCTACAATTTACAACACAGTTCATGCTTTTAAAGATAAAGGATATTTAAAAGAGATTACGATCAGTAGCGATAAAAGTTATTTTGATACAAATATTACTAAACATCATCATTTTTATGATGAGGACACAAATTTACTTATAGATTGTAATGATAACGAAATTGGAAAAGTTGATATTAAAAATAATATCACAGGTAAAAAAATTAGATCTGTGGAAGTTTTAGTAAGAGTTGCGAGTGATACTCAAAATCAGAATTAAAAAATCTTTATTTCTAAATTTATATTATAATCATTCTAAACTGTTGACATTTAGTTTAGAATTATTATAAATTATTAATTCTAATAACCATGGGGGAAATACAAATATTATGAGTACTGAAAATTTCAAAAATAAGTCTTTTAAAGCCAATCAAATGAGCAAATGTCCTTTTACCGGTGCAGGAACACCTGCAAAGTTTTCTGCAGGAAGAGGTCAAACAGTAAGAGACTTTTGGCCAAATAGTTTAAATCTTAAAATTCTTAGTCAGCATTCAAATTTATCTAACCCTATGGATAAAAAATTTAATTATGCAAAAGAATTTAAAAGACTGAATTACAAAGCATTAAAAAAAGATTTAAAAAAATTAATGACAGACTCCCAAGAGTGGTGGCCAGCAGATTATGGTCATTATGGTCCATTATTTATTAGATTAGCTTGGCATGCCGCAGGAACTTACAGAACTGGTGATGGTAGAGGTGGAGCAGGAACAGGCAACCAGAGATTTGCACCACTTAATTCTTGGCCAGATAACGTAAACTTAGATAAAGCTAGATTACTTTTATGGCCTATTAAAAAGAAATATGGAAGAAAAATTTCATGGGCAGATTTATTTATACTTGTTGGAAACGTAGCTTTAGATTCAATGGGTTTTAAAACTTTTGGTTTTGGAGCTGGAAGAACTGATATTTGGGAACCAGAGGATGATATTTATTGGGGCTCAGAGAAAGAAATGTTAGGTGTGGAAAGATATAGTGGAAAAAGAGATTTAGAACAGCCATTAGGAGCTTCACATATGGGTTTAATATATGTAAATCCACAAGGTCCTGATGCTAATCCAGATCCAAAACTAGCAGCACATGATATTAGAGAGACATTCGGTAGAATGGCTATGAATGACTATGAGACAGCAGCATTAGTTGCTGGTGGACATACGTTTGGAAAATCTCATGGTGCAGCATCTGAGTCATTCAAAGGACCGGATCCTGAGGCTTCAAGACTTCAAGACCAGTCAACTGGATGGAATAGTGGATATAAATCTGGAAAAGGTGTTGATACGATAAGCAGTGGTATTGAGGGCGCTTGGACTCAAAATCCAATTAAATGGGATATGGGGTATTTAGATTGTTTATATGGACATGAGTGGGAACTTACAAAAAGTCCAGCTGGCGCTCATCAATGGACGCCGAAGAAAAATGGGCAAGAGATTAAAATGGTTCCCGATGCACATCAAAAAGGTGTGCTTCATCCACCAATGATGCAAACAACCGACATATCGATGAAAGTTGACCCTAGCTATGGACCTATCACTAAACATTTTCATCAAAATCCAAAAGAGTTTCACGATGCTTTCGCGAGAGCATGGTTTAAATTAACTCACAGGGATATGGGACCAAGAGTTTGCTATCTTGGTAGTGAGGTTCCAAAAGAACAACTTATTTGGCAGGATCCGATTGATAAAACTAAATATAAACTTAAATCAAACGATATTAAAGATTTAAAAAACAAAATCTCTAAATCAAAAATATCAATTTCAGATTTAGTTTCTACTGCATGGGCTTCAGCATCTACGTTTAGAGGCTCTGATAAAAGAGGTGGTGCTAATGGTGCAAGAATAATGTTGGAACCACAAAAAAATTGGAAAGTGAACAATCCAAAAAAATTATCGGCTGTAATTAAATCTTTACAAAAAATTAAAAGCAAATTCGATAGTAAAAAGAAAAGTGTTACAATGGCAGACTTGATTGTACTAGCCGGTGGTGTTGGAGTCGAAATGGCTGCAAAAAAAGCTGGCTATAAAGTTCAAGTTCCATTTTCAGCAGGAAGGGGAGATGCAAGACAAGATCAGACTGATATTAACTCATTTGGTCTTCTAGAACCACAAGCAGATGGTTTTAGAAACTACTTAAATGGTGGATCTTCAAATGTTTCTGCAGAAGAAAAGCTTGTTGATAAGGCTCAATTGATGGGTTTAACAGCTCCAGAAATGACTGCACTTGTGGGTGGTATGAGAGTTTTAAACACAAATTTTGATGGCTCAAAACATGGTGTTTTTACTAACAGACCTGGTTCGCTTACTAACGATTATTTCATAAATCTTTTAGACATGAATACCACTTGGAAAGAGGAAGATAAATCTGAACAAACATTTATTGGTAAAGATAGAAAAACTCAAAAAACGAAATGGAAGGCGACAAGAGTTGATTTAATTTTTGGTTCAAATTCTCAACTAAGAGCTCTAGCTGAGGTTTATGCTTGTGAGGACTCAGGTAATAAATTTGTTAAAGATTTTATTGCCGCATGGGTAAAAGTTATGAATTCAGATCGATTTGACTTGAAGTTAAATTAAGCTATAAAGCGGAACAAAAAAAATGGTAAAAGCAAATTTTGAAGATTTCTATGAAGTTCCCAATCTTAATTTTGATATATCAAAGTTAAGAGAGGACTTAGATAAAATTTTAAAAGCTAAAAAATTCAACTCTCCTGGAGTCACACACTTTGGTGCAATACCATTAAATCAAATCCCAAATGATAAAAGTTCTATCGAGGGAAATAATATTAGAGGAAAATATTGGACAATTGCCGATGAAACTGGAAAAGAAGTTTCTCGAGATATTGATATTGATGAGTCAAAATATACCCAATTAGTTCCTGAATTTGAAAAAACATATTTTAAAGAAGTTTACGAAACTTTAAGTAAAAGGTTTAAACTAGGAAGAGTTAGATTACTATTAAAAGAACCAAGATCGACATTGAGCTGGCATAAAGATCCTGAATGCAGACTGCATGTTCCCATTATTACTAATAAAGGCTGTTCAATGGTAATTGAAAATGTAGCAAAACATCTTCCAGCTGATGGTAAGGTATGGATAACAAATAATACGAAATATCATAATTTTTTTAATGGTGGAGAACAGGCTAGAGTGCACCTAGTTGCTTGTGTGCTTGATAGTCCGTTTAAAAAATAATGGAATTAACAACTGGCATATTCAAAGCTGCTGGTCAGATTTACACAAATAATAGAGGTTCAATTTTAAGAACCATTATTTATACTATTGGTCATTTTGCTATAGCTATAACTGTTTTAATGTTTGTTGCTGATGTCAGCTTTATGATAGCACTAACAGACGCAATAGTAGAACCAATAGCTAATTCTATATGGTATTTTATTTTAGACAAGTGGTGGGCGAGTAAATCAAAAAACTCTTAATCTAACACACCCCAAATATTGTCTATCTTTATCCAACCTTCAAAATCATCTGTATTTATTTTACACCAAATTCCATTGCATTTTTGGACTATTAGAACTCTTCCACTTTTAATTTTAGCTAATGGTTTAGAAAAATTTGTTGGATTTTCGAATAAAATTTTATCTTTTATAGGAATGATTGAATTTATTTTTTTTAATTGAGACCAATGTATCCATCCACTGTTGTTTTTAAAATCAATTACTCTTCGCCAGTTCTCTTTTTTATCAATTTGTTTGAGAGGCAAGTTCACTTTTTTATAAATAAACTTTATAGGAGACTCAAAACTCGGTCCATACCTTACATTAACTTTACTTTTCTTTAAAGACAAGAAAGTTTCTTGAGCATAACTTAACGAGGTAAAAGAAAATAAAAATAAAGTTATAAGAAAAAGTTTAAATTTTTTTTTTAACATCTTTTAACTTTTTAAATTTAATTTTTTTAAAATTCAGATTTAATAGATCTATAACCAAAACTTGACCATTCAAATTTTTACCGATAGATAAAATTTTTTTTAAAATTTCATTCGCTTGCATAATTCCTATTACACCGGCTACTGTCCCCAAAATGCCTTCATATTCACAATTTAATATATCGTCTGAAATCTCATATTCTTGATAAAAAGATCTTATACAAGGTGTTTTTTTATTTTTAAAATCAAAACTAAAAATATGACCATCAAATTTACTTATTGCTCCAGTTACAAGAAATTTTTTATATTTTCTTGAAACATCATTGATTAAAAACTTTGTTTCAAAATTATCTGATCCATCAATTATGTAGTCATAATTTTTTATAATTTTTTGATAATTTTTGATATTTAATCTTATTTTATACGCGTTTACTTTTATTTTTGAGTTTATCTTTTTTAATTTTTTTTGAGCAGACTTTATTTTGGATTTTTTTAAGTCTTCGATGCTGTAAAGACTTTGTCTGTGAATATTTGATAAATTAACAATATCAGGGTCAACAATGCCCAAAACACCTACGCCTGCTCTTGCTAAAAACTCAGCCGCAGGACAACCTAAACCCCCCATTCCAATAATTAAAACTTTGGCTCCAATAATTTTTTTTTGACCTAAGCTTCCAATATTTTTTAAAACTATTTGTCTTGAAAATCTTTCTATTTGATTTTTATCTAAATTGATATTCATTTACCTGTTGAACCAAATCCACCTTTACCCCTGATAGATTTAGGTAAATCATTTTTTTCTTCTAATTCCATCTTGACCACAGGTGCTAATATCATTTGAGCAATTCTATCACCATTATTAATTGAAAAATTTTCATTACCATGATTATAGATGAGAACCTTTATTTCTCCTCTATAATCACTATCAATTGTTCCTGGAGTGTTTAACACACTAATATTATTTTTGGCTGCTAAACCTGATCTTGGTCTTATTTGAATCTCGTAATCTTCTGGGAAAGCAACAGATAATCCTGTGGGAATTAAAACAGATGTTTTAGGTTTTAGATTAATGGGTTCTTTTATAAATGCGATTAAGTCTACACCTGATGCGCCACTGGTTTTATATTCGGGTAATTGTACAGCTGGGTCAAGTTTTTTGATTAGAACTTTAACCATTAATTTATTTGAGCAACTATTCTATCTACAATTTCCTCAGAAATCTCTGACTTCTTTTTTAATGAAAGTTTCTCTTTTTTCAATTTTTCATTTTTATAGAAAATTGTAACTTCATTATTTTCATTATCAAAACCACTTTCATCTTTTGAAACGTCGTTAGCTATTATCCAGTCGCAATTTTTATCTTTTAATTTTTGCACAGCATTTTTCTCTAAACTTGTTGTTTCAGCAGCAAAACCTATAACCATTTTTGGCCTCATAGAGTTATGATTAGAAACATAGTTCAAAATATCGATATTCCTTTCTAAGTTTAATGTTAAATTATCAACTTTTTTAATCTTTTCTTTATGTTCATAACTAGCTTTGAAATCAGCAACAGCAGCAGCAAATACAGCTATATCAGTTGGAAGATTTTTTTGAGTGACCTTAAGCATTTCTTCAGCAGTCTCAACTTTGATTAATTTAATATTTTCATCTATTTTTAGGTTTGTAGGTCCAGATATTAAAGTGGTATTAAAACCTCTTTTGTAGAGCGATTTTGCTATCTCATAACCCTGTTTACCGCTAGATTTATTTGTAATAAATCTTACAGGATCTATATATTCATTAGTAGGACCCGCGGTTACTAGGGCTTTGAGTTTATTATTTTTGATTTTACTAAATAAAAAATTTTGAATTTCTTCATAAATAACTAAAGGTTCAGACATTTTACCCTCACCATATTCACCACAAGCCATATCACCTATTTCAGGCCCAATAATTTTGTAGCCAAAACCTTTCAATTTTTTAAGATTATTTTGTGTAGACTGATGTTCCCACATTCTAACATTCATTGCTGGAGCTAAAAAAATTTGTTTATTTGAAGCTAATATAACTGTGGATGCTAAGTCGCCTGAGTTACCCTGGCTTAATTTGGAAATGGTGTTGGCAGTTGCTGGAGCGACGATGATTACATCGGCCCATCTTGATAAAGAAATATGGTCCATTTCTGTCTCATTTTCTAGGCTAAATAAATCATCATAAACTTTACCTTGAGATAAAGAGGCTACAGATAATGGTGTTACAAACTCTTTTGCACTTTTAGTTAGTATTGTTTTTATTTCAGCATTATTCTTTCTAAACATTCTTATCGTTTCAAGACATTTGTAAGCAGAAATTCCACCACATATTATAAAAAGAACTTTTTTGTTTGATAAATCTTTCATCGACTGAATTAAAATATTAAAAGACCAAAAATTACAAGGATTAATAAACCAATAATAGATTGGTTTCTAAAAGCAGTCATTTCTGATTTTTGAGTGTTTAAGGCCGTATAGGAATTTGAGTTTTGTGGGATTTGTCCACTAGCAAGATAAGTAAGAGCTTGATTAGCTTTATCCATAATTTCAGGAAATTCTGGTAATCTTTTTATTACTTCAGACGTATTTTGAAGTGTCTCATTTAGTTTTGTCATTGGATCTTTTGTTTCTTTTAGCCAACTTTCAAGAACTGGTTTTGAAGTGGTCCAAATATTTGTGTTTGGATTTAATTTTCTAGCTACACCTTCAACAACAACCATTGTTTTCTGTAACATTAGAAGCTGAGGTTGAGTTTGCATGTTAAATTTTTCTGTGACATCAAATAGTTGCTTTAATAATTTTCCACCAGAAATATCTTTAACTGCTTGACCAAAAATTGGTTCACCGATGGATCTTAGGGCTTGAGCTAAATCATCTATTGGAACTTCTTTTGGCACAAGACCTGCAATCAAATGCACTTCAGCAACTTTACGATAATCTCTTTGAATAAAACCAAATAAAATTTCAGCTAAAAATCTTTTACTCATTTTATCTAATCTACCCATAATTCCAAAATCAATCGGAACAATTTGACCATCATTATCTATGAAAATATTGCCTTGGTGCATATCTGCATGAAAAAAACCATCTCTTACAGCATGTCTTAAAAAATTTTGAATAATATCCTCTGCAATTTTTTCGGTATTAAATTCTTTATTTTTTAGTTCTTCCGTTTCTCTAATAGATATTCCATCCACCCAATCTAGGGTCATTACATTTTCGCTTGTATAATTCCAATAAATTTGAGGAACTCTAAATCCAACATCATTCTTTGTATTTTCAGCATATTCATTTGCAGCAGCTGCTTCAAATCTTAAATCCATCTCTAGATTTGTGATTTCTTTTAATAAAAATACCACTTCTACCAGCTTGAGTCTTTTTGTCTTTTTAATAAATGACTCAATTAAGAAAGCAAAAAGCATTATTGCATCAATTTCCTCATTAAATATTTTTTTTATGTTTGGTCTTAGAATTTTAATTGCAACGTCCTTAAGAACTCCATCGTCATTTATTTGGGCTTTGTGGACTTGTGCAATTGAAGCAGCAGCAACTGGTTCACTTAAATTTATTATAGAGTCATAACTTTCATTACCTAGATCATTTTTAATTATTTCTTTAGCCTGTAACAGAGAAAATGGTGGCAATTTATCTTGAAGGTTTTCAAGTTTTTTGGAAAGTTCTTCACCAATTATATCAGGTCTGGTTGCTAAAAATTGACCAAGTTTAATAAAAGTTGTTCCCATTGACTCTAAAGAGTCAGACAATCTCTCTCCCTCGTCTTTATTTGCATCTATTTGTTTTTTTGGTGAAAAGGAAAACGATAATATTTTAAATAAAATCTTTATAGCTAAAGGCGGTTCCTTAAATTTTGATACAATATTTAAAATATCAGAACAAGCTACTTTTCTTCCAAGTTTAAAGAGAATAATTAATTTTTTTACCATCAAAATTTCCATCCACTATGAATAGAAACTATTCCACCTGATAAATTTCTATAAGTACATTTTTTAAAATTGTTATTAACCATTGCATCAATTAATTCCTCCTGGTTTAAAAAATCTTCAATACTTTTAATTAGATATTCATACGGCTGTTTTTCACCAACAACAAACTTGCCAATAGAAGGTATTAACTTAGAGTAATTTTTATAAAGGGTTTCTAAATTTGTATTTTGAATTTTTGAAAACTCTAAGCATAAAAAACGACCCCCTGGTTTTAAAACTCTATAAGCTTCAGAAAGAGCCCTATCTATATTGGCAGTGTTTCTTAAACCAAAGCTTATAGTATAAAAGTCAAATAAATTATCAGATAAAGGAATTTTTTCGGCTGGAGATATAATCCAATTTATATTTTTAAACTTAGATAACTTTTCTTTCCCTTTACTTATCATCCCTTTATTTGGATCAACACATGCAATACGAGATAATTTATTTGTATGTTTAACAAATAGTTTAGCTATGTCTCCAGTACCACAAGCAACATCAATTAAATTTTGATTACTGGATGGATTCATCATATTTAATAGACTTTTTTTCCACAATCGATGAACCCCTAATGACATTAAATCATTCATTAGATCATAACGATCGTACACTTGATTAAACACATTTTGGACTAATCCTTTTTTATTTTGTAGATATTGTTGCATAATTCAAAAATATATAATCAATATAGTATTAAATGCCAGAATTACCAGAAGTAGAAATTGTACGTCAATCTTTAGACAAAAAGATTAAACAAAAAAAGGTCAAAAAAGTAATAGTTAGAAATAGAAATTTAAGAACTAAAATCCCACTTAATTTTTCAAGATTCCTTGAAGGCAAAAAAATAATCAAAGTAAAAAGATTTTCAAAATATCTGATTATTTGCCTGTCAAATCAAAGTTATTGTCTTTTACATCTGGGTATGTCAGGAACTATTCATCTAATTTATAATCAAAAAAAAAGTTTGGTAACTAATACTAGTTTTTATAGCTTTCCTACATTACCTAAAAAACATAATCATGTAGAAATAGTTTTTGATGATCTTAAAATTGTATATAACGATCCAAGAAGATTTGGTTTTTTTGAAATAGTGGTTAATGAACATTTTTTGGATAAAAGATTCTCTAAACTTGGACCAGAACCTTTTCAATCAGAATTTAACTTAAGTTATATTTATTCTTTTTTGAAAGGAAAAACAAAAAATATAAAAAACTTTCTCTTAGATCAAAATTTTGTATCAGGGATAGGAAATATTTATGCAAGTGAAATTTTATTTTTATGTAAAATTAAACCTGATAAAAAAGTATCTTTATTAAATAAAGAAGATTGTAAAAAAATAATATTTAATTCTAAAAAGGTTTTAATTAATGCTATCAAAAAGGGAGGATCAAGTATTAGAGATTTTAAAAACACATCAGGTAAATCAGGAAATTTCCAAAAGAATTTTAATGTTTATGAGAGAAAAGGACTTAATTGTAAGCGGTCTGGATGCAACGGAGTTATAAAAAAAAAAATGATTTCCAATAGATCTTCTTTTTTTTGTAATATCTGCCAAATATAATAATTATTTAATTGACCAAAATTCATTCTCAAGTTATACCCCTGCGCATATGGCTAACACAAAATCAGCAATCAAAAGAATTAGAAGAATTTCAAAACAAACAGCTGTTAATAAGGCTCGAAAAAGTAGATACAAAAATGCTTTGAAAAAAATGAATTCTTTAATTGAAGCTAAAAAGAAGTCTGAGGCTTTAAAGTTCTTACCTAAGTTGAATTCTGAGTTGATGAAAATAGCTAAAACAGGCATTGTAAAAAAACAAAACGCTTCTAGAAACGTTTCAAGGTTTACCAAAAAAATAGCATCAATCTAGTTTAATAACACTTCAGGTTGTTAATCTTAATACAACTTTTAAATCTACAAAATCTGTGATCTTATAAATTCTCCACACAATATTTAGATTTAGTAAATAAACAAACTTATTTAATTCAATTATAAATTTTATTTATATTTTTTTTTTATTTTTCTTTATTTTTTTTTGTCAAATACTTTTTTTTAAAAAAAAAAAAATTTACACAATCCTAGATTTTATTTTTTTTTTATTTTTGAAAATTATTTGTTGCAATAATTTTATTATGGTTCTAACTGAACACTCTCCACATTTATGAACAATTCTATAAATAATAATAGTTTAAAAGATTCTAAATCCGATATTCTTGATTGGAATTTAGTTCAAGCTGAAATGAAAAATAAATTAGGACTAGATATTTATGAGAGTTGGCTTAAAAAAATAACTTTTGTCGAGGAAATCAATAATTATATTTTATTATCTGTACCTACTAGATTCATTCGTGATTGGATTACATCTAGATACTTAGATCAAATCTTGAAAATTATAAAAAATTATAAAAAAGAAATTGTTCGAGTTGAATTCAAAATAACTGAAAATAAACCTACTTCAACTCAGGATGAAAATAATACTAATGTCATAGAAAATAAAGAAAATGTTTCTTTTATAAAAGACTCTTATTTACAATATAATCGTATAGATCCTAACAAAAATTTTGAAAACTTTATTACTGGCTCCAGCAATAAATTAGCATACGAAGCTTCTGTAAAAGTTTCAGAGAATATTTCACATTATAATCCACTTTATCTTTATGGTGGTGTTGGAATGGGCAAGACACATCTTTTAAATGCAATTGGTTATCACCTGAAAAAAGATAATAAGGTTATGTTTATATCGGCAGAACGTTTTATGTATCAATTTGTAAAATCAATCAAATCTAATGATATGGTCAAATTTAAAGAGTATTTTCGTAATACAGATATTTTGTTAATTGATGATATACAATTCATGAATGGTAAAGAGGCAATGCAAGAAGAATTTTTTCATACTTTTAATGCATTATTAGACAAAGGTTCTCAAATTATAATTTCTGCTGATAGATCTCCTAATAAGCTGTCAAGAATTCAGGAGAGGATAAAGTCAAGATTTGCAGGAGGTCTAGTTGTGGATATTCAAAAAACTGATTTAGCACTCAGAAAAAAAATCCTTGAAAGTAAAATAAGTGACTTAAATAACTTGTATCCCGAAAAATTTAATATACCTGATGAAATTAAGGATTTTATAAGCATTAAAATCACAACGAGTGTAAGAGAATTGGTGGGTGCAATAAATAGAATTATATCTTTCTCAAGAATTTATAACAAAATACCAAGTTTAGCTGAGACAAAAGTTATATTAAAAGATTTACTTAATTTAAATGAAAATAAAGTAACTATTGATCTCATTCAAACTATTGTGTGTAAATTTTTTAAGATTAGTAAAAATGAAATGCTTTCATCAAGAAGATCTAGGTACCTAGTAAGACCACGGCAAACAGCAATTTATCTAACAAAAATTTTGACTTCAAAATCTTTGCCAGAAATTGGAAGAGAGTTTTCAAATAGAGATCACACAACTATAATTCACTCAGTTAAAACTATTGAAAAATTAAAAGAAAAAGATCCAGATATGATTGCAAATATAGATAAACTAAAAAATCAAATATTATATAGCAATAAAGAAAATGAAATTTAATGTAAACCAACAAGACCTACAGCAAGCATTAAATTATTGTCAAGGAGTCATAGAAAAACGAAGTACGCTTCCAATATTGTCAAACATATTACTCGATGCACAAAATTCAAAACTCACTATAACAGCAACAGATTTAGACCTAATATTTATTAATCAAATAAATAACGTCGAAGTCATAGAGGAAGGAAAAACAACCACTACGTCGTCTACAATGTATGATATTGTTAGAAAACTCTCATCAGGAAAAAAAATAAATTTAACTTTAACAGACAATAGCAAACTTCATCTAGAATCAGAAAAATCTATTTTTAATTTAAATTGTATGCCTGCTTCGGAATTTCCTTTAACAGATGAAAATTTTAATGAGAACGAATTTAGTCTTAAATCAAAAGACCTTTTAAAGCTGCTCAATAAATGTAAATTTTCTGTGTCAAATGATGAGACCAGACATTATTTAAGTGGAATTTATTTTCATCAAACAGAGGTTGAGGATAAGAATTACTTAACTGCAGTGTCAACTGATAGTCATCGGATGTCTATTTCTAAACTCAGACTAAATGAAAAAAAAATTTTTGAACCGATTATATTACCTAAAAAGACTATTTTTCAATTAAGTTCATTATTAGAAAATTATGATGGCGAAGTAAAAATCTCAAATATGAAATCTAAGATAAAATTTGAATTAAATAATAGTATTTTAATTTCTAAGTTAATAGATGGAAAATTTCCTAATTACATTCAAGTAATTCCAAAAAATAATCAAAAAAAATTAGAAATTGACCTTAAAATTTTTCAAAGCTCGGTGGATAGAGTAGCCTCAGTATCGCTTGATAAAAAAGATGGTGTAAAATTTAGTTTAAGTAAAGACAAACTAGATTTGTCTGTAAATAATACCAACAGCGGTGATGGAAAAGAATCCCTTGTAGTGAAATTTGATCATGATTTAGAAATTAGTTTTAATTCTAAATATCTGATAGATGTTGCTTCACAATTAGATGGAAATAGTATTGAGATGTTTCTAAATGATTCAGGTTCACCTGCGCTAATCAAAGATCCTGGTGATTTTGATAGTATTTTTGTAGTTATGCCTATGAAAGGTTAATTTAGCAATTTAAGTTCAGAATATATAGTTTTCTCTAAAATCCCTAAAAATTCTTCCTTGGAATAATCAGGTTTGATAGGTTCCAAAATTGAAATTGTAATTGTTTTATTAACATCTTTTTTTCCTTTTTTTGGCCAGACGTAACCAGAATTAATAGCAACCGGTTGGCATTTTATTTTCAATTCTTCATAAATCCTTGATGCGCCTTTTTTAAATGGAGGTTGTTCGTGGGGTAATACTCGAGTTCCTTGAGGAAAAATTATTATTGGACGATTTGTGTTTGAAATTATTTTAGAAATATCTTCGAAAAAATTGATGTTTTCTTTCGATACCTTATTTCTTTTGATAGAAATTGATCCTATTTTTTTTAAGTACCAGCCAAAAATAGGTATCATAAGCAATTCTTTTTTTAAGATAAATACAGGAGAATTAAAAATCGTTTGTAGAAAAAAAGTTTCAAACATAGATTGATGAGAGGAAGCAATAAAAAATTTTTCATTTTTGATTAAATTTTCTTTACCTTTAACAATAATTTTTGTGGACAAGAAAATTTTTAAACAAATAGCAGCCCAATAACCCATTAATTTCCCACCAAAAAGTGTAAATTTTTGTGGTAAGATTAACGCTGGCAGAAAAATAATTGAAATTAAAATTATTCCTGAAAAAAAGAAAATTGAAAATAGAAAGTTTCTTATCATTAATTATCAAAAGCTAAATTATCTCACGATGCTTTTGTCTTTTTTTTACTACTCTTATTTTAGATCCATTAATTAATATTTCTATAGGTTTAGGTCTAAGATTATAATTAGAACTGAGTGATATACCATAGGCGCCTACATCACAAATTGCGATAAAATCTTTCTCCTTTAGTTTTTGAAAATTTTTTATGGTCGCAAACTTATCAGTGCTTTCGCAAATTGGGCCAACAAATTCATAAATTTTCTTTGATTTTTTAACTCTTTTTAACAAAGGTAAGATGCGATGTACTGCACCATAAAGTGCGGGTCTCATTAAATCATTCATAGCAGCATCTATAATAACAAAATTTTTTTTATAACTCTCTTTTATGTAAATTACTTTTGAAATTAAAACTCCTGTATTGCCGATTATCGATCTACCTGGCTCAAATATAATCTGAGATTTTTTATTCTTTAAAAATTTTTTAATTGCTGAATGATATTTTTTATAATTTAGTTTTTTATCATTATTGTATGGGATGCCCATACCCCCCCCCAAGGTCAATAAAATCAAATTTATATTGGGTTTTTTTGATGATTTTATCTAATATTCTTAACATTTTTTCATAGGGTTTATGATCTAAAATTTGGCTTCCAATATGAACACTTAAACATTTCAAATTAATATTTTTAGAATTCTTACAATATCTTACAAGTTCAAAAAATGTTTTATCATTAACTCCAAATTTATTATCTTTTTTTCCTGTCGATATTTGACTCAAAGTTTTCGCATCGGTATTTGGGTTTAATCTAATACCAATATTAACCTGTTTTTTCTTTATTTTAGCAATTTTATCAATTTCTATGATTTCACTTTTGGACTCTGAATTAATTAATAAAATATTTTTATCAATTGCAAAATTAATCTCTTTGGAAGTCTTACCAACTCCTGAAAAAACAATCTTCTTTGGACTAATTCCAGCCTTAAGAGCTAACATTAATTCGCCCATTGATACAACATCTGCTCCAAGTCCAAATTTTTTTATTTCTTTTATTAAATTTAAGTTAGTATTAGATTTAATAGCAAAACAAATTAATGGTGAAATGGATTTAAAATTTTTTTTAAAATCATTTATATTTTCTCTAAGTTGTTTATACGAGTAACAATATGCAGGTGTTCCATATTTTTTAGCAATATTTTGCAGGATTGTATTTTCAATCTTAAGTTTACTATTTAAAAATCTCATTAAGCTTTATTTAGAAGGTAGCTTTGTATTTTTGAATTACTTTGAGATTCTTTATATACTGGGTCTCCTTTTTTTCCACAAGCGATCAATGTAGAAAATACAATTATTGCTAAAATAATTTTTTTTTTCATTTTTTTCTTTTATATTTCAATATCATTTTTTTAATATTATCAAAAGATGTTCCACCATATGATTTCTTAGAATTTACAGAATTCTTTAAATTAAACACTTTTAATACATCATTTGATAGTTTTGGTTCAATTTTTTTAAGTTCAGCCAGCGTTAATTGATCGAGATTTTTTTTCTTTTTTTCAGCAAAGTTCACAATATTAGCAGTCACCTTGTATGCTTTTCTAAATGGCATAGAGTGATTTTTTACGAGATAATCTGCAAGATCAGTTGCAGTCAAATATCCTGTGTTAGCTAATTCTATCATCTGTTTTTTATTTGGCGTAAAATTTTTAAGAATCTCATCAAGTATCTTTAAACAATTTTGCAGTGTATCATTCGACTTAAAAACAATTTCCTTATCGTCTTGAAGATCTTTGTAGTAAGATAAAGGTAAACTTTTTAAAACTGTAAGCATAGAAAATAAATTACCATAAATAATTCCAGATTTTCCTCGTAAAAATTCCAAAAGATCTGGATTTTTTTTTTGTGGCATTATCGAAGAACCAGTTACAACTTTATCTGATAAATTTATTAACTTGAAAGCATCAGAGTTCCATATGATAAGTTCCTCAGCTATTCTAGAAATATGCATGGCACAGACTGAAATAGAGTAAAGAAAATCTAGCACAAAATCCCTGTCAGAAATTGTATCTATTGAGTTATTAGTTGGTTTTGTAAATCCAAGTTTTTTTGTAGTGTAATTTCTATCAATATTAAAAGATGTTCCAGTTAAAGCGGCAACACCTAGAGGATTTTCATTTAAGCTATCTAGATTATTTATGAATCTCTTTTGATCTCTTTTAAACATTTCAACATAAGCCATCAAATAGTGGCCAAATGAAACCGGCTGAGCATTTTTTAAATGAGTAAATCCAGGCATAAGAGTATATATATTTTTTTCTGCTGCTCTTATTACACTTTTAATTACAGTATCTAATAAAATACTAATTTCTTTGGTTGATGATTTCATCCAAATTTTCAAGTCTGTAATCACTTGATCATTTCTTGATCGTGCTGTGTGAATAAAACCCGCATCTTCACCAATTATTTCGAAAAGTCTTTTTTCAATATTTAAATGAATATCCTCATACTTTTTATTAAATTCAAATTTTTTGTTTGTTATTTCCTTTTTGATTTTGTTTAGACCATAAACAATCTTATTCTTTATTTTAAAAGTAATAATTTTTTGTTTAAATAACATTTCGACATGTGCAATTGATCCAATTATATCCTCTTTATATAGTCTCTTATCAACATCAATAGAATTTCCCACTTTTTGAAAAATTGATGAAGTGTTTTTTTTTATTCTATTGCCCCATATTGCCTGGTTGTTTTTATTTTTCGACATGATAATTAATTATACCTATTTAACATGAGATTTTTAATAATATTTGCTTTTTTAATATCTAATTGTGTAGCGGCAGAAATCAAAGACATAAAAAATCTTGTTATCAATAAAGAGCTTAAAAAATATGATGGATTAACGTTTTTAGATGATCAGAGTAATGAAATTCAACTTGATCAATTTGAAGGCAATTTGGTTTTGCTCAATTTTTGGGCAACTTGGTGCGCCCCATGCAAAGAGGAAATGCCATCTCTTAATCAATTGCAATCTCAAAAAAATTTAAACAATTTAAAAATATTTCCGATTAATGTTGGTCAGGATAATTTAGAAAAAGCCTCTAAATTTTTTGAGGATTTAGGTATAGATAATCTTAAGATATATTTTGATTCACCAATTACCTTAGCAAAAAAGTTTGGACTAAGAGGAGTGCCCACCACAATTTTGATAAACAAGGATGGATATGAGTTTGCAAGAATTGTTGGGTCAATCGATTTTAAGGAAAAAAATTTTGTTGAATGGTTGACTAGTTACAACTAATTTTTGAAAAAATATGCAAAACCAACCAAAGCAATTATTGCAATAAATTGCAGCAAAACTCTTAATTGCATTAATTTATTAGAATATTTTTTGCTGGTTTCACCACCTTTAAATAAAGTTCCGATTCCAAGAATTAAAACAATCCCAACTGCCATTAACAAGACAATAGATAATATTTTAACTACTATTCCAGATAACATAAGAGTATTGTAGGGTGTTTTTAAAATAAAAAAACATAATTCACACACTATGACATTTTGCCTAGACTCAGTAATGGTCAAACCAGAGGTTAATAAGAAGATTAAAAATGCTATCATCTTACTTCATGGTTATGGTGGAGATGGCAAGGATATTAGTATGCTCTCATTGAACTGGAAAAGACATTTACCTGATACTATTTTTATTTGTCCTAATGGTCATGAACCATGCAGTATAAACCCAAATGGATATCAGTGGTTTGATTTAAGCAAAGATGATCCAGAGTATATTTTGGATCAATCTATAAAGGCTGAAAAAAAATTATCAAAATTTATTGATGAAATTAAAAATGAATTTAATTTTGAAAATAAACAAATTTGTTTATCTGGTTTTAGTCAAGGCTGCATGATGTCAATAAACTTAGGACTTACTTCTGAAAAACCTTTTAATTGTGTTGTGGGTTTTTCTGGAAAAATTATTGATGAAAAGGATTTGAAATTAAGAAAAAAAAACTCATCAAGTATTTTGCTAATTCATGGTGATTCTGATCAAGTTGTCTCACCAAATTTTATGTTAGAGGCAAAAGATTTTTTTATTAGAAATAATATAGACATTGAGACGCATCTCATAAAAAATTGTGACCACCATATTCCTATAAATGCTTCAAGTATTGCATTGAATTATATCTTAAAAAAATTTAATAATTCCTAAATATTGAAAAAAATTTTTATTTAAGTTAAAATTTGATATGAATAATTTTATTGATCAAGATGTTTCACTAGAAAAATGTCCTGCACTAGTTTTAAATGCTGATTATAGACCATTGAGCTATTATCCTCTATCACTATGGTCATGGCAGGATACTGTAAAATCAGTTTTTCTAGATCGTGTAATTATAGTAAGTAATTACGATCGTGTAGTAAGAAGTCCTTCATTTAATTTGCAATTGCCTAGTGTAATTGCTCTAAAAGATTATATTGTTCCTCAATCTAAACCAAGTTTTACAAGATTTAATGTTTTTCTTAGAGATAAGTTTTCCTGTCAGTATTGTGGCAGTAACGAGGAATTAACTTTTGATCATTTATTACCTAGATCAAAAGGTGGAGAAACCAACTGGGATAACGTTGTTACAGCATGTTCAGCTTGTAATGTCAAAAAAGGAGGCAAACTATTAAAATTATCAGGCATGAAACTGACGCAATACCCTTATCAACCATCTACAGAAGACTTACATCGTAACGGAAAAAACTTTCCTCCAAATTATTTACATAAAAGCTGGATGGATTATTTATATTGGGATGTTGAATTAGAAGCTTAAGTTTTATACTTTTTCTGATATTCGAATAGCTATTTTAGAACCTGTTTTAATTATTTTATCCATAATAGAATATAGCCCTTTTTTTGAAGCACCTTCCTCATAAGCGATATCTTTATGATCTAATTCATCTTGTCTAAATTTAGTGATTTTTTTTTTTAATTCTTTTTCCTCTGGGCCTAATTGATTTATTTGATCTTGGTAATGTTTATCTATGACTTCTTCAACGGAGGCAGTACATAGCATAGCTGCCTTTTTTCCAAGAATTGTAGATCCAAAGCCCAAACCTACACCTAGTAGATCCCATAATGGTAAAAATTTCGTTGGTTTAATATTTCTTTTTTTTATTTCTTTTTCAAAAAATTGACAATGCTCCACCTCATGTTCTTTCATGTCCTCAATTGTTTTTTTTAAATCATCATTTTTTACAATAGTATTTAAAGCTAATAATTGGCCTTCATAAATTTTGACTGCACCTCTCTCACCCGCATGATCAACTCTAATAAATTCTTCAACTCTACTATTTGTTTTTTTCATATTTAGAATAAATTTTTGCTAGTGTTATAATTAATAATATGCTTATGACAATATTAATAGCAGTTAGTGATAATCCAAAAATCCTAAATGTCACATCTTTACAGCTTATAGTCTTTTCGCTTAGTTTATTTAATAATTCCTCTTTACTTATATTTTCAGAAAAGTTTTTTACACCACAAAAAGTGGATTCTTGAAAAATGCCTTGTTCTATACCAAAATGATACAATGAAATAAAAAAAGAAAAAATAAAAGTTAGTATTAAAAGCAAAATAAAAAAATTTTCATTTTTTTTTATAATAAAAATTAAAGATATCAAAATTATACTTAACCCATAAGGAATTCTCTCTATCAAACATAAATTACATGGTTGGTGGCCTAGAACATGTTCAATAAAATAAGCAGAAATCAAAGCAATTAAACTAAATAGAAAAATTATTCTTAAGTAAATTTCAGCTTTAAGATCAAACATGAGACTTAAAAATTAGGTAAATTATTAAGCCGATAATAACAATTAATATCCCAATTATTGTAAACCATTTTGACCCATACTTATCCATATAATCATTGAATAAATCACCGAACTTATAAGAAAGGTATGATACTAAAAAAAATCTCAATCCTCGAGAAATTAAACTTATTAAAACAAAAATTAAAAAATTAAATCCTATCAGGCCGCTTGCAATTGTAAAAACTTTATATGGAAGAGGAGTAAAACCAGCTAAAAAAAGTACTCCTAACCAAGCATAAAAACCATCACTATTAACTAAGTTTTCTTTTATCTTTGATAATTTATCCTCATAACCATAAAAACTCATAATGTTTGCTCCAAATTCAAAAAAGAACCCACCAATTAAGTAACCTAACATACCACCCAAAACTGAAAAAATTGTAGTTATAAGAAAGATTTTAATAAAATCATTTTTTTTTGATATTACCATTGGAATAACCATTACATCTGGCGGAATAGGAAAAAACGAACTTTCAATAAAAGAGACTAGTGCCAAATAATATTTAGAACTTTTGTGAGCTGCTAAATCTAAACATTTTTTGTAAAGACTTTTAAACATTTTTTGGTTTTAATATAATTTTAGTTCTTATACTATTTAATAAATTATTAAATAACTAGGGCGAATGGCGGAACTGGTAGACGCGCACGACTCAAAATCGTGTTTCGCAAGAAGTGAGAGTTCGATTCTCTCTTCGCCCACCAAATTATGGAATTAAGTAAAATTAACAGTTTAGTAGAACTTTTTTTCACGAAGTGTGAAGAGTTTAAGTCTACTTCTAATAAACCATTTTTAAAGTGGTTAAAGGATAATAAAAAAGATTTTATAACTTGGAAACAAGTTGAAGGAAATATTCAAATTTTATCTGAATATTTAAGAAAAAATTTGTCTAAAGGTGATAGATGCATTTTATTATCTGAAAATCGACCTGAATGGCTTATTTCTGATATAGCCATAATGAACGCTGGTGGGGTAACAGTTCCTTTATTTACGACTTATTCTGAGAAAGATTATGAATATATCATTAATGATTGTAATCCAAAAATTTGTATTGTTTCAAATAATATTCAATTAAAAAAAATAGATAAATTCATTTCAGATAAAATAAAAGTTTTATCAATAGAAAATATTAATGATCAAATTGATAGTATAGAAAATATTCTTGAAAGATTTTCTAAAGAAAAAACTTTAGATCATTTAAGCTTTAACCAAAATATTGAAAGAAAAGATCTCGCTTGCATCATTTACACATCTGGAACAACTGGTAACCCAAAAGGTGTAATGCTGAGTCACGGAGGTATTTTATCAAATTGTGAGGGTGCGCAAGAAATTTTGAATTTGTTAGTCAAAGATAGTGAATCAGTTTTTTTGACCTGGTTACCTTTATCTCATTCATATGAACATGCTGTTCAATTTGTTCAAATCACATTAGGAGCAAAAATTTATTATGCTGAAAGTTTAGAAAAATTATTATCTAATATGGCAGTTGCTAAACCAACTATAATGACTGCTGTGCCTAGATTTTATCAAAATTTGTACAGTAAGATTTCAATTAATTTTTCAAAACAAACAGGTTTGAAGAAACAATTAATATCTTCAACAATTTTGCTTGGAATTAAAAAACTGAATAATGAGAATATGAGCTTTAGAGAAAAAATTTTAAATTATTTATGTGAAAAATTAGTAAGACGAAAAATCAAAAATCAGTTTGGTGGAAATTTAAAGGCTTTTGTTTCTGGAGGGGGTGCTTTAGATCAAAAAATTGGTGAATTTTTGAATTCAATCGGACTGCCAACTTTACAAGGTTATGGCCTTACAGAGGCATCCCCAGTAGTAAGTTGCAATATACCTGAAAAAATCAAGATTGATACAGTTGGACCTCCTTTTAAAACTAATGAGGTGAAGATTGCACAGGACGGTGAAATTCTGGTCAAAGGCGAAAATGTAATGCTTGGTTACTGGAACATGAAAAAAGAAACAGACGATATACTTAAAAATGGCTGGTTACACACAGGAGATATAGGTGAAATTACAAAAGAGGGAAATTTGAAAATTACTGACAGAAAAAAAGAAATTATTGTAAATTCTGGTGGTGATAACATTTCACCCTCAAAAATTGAAAATTTATTGTGTCTTGACGACAAAATTAAACAAAGTTTTGTTTATGGAGACAAAAAAACTTATTTAGTTGCTCTAATTGTAAGTGATAGTGAAAAAAATAAAAAAGAAATTGAATTATATATAGATGATCTAAATAAAAACTTGTCTCTTGTTGAAAGAGTAAAAAAAATAAAATTAATTAATGAAGAATTTACAATTGAAAATGGAATGTTAACACCAACTTTAAAACTCAAAAGAAAAAAAATTTTAGAAAAATATAAAGAAGATTTAGAAAAACTTTATTAATTTTTTTACAAAATATTTGATTATTAAGCGCATAAACACTAACTTTTTTACAATTTAAATTTTTTTAAAAAAAAATTTTTATTTTAATTTTATTTTAAAAATTTTCTTTAAAATTTAAGATTTGACATAAGGCACATAAAAAAATAAAAATAGACTAACAGCGAATCAATTGATTCGTTTAACTTAAAAAAGGGAGCTAAAGATGCCTAAGAGAAGAAAAAAAGCAAAGAAGGCTAAGAAAAAAGCTAAGAAAAAAGCTAAGAAAAGAAGAAGAAGATAATTACTTAGTATTCTTTATTAAAAACGCTTCTCATAACGATTTACGTGTGAGAGGCGTTTTTTTTATTCCTCTATATCTTCTTCATTTTCTGAAACAGCCTCTTCTTCAGGTAAATCTGATGAAGCTTGCTTTATTGGTGCTGCCTCTGGTTTAGGTTGAGTATTTAAATTTCTTTTTAAAGCTTTATCTAATTTTTTTTGAGTATCCTCTAATGACAGATTTAGAATTATTTGAAATTCTGAAAGGATTCTTTCATATGCTTTTTCAAACAATTGTCTTTCACTATAAGATTGGTCGACCATCAAATCATCCCCCTTGTTAAGGTCTCTTACTACTTCAGCTAGCTCATAAATCTTACCTGATGAAATCTTTGCTTCATATTCTTGTGCTCTCCTACTCCACATAGATCTTTTTATTTTAGGCTTACTTTTTAATATTGAAATACATTTATTTACCTGATTGATAGTAGCCAATGGTCTTAAGTGTAATTGTTTGTTAACAGGCACCATTCCATTAGCTTTATCTTTTTCAAATTTTATAACGTAAGTTTCAACGTCTATTCCTCCAATATTTATTTTTTTGAATTCAGTAATTTGCCCAACACCGTGTTTTGGGTATACAACGTAATCTTTGATCTTATATTCTCTTTTTTCTGTTTCTTGTTTTTTTACTTTTTTAATTTCTGGTTTAGCCTCATTATTTTTTGTAATTCTTAAACCATCACTTTTCTGTTCTGTAGTTTTGGCTTCAGATTTTATAGATTTTTTTAAAGGTATTTTTTTAGTCCTAATTAATTTTTTTGGTAATTTATTAATCTTCTTTTTTACTTTTTTTAATTTTACAACCTTTTTGGTTTTTGCCTTTTTTTTTGATTTAGTAGCTTTACTTTTTTTAAAGGTTTTCTTTAAAATACTTTTCAAACTTATTTTGCTCATCTTTATATTTTTCATGATCCGATGGAGGATCTTTCTTAGCTGTTATATTCGGCCAGATTTCGGAATATTGTTTATTGATTTCTAGCCATTTTTCAGACCCTGGTTCTGTATCAGCTTTTATTGCATCAACAGGACACTCAGGCTCACAAACGCCACAATCTATACACTCATCAGGTTTAATTACAAGCATATTTTTTCCTTCATAGAAACAATCCACAGGGCAAACTTCAACACAGTCCATTAACTTACATTTAATGCATTTGTCATTAACTATATATGTCATTATTGATTTTCTTTTTTGATTTTTTCTTTGATATCTCCCATGATCTTATTGTCAATATACAATAAGCCTGCAAGTCGTCTCATCAAATTAGTTTCAAACATATCTGCTTCTTTATTTGAGTAAATTATTCTCCAAAGGGTTTCTATAATTTTAATTTTTTTTTTATCATCCATATTTTTAACTTCCCTTGTAAAATCCAAAATTTGGTTAGAGTTTTCCTCTATTTCTTTACCTTCTTTTAAAATATTTTCTAAATTATTTTGGTCTGCACCTATTTTCAAAAGTGCCTTACTTATTATAATCTCTTCGTCTTTTGAGAAGTTCTCATCAATTTTTGCGGCATGTATCAATAATGCCGCAACTCTTGCTAAATCACTATTTTTATTATCTCCTTTTTTTTCTTTAAAAAACATTACTTACTGGTTTAAATTTAAATTTTTTAGCACTTTGAAAGGACTTTCTTTAACGAATTTTTCACTTACTTTTTTTGAGTTCTTTCGAGGATTGTATTTAAAAAATATATCATTATTTTTTTCAAAAACTTTATAACCCATAATTTTTAACAGCTTTTTAAAGTTGTCCTTGTTACATCCAAGTAAATTTAACATTTCAGGAATTAACTTAATTTCATTTTTTTCTGAATTTGAATTAATAATTTGAACAAATAATCTCTCTAAAATATCAATCCTTACATAAAAATTGTTAAATTTCTCAAATCCGCAAAGTAACATAAAATTTCTATTTTTAATCTTGTCATTTTCTAAAAAATTTAAACCATACACAGGAGGTTTTAAATTAAAATATTTTTGATGATAATTTTTCCAAAGTAAAGTTCTTAGGGATACAGCATCTGGTTTGATTAATTTATGTAAAAATACATGATATCTTCCAAATTTTACTCCTTGATCTCTCAAAAATTTCCGCTCATTTTGTCCTAATATTTTTAGATAATCTGTAACTTGATTTCTTTGAAGTACTCCATTGTTCTCATACAATTGATATGCAAGAGCTTTAATTGATGAATTTTTTTCTTTAAGGTTTCTCAAATCAATTAAACTGCTCAAAACATTTTGTATTTTATTTTTTAGCCATTTCACTAAATAATTATTTAATTTTTTTAATTGATCTGTTTCCAGAATATCATCAACTATAAGAACAATATTTGGATTTAAATAGTCTCTACCTGGTTGCAATTTTGCTATTGGAGACTTTCTCCAATAAATTTTAAAATCCTCGTTTAGTTCTATTAAACCTGTCTCGATTATTGTATCTATTCTTTTTTGAAGTTCTGGACCAACTGTCTGTCTTGCTGCTTTTTTGAGCGATTTGATATCTGTTTCTAAAGCACCCTTTTTTAAATCTAGTTCTAATTTAAGTCCATTTATCTTTCCAATAAATTGATCATCAATCATTACTTCGCTATTTTCTAAAATTTTAGTATCAAATTCCATATCTTGCTTTAAGCCTCTTGCTAGGACACTTGCCCTTTTGTCAATAAAAGTTTTTGTAAGCTCCTCATGTAATCTATCTGATAACTTATCCTCTAAGTGTTTTGTTTTTTCTATCCAATAGTTTTGATTTTCTATCCAATTATTTTTATTTGAAACATATGACCAAGTTCTTACATTTGCAATTCTATTTGATAAAGAATCTACATTTCCATCTAATTTATCAAGTTTGACGAGTTGAAGTCGCATATAATCATCTGTAATTTTACCCTTTTCACTTGTTAAATATTTAAAAACATTTTCAATCACTTCATAGTGATTGCCATAGGCTTTTTTAACAAAATCTGGTATTTGGCAACATTCCCATAAAAGACTTAATTTCTCTTTATCAAATTTTATATTTTCCAAATTTTTATCTCTTAAAAAAAATTTTAAGGCTTTTTCATCTTCACACTCATGTATTTTTCTTAACCATCTTCTATTAGGCTTTTCTTCTAAAGACTTTAATAATTTAAAAGGACTCTCAAAGTTTAAATTTGAATTTCTCCAAAATAAAGATTGGATTTCCTCAAATTTATGATTTTCCAATAAATCTACTTCATCAGCATTTATTTCTTTGCATTCTCCTGTTATACCAAAATTTCCATTATTCAAATATCTTCCTGCTCTACCAGCTATTTGTCCAATTTCTGCTAAATTTAGCTTTCTTAATTTTTTTCCATCAAATTTTTTCAAATTGGAAAAATAAACGTGATCAAGATCCATATTAATTCCCATACCAATAGCATCGGTTGCGACTAGAAAATCAACATCTCCGGATTGATATAGCTCTACTTGTGCATTCCTTGTCTTTGGGCTTAGTGATCCCATAACAATTGAAGCTCCTCCTTTTTGTCTTCTTATGAGTTCAGCGATGGCGTAAACTTCCTCTGCAGAAAATGCTATAATTGCAGTTTTTCTTTGAATTCTTGAAATTTTTTTATGACCAACATAAGAAAGTTTTGAAAGTCTAGTTCGATTTATAAATTCGATGTCATCATCAAGATTAGAAATAATTGGCCTTATAGTATTTGATCCCATTAACATTGTTAATTTTATTCCTCTTAAGTTCAACAATCTGTCTGTAAAAATATGACCTCGTTCATGGTCTGCGCACATTTGAATTTCATCCACACCTACAAAATCTAATTCTTTATCAATAGGCATAGATTCAACAGTACATAGATAATACTTTGCATTTGTAGGAATTATTTTTTCTTCACCAGTAATTAATGCAACTTTATCTAAACTTACCTTTTTAATTACCTTGTCGTAAACTTCTCTAGCTAATAATCTCAAAGGAAAACCTATCATCCCAGTGTCAAACGACAGCATAGTCTCAATAGCAAGATGAGTTTTACCTGTATTTGTTGGGCCAAGGACAGCTGTAATTTTATTTTTTGTCATTTCTATCTTTGGTATATCTTAATTTTTATCTACCAGATGTAGTTGTTGTTAAAGAACAAAAATAGACTAAAACATGACCGAATCGGAAGATAAAAAGTTCTCATTTTTTTTAAATAATAATTTAGCTTAACATAATTAAATTAATTATAAAGATTATGTGCTGAATGCTTAGTCAGTTGTTTTGATTTTTAAAATTTTCCAAATTCCTGATGCTGACGTAATTATCTTACCATTACAATTTAACTCACAAAATAAAAATACAAGAGTTTTTGTTTTTTTTAATATTTTAACTTTCCCGTAGATTTCATCATTTACTTTTGATGATCCAATAAACTTTATATCTAAAGAAATTGTTACGCAGGGTGCATTATCAGCTGATCTATGTGCTGCTGTGCCGGCACCGGCATCTATCAGTGCAGACAAATAACCCCCATGAGTAATTCCTGCAGCATTTAAATGATTATTATTAATCGTTGATTTAAATTCATATTCATTTTCAGAGATATTTCTAAATAAAAGGCCTCCGTTATGTTTCATAAAACCTGGTTTTAGACTGATTTGTTCAAATTGATTAGACATAATTTTTTATAATACAAAAGTTAAGATTAATATAATTACAAAAATAGAAACAAAAAAATATATTACTGACATTTGAAGAGATATTTTTTCTAACCATTTTAACATAATTTTTCTTTTTTATGGTGCGCCTGCTAGGAGTCGAACCCAGAACCTCCTGGTCCGTAGCCAAGCGCTCTATCCAATTGAGCTACAGGCGCATTTATAAATATATTTGTTTATAGTATATCAATATTTAGTGTATTTTAATGATAAGATAAAATTAAAATTTATGAACAACAAACCTGATGACGTGGTCATTTGTAGTGCAGTTAGGACTCCTATAGGCACTTATAAGGGATCATTAAAAGATTTGAAAGGAGATCAACTTGGTACTATCGTGATAAATGAGGTTTTGAAAAGAAGTAAAATATCTAATAATCAAATTGATGAAGTAATAATGGGCCAGGTTTTGACTGCCGCTGGAGGACAGAACCCCGCGAGACAAGCAGCAGTAAATGCTGGGATCCCTGTATCCAAACCTGCTTATTTAGTAAACCAAGTTTGTGGATCAGGACTAAGAGCCATTATTTCAGGTTATCAACAAATTAAATTAGGAGATGCAAATAATGTAATTTGTGGGGGTCAAGAGAATATGTCGATGACACCTTACTCTTATTTTTATTCAGAGAAAAAAGAAATTTCAAAAGATCAATTAATCAATACTATGATTCACGATGGTTTAACTGATGCTTTTAAAAATTACCACATGGGAGTTACAGCTGAAAATGTTGCAAAAAAGTTTAATATTTCTAGAAAACAACAAGATGAATTTGCTCTTAAATCCCAAAAAAAAACAGAAATTGCAATTGAAAATAATAAATTTGATGATGAAATAGTGCAGATAAATCACAAAGGTATTATTTTAAAAAAAGATGAACACCCAAGAAAAGATTTAAAATTATCTGATTTAGAAAAATTAAAAACAGCTTTTAAAGATGATGGGACTGTGACACCCGGAAACTCATCTGGTATAAATGATGGAGCAGCTGCTTTATTATTAACTACATTTAAGGAAGCTCAACAAAATTCTCTTAAACCATTGGCCAAAATTATTTCCTGGGCATCTGTTGGTTTGGAACCGTCTTTAATGGGTCTTGGTCCTATAGAAGCTATCCGCCAAGCATCAAAAAAAGTAAATTGGAATTTAAATGAAATCGATTTATTTGAAATTAATGAGGCTTTTGCCGCTCAAGCTATAGCAGTTATCAGTGAATTGGGTATTGATGAAAACAAAGTTAATGTAAATGGTGGGGCTATTGCTTTAGGTCACCCAATAGGTGCATCTGGAGCAAGAATACTTGTGACACTTATACATGAGATGAAAAAAAAGAATAAAGAAAGAGGTTGTGCCGCACTTTGTATAGGTGGCGGTATGGGAATTGCGCTATGTGTAGAAAAAATTTAGGAATTAATTTTTCCGTATTTTTCCTCTAACAAGATTTTTTGGATCCACACATTAGCATCTTTATATGTGTTGAATTTTGGTTGAATAAATATATTTAATAACTTTTTAATCATTATTTGAGTATTTCAATAAAGAGTGTCAAAAAATTGGATAGAATGTGTTAAAATTAAAGATTAAGTAAATTTTTTTTATGTATAAAATTTTTAAAAATGACTGAAAAATTGTTAGTTCCTGACATAGGTGATTTTGAGAACGTGGAAGTTATAGAAATTTTAGTAAAAGAGGGTCAAGATATTAAAAAAAATGATCCTGTTGTTACTATTGAAAGTGATAAATCGAGTGTTGAAATACCATCAATATTTTCTGGCAAAGTCGAGTCTGTAAATGTTAAAGTTGGAGATAAGGTTTCAAAGGGAGATCTATTAATAAATATTTCTTCAAACCAATCATTATCTCAAAAAGAAAGTGTTCCAAAAGAAACTGAAAATTTAATTCAAGAAGCTGAGAGTACTTTAAGAAAACATCAGGACCAAAATATTCCACAAAAAATAATTGAGACCGAAAAACCAAAAATAATCCAAGTAGTTAAAGAAGGGGATATCGATCCACTAGAAACAAGTGAATGGCTAGAGTCTTTGTCAGCAGTAATAGAAAAAGACGGAAATCAGAGGGCACATTATTTAATTAAAGAACTTATTAACAAAGCTTATATGGAGGGTGCCAATATACCCTATACGCAAAACACTCCTTATATAAACACTATACCAGTTAACGAGGAAAAAAAATCTAATGGAGATCAAAACATAGAGAGAAGAATTAGATCTTTAATTAGATGGAATGCTGCCGCAATGGTAGTTAGAGCAAATAAAAAATTCCCAGAACTTGGAGGGCATATTGGAACTTTTGCATCTGCTGCAACTCTTTACGATGTTGGTATGAATCATTTTTGGAGAGCTAAAAATAATAAATTTGGCGGAGATTTAATTTATTTTCAAGGTCATAGCGCTCCAGGTATGTACGCTAGAGCTTATCTGGAAGGTAGACTTAACGAAAAACAATTAGATAGTTTTAGACAAGAAGTAAATCCTGGTGGTCTTTCTTCATATCCTCATCCTTGGCTAATGCCGAATTTTTGGCAATTTCCAACAGTGTCCATGGGATTAGGTCCAATGCTTGCAATTTATCAAGCAAGATTCATGAAGTACTTAATCAATAGAGGCCTCATTAAAGATGAAGGGAGAAAAGTTTGGGCATTTTTAGGTGACGGAGAAATGGATGAACCGGAATCTTTAGGCGCGATTGGTTTAGCCGCAAGAGAAAAATTGGATAACTTAATATTTGTTGTAAATTGTAATCTTCAAAGACTAGACGGACCAGTTCGTGGAAACGGAAAGATAATTCAGGAATTAGAGGGAATTTTTAGAGGCGCAGGATGGAATGTTATAAAAGTTATTTGGGGCTCTTATTGGGATCCATTGCTTGCCAATGATAAAACAGGTCATTTAATTAAAACAATGAATGAGACAGTCGATGGCGAGTATCAAGCAATGAAAGCAAGAGATGGTGCGTATGTGAGAGAAAAATTTTTTGGAAAATATTTAGAGACTAAAGAGCTGGTTTCCAGTCTTTCAGACAAAGATATTTGGCGGTTGAACAGAGGTGGTCATGATCCTCATAAAGTTTTTGCAGCTTATGATAAAGCATCTAAAAACGTTGGAAGTCCTACAGTTGTAATTGCAAAAACTATTAAGGGTTATGGAATGGGCAAAAGTGGTGAAAGTGTAAATACAACTCACCAGACTAAGAAGTTAGATATCGACGACTTAATGTATTACAGGGATAGGTTTGATGTTCCATTAACAGATCAACAAGTTAAGAATATTGAATACTACAAGCCTGATCAAAATTCTCCAGAGATTAAATACATAAATGAAAGACGAATTCAACTGGGTGGTTTTATTCCTGAAAGAACATCTTACGCGAAACCTGTTAAAGCACCACCAAAAGATATTTTCGATAATATGAAAGTTTCTACAGGTGAAAAAGAAATGTCGACCACAATGGCATTGGTCAGAATGTTAACAAACCTTTTGAGAGATAAAAATGTTGCACCAAGACTGGTTCCAATCATTCCTGATGAGGCTAGAACATTCGGAATGGAGGGTTTTTTTCAAAAAATAGGAATTTATGCTCATGAAGGTCAAAAATATGAGCCAGAAGATTCTGCTCAATTAAGTTCGTATAAAGAGGAAAAGAGTGGTCAAGTTTTAGAGGAAGGAATTAACGAAGCTGGAGCGATGTCATCTTGGATCGCTGCAGGTACTTCATATACAAACCATGATATAGAAATGATCCCAATTTATCTTTTTTACTCAATGTTTGGCTTTCAGAGAATTGGTGATTTTGCTTGGGCGGGTGCTGATAGCCAGTCAAGAGGGTTTTTGATCGGAGCAACCGCTGGAAGAACAACTCTTGCTGGGGAAGGTTTACAACATCAAGATGGTCATAGCCATTTAATGGCCTCAACTATTCCTAATTGCAGATCTTATGATCCAACATTTCACTATGAGCTTGCAGTCATTTTTCGAGAAGGTTTAAGAAGAATGCATGAGAAAAAAGAAAACATTTTTTATTATATTACAACCATGAATGAAAATTATCCTCATCCAGAAATGCCAAAAGATAAATCATGTGAGGATGGTATTTTAAAAGGAATGTATAAAATAAAGGAGTTTAACAAGTATAAAAAAACTAAAATTCAATTTCTTGGATCTGGCACAATCTTAAGAGAAATGATAGCTGGTGCAGAAATATTACAAAATGAGTATCAAATCGATAGTGAGATTTGGAGTGTAACAAGCTTTAATGAATTAAGAAGGGATGGACTTGAGGTAGAGCGATACAATCTTCTAAATCCTGATAAAGAGCCAAAAAAAAGCTATGTAGAAAAATGTTTGGGTAATACTGAAGGACCAATTTTAGCAGCTTCTGATTATATGAGAATGAATTCTGATCAGATTAGACCATATGTAAATAAAAGTTTTTATTCATTAGGGACGGATGGATTTGGTCGAAGTGATACAAGAAAGAAATTAAGAAAATTTTTTGAAGTTGATAAGGAACATATCACAACATATGGGTTGAGTATTTTAGCTAAGGAACAGCTTATTGCATCAAAATATGCAAAAGAAGCAATCAAAAAGTATAAGATTGATATTGATAAACCTATGCCAACAAAATTATAGAATGTCCAAAAAAGATATAAAAGTTCCAAATATTGGTGATTTTAAAGATGTAGAAATAATTGAAATCTTAGTAAAAAAAGGTCAAGAAATTAAAAAAAATGATCCACTGATCACAATTGAAAGCGATAAATCTAGTGTTGAGATACCATCTTTAGATGATGGAATTATCACAGGGTTAGATATAAAAATTGGGGATAAGGTTTCAGAGGGAGATAAAATTTTAGAAATTGATGTAAAAGAAAATCAAGAAGAGACTGAAGAACCTCAATTACCAAAAAAAAGGGAAATAAAAGAGGAAAAAGTAGAAATTAAAACAAGCGTAAGGCAAAAAAATGTTATCGTCAAAGACTTTTCCACAAAAACATTAGCATCACCAAAAGCAAGAAAATTTGCAAGAGAGCTAGGTATAGATATTGCCAAAGTTGATGGCAGTGAAAGAGAAGGTAGGGTAACTGAGAGCGATATAAAGCTATTTATTGCTACTCAATCCAACAAAAGTGATAAAAAAGAGATTAAAAAAGACGAGACTATTGCACAAGAATATCACCATTCTGAATTTGGAGAAGTTGAATTAAAAGATATCCCAAGAGTAAAGCGACTATCATCTAAATATCTTATGAATTCATGGACAAATATTCCTCATGTAACAAACCACGATGAGGCAGATATAACTGAATTAGAGGAATTTAGATCCTCTCTCACTGACATATATACAGGTGAAAAAAAAAAAATTACTCCCTTAGCTTTTATTGTAAAAGCATTAACTACATCTCTTAAAAAATTTCCTAATTTTAATTGTTCAATAGATGAAATTGATAAAGGAAAAATGACCTTAAAAAAATATTATCATATCGGAATAGCTGTAGATACAAAACATGGTCTTATGGTTCCAAAACTTAGAAACGCTGATAATAAAAATATATCTCTTATCGGTTCAGAACTTAAGAGATTGAGTGAGCAGTGTCGAAATCTTAAAATTGATAAAAAGGAGTTGTTTGGTGGTTCTATGACAATAACCAGTCTTGGAGGAATAGGAGGTTCTTTTTTCACACCAATTATTAATTATCCTGAAGTTGCTATTTTAGGTATTGGTAAATCTCAAAAAAAACAAATCTTTATTAATGGAAAATTTATTACAAGGACAATGTTACCTTTATCTCTTTCCTATGATCATAGAATAATTGATGGCGCTGAAGCAGCTCGTTTCAATAATGACTTAAAAGAAAATTTAGGAAAAAATTTTGCTTATAAATTAGCTGTATAAAAAAATGTCAAAAACCCTCTCATTATTCAGCGCACTATTATGTACATTTATTTGGGGCACCACATTTATAGCTCAAGATACAGGGATGGATGATATAGGTCCTTTTACTTTTAATTCAGTACGATTTTTTATTGGATTTTTAGCAATAATTCCTCTTGTATTGATATTTGAAGCTAAAAAATTTAAGCAAGAGTTCAGATTTGATATTAAAACATTTTTAGTTTTGTCTTTTTTAATTGGGTTGTCATTATTTTTAGGCTCAGCATTACAACAAGTTGCTCTTCTTTACACTGATGTTGCTAATGCTGCTTTTTTCACAATTTTTTATGTACCCATGGTCCCTATAATAATTTTCTTTTTTAAAAAAGACTCACTCCATTGGAGCGTATGGCCATCAGTAATCTTATGTTTGACTGGAGGATATCTTTTGACAGATTTTTACGACGCAATCGTTAGATTAGGGGATGCACTCGTAATATTAGGAGCTTTATTTTGGAGTACTCATATTATTTTTACTGGTATGATTGTTAAAAAATATAATTTACCATTAACTATTGGGGCAATTCAAACTTTTCTGGTTGCATTATTTTCATTTTTGATTGGATTATTATACGAAGAATTTGTAATTGAAAATATCTTAAATGAAATTGATTCAATCTTATATGCAGGCATTCTATCAGGTGGTTTCGCTTTTGTTTTACAAATTTATGCTCAAAAAAATATCACACCAGCTCCAGCAGCAATTATTTTTTCTTTAGAGGGTGTATTTGCTACAATTGCTGCTTGGTTTCTTTTAAGTCAAATATTAGGAATAAATAATTTAATTGGTTGTGCTTTCATATTAAGTGGGGTTTTATTGTCTCAATTAGTACCTTTAATTAAAAAATCCTAATAATATATTATCAAGAATAAAATTAACGCGATCATAATTCTATATACCACAAAAACGTTAAAAGAAATTTTGCTAATGAATTTTAAAAAATATCTAATTGTTATGAAAGAAAATATAAATGAAAAAAAAATACTAATTATCAATAGATAATTAATTTCTATAGATTGTTGAGATACATCTTTTAAACCCAGAAAACTTGCACCTGCCAAAGCAGGTATAGACATTAAAAAAGAAATTTTTGTTGAGTCAACTCTATTAAAATTTAAAAATCTTGCTGCAGTAATTGTTATTCCAGCTCTACTGACCCCTGGTATAAGAGCTAAGATTTGAAATATACCTATAATTATAATCGATCTGATATTTAGGTCTAAAGATATATTTTTGTTAGTTTTTCTCCGATCAGCGAAAAAAAGAATAACTCCAAAAAATAAAGTAGTTGAGGCGATTACTTTTGCATTTCTCAAAAGGTAAATTAAATCGGAAGTATATATTAAATATCCAAAAACAATTAGAGGTAGAGAACCAATAATTATTAAACTTAGTAATTTATGATTGTTTTTTAGATCAAATAGATCTTTTTTAAAGTAGAATATTATTGCAAATAACGAACCTAAATGAAGACTAATATCTAATAAAAGAGAGCTTGTTTTAAAATCATGAAAATTTGATACCAATATCAAATGAGCTGATGAGCTAATTGGCAAAAATTCAGAGATTCCTTGAACTGCGGAAAGAATCAAAATTTCTATAAAATCCCGTAACATATTGTTGTGGTAACTTAAAAAATACGCATTTCAAAGAATTCGATTTAATCATAATAGATATGCAAAAATTAAAATAATTAGATTTAAAGCTAAATATTGATATAATTAGGTAATAAACATTGACCTAAATATTTCTTTTACTAACAAAAACAATGTATATTTTGCCTAAAATTTTAAAAAATTATGACTGATAAAATGTTAAAATTTGTCAAAATAGGTCAACAAACTCCGCCTAAAAGGAGAGTTGATAACAGAAAAGATGATTTTAATGAAATTTACGATGAGTTTATAACGCAGAAAGCTCAAGAACAATCTAGCAGATGTTCTCAATGTGGTGTTCCATTCTGTCAGGTTCATTGCCCTTTAAGCAATAACATACCTGATTGGTTAAAATTAACAGCTGAGGGTAGACTTAAAGAGGCATACGAATTATCTCAAAGTACTAATAATATGCCAGAAGTTTGTGGCAGAATATGCCCACAAGATAGATTGTGTGAAGGTAATTGTGTAATTGAACAATCTGGTCATGGCACAGTAACAATCGGTTCTGTTGAAAAATATATTACAGATAGTGCCTGGGAGAATGGCTGGGTAAAACCCATAACATTAAAAAATGAGAGAAACCAGAGCGTAGGAATAATTGGTGCGGGTCCCGCAGGACTAGCAGCTGCCGAACAATTAAGAAAAGATGGATATCAAATAACAGTTTATGACAGATATGATAGAGCGGGAGGTTTATTAATTTATGGAATTCCAAATTTTAAATTAGAAAAGCATGTAGTCGAGAGACGAACAAAGTTATTACAGGATGGTGGTATTAAATTTCAACAAAATTTTGAAGTTGGAAAAAATGCCACCCTAGAACAACTAAGAAAAAAACACGATGCAATTTTGATTGCTACTGGAGTCTACAAACCAAGAGAAATTGATTTACCTGGTAATGATTTAGAAAATATTTTTCCTGCTATGGATTTTTTAATTGCCTCTAATAAAAAAGGACTTGGTGATAAAGTTGAGCTATTTGATAAAGGCATTTTAAACGCAGAGGGTAAAAATGTAGTTGTAATTGGTGGAGGAGATACCGCAATGGATTGTGTGAGAACATCAGTTAGGCAAAAAGCGAAATCAGTCAAATGCTTGTATAGAAGAGATAAAGAAAATATGCCAGGATCGTCAAGAGAAGTAGCTAATGCTGAAGAAGAAGGAGTAGAATTTGTTTGGTTATCCAGCCCTAAAAAATTTAATGGAAAAAACAAAATTGAAAGCTTAGTAGTTGATCAAATCCAACTAGGTGAACCAGATGAAACAGGAAGAAGAAAACCTGAGATAAAAGCTGGCTCAGAGTATGAAATCAAAGCAGATATGGTAATCAAAGCTCTTGGATTTGATCCAGAAAATTTACCACATTTATTTGATTCTAAAGAACTTCAAGTAACCAAGTGGGGAACTATAAAAACAGACTTTGATACAATGGAAACAAATCTTAAAGGCGTATTTGCAGCGGGCGATATTGTAAGAGGAGCCTCTCTAGTGGTTTGGGCTATTAAAGATGGAAGAGATGCTGCTGTAGCAATGAAAAAATACTTAGAAGAAATAGAAATAAAAAAATCAAAAGTTGCTTAATGGAAAATTATCATAAAAATTTAGATCTTTTGGAAAAAAGTTATGTTTATTCCAAGGAAATGGAACATGATGCTTGTGGTGTTGGCGCTATAGTTTCAACAGAGGGAAAAAAATCAAGAATTGTAGTTCAGCATGGCATAGAAGCTTTGAAAGCTGTATGGCATCGTGGAGCTGTTGACGCTGATGGAAAAACAGGAGATGGTGCTGGAATACATCTAGAGATACCAAAAGATTTTTTTATAGAAAAAATAGAGGTTACTGGTCACATTTATGACAAATCAGAAATATGTGTAGGTATGATTTTTCTTCCAAGAAACGATTATTCAGCTCAAGAAAGTTGCAAAACTATTGTTGAAAGCGAGTTAACAAAGAATGATTTTAGTATTTATGGCTGGAGACAGGTTCCAGTTAACCCAAAGATATTGGGAGAAAAAGCATTTCAAACGATGCCAGAAATTATGCAAGTTTTATTCAAATCAAATGATAAGAACTTACTTGATAAAGAATTAGAGAGAAAGATTTATGAAACTAGAAAAAAAATTGAAAATAAAGCATTTCAATTATCTTTAAATAATTTTTATATTTGTTCTATTAGCTCTAAGTCAATTATTTATAAAGGTTTATATTTAGCTGAAGCAATATCAGATTTTTACCTAGATCTTAAAGATGAAAGATTTATATCAAGATATGCAATTTTTCATCAGAGGTTTTCCACTAATACGGCACCAAGCTGGAGTTTAGCACAACCCTTTAGAGCAATTGCACATAATGGTGAAATAAATACATACAAAGGAAATAAAAATTGGATGAAAGTTCACGAGCAAGAAATGAGCAGCCCGCTTTTTGAAAGTGTTGAAAATTTGAAACCAGTTATACAAAAAGGTGTTTCCGACTCAGCTGCACTTGACAATGTTTTTGAATTATTAAATAAAGCTGGCAAACCAGCACCATTGGCAAAATTAATGCTAGTTCCTGATGCATGGTCTAAAAAAAACAAAACACTTCCAAAAAATCATCAGCAACTATTTAATTTTTTAAATAGCACCATGGAGCCTTGGGATGGGCCAGCTGCAATTGCTGCCACAGATAATGAGTGGGTCATAGCTGCTAACGACAGAAATGGATTGAGACCACTCAGATATGCAACCACAAAAGACAAATTACTTTTTGTAGGTTCAGAAACCGGAATGGTTGAGCTCAATGAGAAAAAAATTATTTCTAAAGGTCGGTTAGGACCTGGTGAAATTATTGGAGTTAGAATTGAAAAAGGAAAAGTTTTTTCAAATAAAGACATTAAAGACTACTTAGCAAAAGAGTTTAAACACTTTAATTCCCAGATTATTGATTTGGATGACAAACTCCGAATTTCAAATGAGAAAAATAATTTTGAGGGTGAGGCCTTGAGACGAAGACAATACTCATTTGGAATAAGTCTTGAAGATCTAGAATTAATTTTACATCCAATGGCTGAGGATGCTAAAGAAGCCACAGGATCAATGGGAGACGATACACCGCTTGCTGTGTTATCAGATAAATATAGACCTCTTTATCATTTTTTTAGGCAAAATTTTAGTCAAGTTACTAATCCTCCAATTGACTCACTTAGAGAAAACAAAGTAATGAGTCTAAAAACACGTTTTGGAAATCTAGGCAATATATTAGATTTCGACACACTTACTAAAGAAAATATATACGTATTAAATAGTCCAATTTTATCAAATTCTCAATTTAATAAGTTTATAAATTTTTTTGGAAAAAATTCTTTATTGATAGATTGTACTTTTACCAAACAAGAAAACTTATTATTAGCAATAAAGAAAATTGAGAAAGAAGCAGAAATAGCTGTAAGACAAGGTGTTACACAATTAATTCTGAGTGATAAAAACTTGTCAGAAGATAGATTGCCAGTTCCGATGCTTTTGTGTGTTGGGGCAATAAATACGTATTTAATAAATAAAAAGTTAAGAGGTTATGTCTCTATTAATGTCCAGTCTGGTGAAGCTCTAGATACTCATTCTTTTGCTACATTAATTGGTGTAGGAGCAACAACGGTTAATCCATATCTGGCTTTTGATAGCTTGTATAACAGGCATGAAAAAAAATTATTTGGACAATATAGTTTTGATGATTGTGTTGAAAGATACATTAAATCCGTAAATGCTGGGTTATTAAAAATAATGTCGAAAATGGGTATCTCGGTTTTAAGTTCCTATAGAGGTGGTTGTAATTTTGAAACTGTTGGCTTAAGTAGATCAATTGTAAATGATTATTTTCCTGGAGTTGTATCTAAAATTTCTGGAATTGGTCTTAGTGGAATAGAAAAAAAGATTAGGCAGATACATAAAGAGGCTTTTGAGAGTTCAGAAACAGTTCTTCCTATTGGTGGTATATATAGATACAGGAAAAATGGAGAAACGCATCAATATCAAGGAAGATTAATTCATTTATTACAAAGTGCTGTTGGAACAAATTCTTATAATGCATATAAAAAATATGCTGAAGGGATTTATAATTTACCGCCAATAAATTTAAGAGATTTAATCGATTTTAGAAAAAAGAAGCTAGGTCCCTCGATTGATTTAAAAGATGTAGAGCCAATACAAAATATATTAAAAAGATTTGGCAGCGGAAGCATGTCTCATGGAGCGTTATCTAAAGAAGCTCACGAAACACTAGCAATGGGCATGAATAGAATTAAAGGAGCATCTTGCAGTGGTGAAGGTGGAGAGGCCGAAGAGAGATTTAAAATAATGGAAAATGGTGATAGTGCTAATTCAAGAGTTAAACAGATAGCATCTGCTAGATTTGGAGTAACAATTAATTATTTAAATAATTGTAACGAGATTGAAATAAAAATAGCCCAAGGTGCAAAACCTGGTGAGGGCGGTCAGTTGCCTGGTTTTAAAGTTACAAAGGAAATTGCAAAATTAAGACATTCAACACCCGGCGTAACATTAATTTCACCTCCTCCACATCACGATATTTATTCCATTGAGGATTTAGCACAGCTGATTTATGATTTAAAGCAAGTTAATCCTAAAGCACGTATAGGTGTTAAGTTGGTTGCATCATCAGGTGTTGGAACTATAGCAGCGGGTGTAGCAAAAGCAGAGGCTGATATAATATTAATTTCTGGACATAATGGTGGAACAGGGGCAACACCGCAAACAAGTGTGAAATATGTTGGTATACCATGGGAAATGGGTCTAACTGAAGCAAATCAAGTTTTGACATTAAATAACTTAAGACACAAAGTAACATTAAGAACTGATGGTGGCATCAAAACAGGAAGGGATGTCGTCATTGCAGCTATGATGGGTGCTGAAGAATATGGTGTAGCGACTACAGCACTAGTAGCAATGGGTTGCATAATGGTTAGACAATGTCATTCAAATACTTGTCCAGTGGGAGTATGTACTCAAGACGAGAAGCTTAGAGAAAAATTTACAGGAACCCCTGATAAAATTGTGAATTTATTTACATTCATTGCAACAGAGGTAAGAGAAATTTTAGCTGAACTTGGTTTTAGATCATTAAATGAAATAATCGGTCGAACAGATTTATTAATGCAAGTAAGCAAAGCCTCACCTAATCTTGATGATCTCGATTTAAATCCTTTATTTGTACAAGCAGATCCAGGCAATAATAAAAGATATTGTGAAAAATCAGAGATCAATAAAGTCCCTGATACATTAGATCAAGAGATTTGGCCCCAAATAGAAAAAGCCTTAGACAACTCAAAGAAAATTGAAAATGAATTTTCAATTAAAAATACAAATAGAGCTGTTGGTACAAGAATTTCTCATCATTTATATAAAAAATATGGTTATGAAAAATTAGAGGAAAATTTTTTAACTTTAAGTTTTAAAGGTTCGGCAGGTCAATCTTTTGGAGCATTTACAGCAAAAGGATTAAAATTAAATTTAAAGGGTGATGCTAATGATTACGTAGGAAAAGGTTTATCAGGAGCAACAATTTCAATTAAACTTGCGGATGAGAGTAACTTGACTTCAAATGAGAATACAATAATTGGAAATACGGTTCTTTATGGCGCAACATCTGGTAAACTTTTTGCCGCTGGTCAAGCAGGAGACAGATTCGCTGTCAGAAACTCTGGTGCAACGACAGTTGTAGAGGGTTGTGACTCAAATGGTTGTGAATATATGACTGGTGGAACAGTAGTAATACTTGGAGATGTTGGAGACAACTTCGCAGCTGGTATGACTGGAGGTATGGCTTTTATATATGATAAGTCAAAGGAATTTGAAAAAAAAGTCAATCAAGACTCTGTTGTATGGCAAAATATAGAGACAGAGCATTGGATAAAATTTTTAAAAGAGTTAATCACAGAGCATAGTATAGAAACTGGGTCTTATTTATCTAAAAAAATCATTGATAATTTTGATAATGAATTACAACATTTTATTCAAGTTTGTCCTAAAGAAATGATTAATAAACTTAAAAATCCAATTACATTAAAAACAAAAGTTCAAAAAGTTAGTTGAGAATTAATTTAAGTTCTCTTGTCAATAAACTCAACCATTTTGGTGAAGACAAACTATGATCGCCATTTTTTACAACAACCAATTTCTTTTTTTTGCTTTTAAAAATTTTAAGAATATTTTTAGAGAAAACCAAAGGAACAGATTTATCATTTTTTCCATGAACCATAGTTATAGGAATATTATGATTAATTTTTTTATTTAAGATTTTATTTTTTCTTCCATCTTTAATTAATTGATAAGCGATTGGATATTCATAATTACCATGCTTAAGATTGATGATACCATTTTTTTTGATATCAATTTTCATTTTTTTGGAAAATTTATTCCACATAAGTTTTTCAAGAAATTCTGGTGCTGATCCTATCCCCAAAAATCCTTTTATTTGATTTTTAAAAAATTTAAATTGATTTAAAGATATCCAGGCACCCATACTTGATCCAATTAATATCATATTATTTTTTTTTACAATTTTTTTGATCATAAGGGTTGTATCTCTAGTCCATTTTGAAATATTACCATTAATAAATTTTCCAGTTGATTTACCATGACCTGAATATTCTAGAGCAAGAAAACCTAGCTTATTTTTTTTTGCAAATTTATAAAATGTTCGGGGTTTTTTTCCCTCTAAATCCGACTTAAAACCATGCAAAAAAACGATGTATGTCGCTTTTTTTTGATAAAGTTTTAGATATCTAATTTTGTGACTATAAGAAATCTTAAAATAGCTAAAGTTTGTCATAAAAGTTTATTAGTTTTACCTATTATTATATAAATATATCAAATGTCATCTAATATAAATGTTTTGCAGGTAATCCCAAAATTAGGTTATGGTGGAGCAGAAACGGGTTGTTATGATATTGCACATTTCTTACCCGAAAATAATTGTAAATCATTTATTGTAACTAGTGGTGGTGAATTAACAAAATTTATTGATAGAAAAAAAGTAAAATTAATTAGGTTACCTGTTCATAGCAAAAATCCCTTAATGATTTTAATGAATTCTATTATTTTAGTGGGAATAATTTTAGTTTTCAATATTTCCATAGTGCACGCGAGAAGTAGAGCACCAGCTTGGTCTTGTTTATTTGCTACGAAAATTACTAGAAGAAAGTTTGTTACTACATTTCATGGGACCTATAATTTTAGAGGTAAATTAAAGAAATTTTATAACTCAGTGATGGTAAGGTCAGACTTAGTAATAGCTGGATCTAATTTTATTTTTTCACACATACAAGAAAATTACCCAGAATTCTTAAATTCTAAAAAAAAATTTTTAGTTATATTCAGGGGTATAAATGTAGATTATTTTGATCCCACAACCAAACTAGAGACTGATGAAAACAAACTTTTAGAGGAATGGCATATAAATAATAAAAAAAAGATAATTCTAATGCCAGGACGGCTTACTTCGTGGAAAGGACAAGAATTATTTATTGAGGCTCTAAACTTAGTTAAAATTGAATTAGGTTATGAAGCATTTCATGTTGTAATATTAGGAAGTGATCAAGGAAGAGATATGTATAAAAAAAAGTTAATTAATTTGACTGAAAAATATAATTTAAAAAATCAAATAAAATTTGTAGATCATTGTAAAGATATGGCACTAGCTTACAATATTTCTGATATTGTAGTTTCAGCCTCAATAGAACCCGAGGCTTTTGGAAGAGTAGCAGTAGAAGCGCAATCAATGGAAAAAGTCATTATTGCTAGTAACATTGGTGGATCGAACGAGACAATTATAAATGAAAAAACTGGATTCTTATTTGAGTCTGGAGACCCAGGCGCTTTAAGTAAAAAAATTATTCAGGCAATGACCATGGATGAAAGTTCTTTGGAGTTAATGGGAAAAGAGGGAAGAAAAAATATCATAAAAAAATTTAATGTTGAAAAAATGTGTTTTTCTACTTATTCAGAGTATAAGAGACTAATTAATTAAATGCCAAAAATTACCTTACCAGATGGAAAAAAATTAAGCTTTCCAAAAGAAGTGACTGGATTAGAGATTGCTGAAAAAATCAGCAAATCTCTATTTAAACAAGCCTTGATAATGAGTGTAGATGGAGAATTAAAAGATTTATATTTTCAAATTAAAGATGATTGCTCAGTTAAAATTTTCACAGCAAAAGATCCTGAGGGACTTGATGCAATAAGGCATGACACTACACATATCATGGCAATGGCAGTTCAAGAATTGTTTCCAGGAACAAAGTTAGCAATCGGGCCAGCAATTAAAGATGGGTTCTATTATGATTTTTCGAGGGAGGAGCCATTTACACCTAATGATCTTGAAAAAATTGAAATTAGGATGAAAGAGATAATTGAAAAAGATGAAAAGACCAGGAGAGAGGTTTGGGAAAGAGAAAAAACAAAAAAACATTATTCAGCACTTGGTGAAAAATATAAAGTAGAACTTGTTGATATGATACCAGAGGACAATGAGGTTTCTATTTATTACCATGGTGAATGGTATGACTTATGCAGGGGCCCCCATCTTTTATCAACTGGACGAATTGGAAAATATTTTAAACTCACAAAAGTAGCAGGTGCTTATTGGCGGGGAGACTCAAAAAATGAGATGCTTCAAAGAATTTATGGAACTGGATGGGCTTCACAAAAAGATCTAGACGATTATTTGAAAAGAATTGAAGAAGCAGAAAAAAGGGATCACAGAAAATTGGGTAAAGAAATGGATCTCTTCCACTTTAGAGAGGAAAGTCCAGGTTCTGTTTTTTGGCATGAAAAAGGATGGGCGCTATTTCAAAAATTGATTAATTACATGAGAGCTAAACAGGACTTAGCTGGATATAAAGAGGTAAATACGCCAGAGGTTTTAGACAGATTATTGTGGGAAAAATCTGGTCATTGGGAAAAATATGGAGAAAACATGTATACCTCAGAAACTCCTGATGAAAAAGTTTTTGCAATTAAACCAATGAATTGCCCTGGACACATACAAGTTTTTAATCAAGGTCTTAAAAGTTATCGAGATTTACCTCTAAGAATTACCGAGTTTGGAAAAGTTCATAGATATGAACCATCTGGTGCTTTACATGGGTTATTAAGAGTAAGAGCATTCACTCAAGATGATGCTCATATTTTTTGCTCCGAAGATCAAATCACAAGTGAATGTTTAAATGTTACAAATTTGATATTAGAAATTTATAAAGATTTAGGTTTCGAAAATGTAATTCTTAAATATGCTGATAGGCCAGCGGTAAGAGTTGGTGAGGATGAAATTTGGGACAAGGCTGAAGCATCTTTGTTAAAGGCAGTCAAAGCATCTAAACTTGAGTATAGTATAAATAAAGGTGAGGGAGCATTTTACGGTCCAAAAATAGAGTTTGTTTTAAGAGATGCAATAGGAAGAGATTGGCAATGTGGAACTGTCCAAGTTGATTTAAATTTACCAGGTAGATTAGACGCATCATATGTAGATAAAGATGGCACTAAGAAAGTTCCTGTAATGTTACATCGTGCATTATTTGGATCACTCGAGAGATTTATAGGTATTCTGATTGAGAACTATGCTGGAAAATTTCCATTTTGGATATCTCCGTTACAAACAGTTGTAATACCTATTTCCGAAGACTTCGAAGAATACGCAAAAAAAGTTTCCACTAAGATAAGAGAAGCTGGTATTACATCGATGGTTGATTTAAAAAATCATAATTTAAATTATAAAATAAGAGATCATTCATTAGCAAAAATACCTCTTTTAATAATTTGTGGTAAAAAAGAAGTTGACAGTAACTCAGTAACCATTAGAAGATTGGATTCAAATAAACAAGAAAATATGGAACTAAACTCATTTCTAAAAAAATTTTCTGCTTTAAATAAAGCACCTTCAAATATTTAAGTGGCAGATTTTAAGCAAAACTATTTTCAAAGAAGAACCAAGGATCGTGGTCCTCGATCAAATAACAGAATTTCCTCACCCGAAGTTCAAGTTATCGCAAGTAATGGCGAAAACTTAGGTGTTTTAAATACTAATGAGGCAATCTCAATGGCAAAAAATCAAGGTTTGGATTTAATCGAAATTGCCCCAAATGCCAATCCTCCAGTTTGTAAAATTATGGACATGGGAAAATATAAATATGATGCCCAAAAAAAAGCAAACCTTGCAAAAAAGAAACAAAAAATAATTGCTTTAAAAGAAATTAAAATGAGACCAGTAACTGAAACGCATGATTATGAATTTAAAGTAAAAAATGCTAAAAAATTTATTGCTAAAGGTGACAAGGTAAAGTTTACCATTAGATTTAAAGGACGTGAACTTCAACACTCTCATTTAGGTAATGAATTGATGGCCAAAATTAAAGAGGATATGAAAGATATTGGTAAAGTTGAATTGCACCCCAAGTTTGATGGAAAGCAAATGATTATGGTAATTCAACCTTTATAGGCTTTAATATAGGTTGTAAATTTTCTACATTCTTTGTATAACCTCGTCCAATTATGCCAAAATTAAAAACAAAAAGCTCAGCAAAAAAAAGATTTAAAATTTCAGCTAGAGGGAAAGTTATGATGGCCCAAGCTGGAAAGAGGCACGGCATGATAAAAAGAACTAATTCTCAAATAAGAAAACTTAGGGGCACAACTGCGATGTCAAAACAAGATGGTAAAATTGTTAAATCGTATATGCCTTACAGCTTAAGGGGTTAAAATGGCAAGAGTTAAAAGAGGTGTAACAAGTAGAGCTAAACATAAAAAAGTTTTAAAAGCTGTAAAAGGTCAGTGGGGAAGAAGAAAAAATACTATTAGAGTTGCAAAGCAAGCTATGGAAAAAGCTATGCAATATGCATACAGAGATCGAAGAAATAAGAAAAGAGATTTCAAATCCTTATGGATACAAAGAATCAATGCGGGTGTGAGAGCTGAAGGTTTGACATATTCCAAGTTTATTTATGGTTTAAATAAATGTGGAATTAAAATTGATAGAAAAATTTTAGCTGAGATAGCCTATGATAGCCCAGAAGCCTTTAGAACTATTGTCCAAAAAGCACAATCTGCTTTAAATTAATCTTCACTATTGTTTTATTTCGCTGAAGAAATAATCTGTAAAAATGTCTGATCTAAAAAAAATAAGAGATGAATTCATTTTAAAATTAAAAGGTAAATTAGATCTAGCAGAACTTAATCAAATTAAATCTGATCTATTTGGTAAAAATGGGTTGGTCTCATCTCAATTTAAAAAAATAGGTACTATTGACGTCTCAGAAAGAAAAAAATTCGCATCTGATTTGAATATAATTAAGGATGAACTTCAAGATCTTATAAATTTAAAAATAAACGAAATAGAAAAAGCAAATATTAATGAAAAATTGGAAAAAGAAAAGATTGATGTTACTTTACCAGAGCGATCATTTGTAAGAGGTAAAATTCATCCTGTATCACAAACAATTGATGAAATATCCTCTATATTTTCTGAAATAGGCTTTAGTGTAGAGGAAGGACCAGATGTTGAAAATGAATATAATAATTTTACTGCTTTAAATACTCCAGACAATCATCCAGCAAGAGATATGCATGATACATTTTATCTTGATGATAAAAAAAAAAAATTATTACGTACTCACACGTCCCCTGTTCAAATCAGAACAATGTTAAAAGACAAACCACCTTTTAAAATAATTGCACCTGGCAGAACATACAGATCAGATAGTGACCAAACACATTCACCAATGTTTCACCAAGTTGAAGGTCTTCATATAGACAAAAACATAAATATGGGTCACTTAAAAGGTTGTTTGAATTATTTTATCAAAGAATTTTTTGAAGTTAAAAAAATAAAGATGAGATTTAGGCCAAGTCATTTTCCTTTCACAGAACCATCTGCCGAAGTTGATATTGGATATGAAATCAAAGATGGAAAAATTATTATAGGGGAAGGTGATCAGTGGCTAGAAATACTAGGTTGTGGGATGGTTCATCCAAATGTTTTAAAAAATGTTAAAGTTGATCCAACCAAGTTTCAAGGTTATGCGTTTGGAATAGGAATTGATAGATTAGCGATGTTGAAATATGGAATTAATGATCTTAGAGCTTTCTTTGATTGTGATTATAGATGGTTAAACCATTTTGGATTTGATCCTTTAGACGTACCTACGAACTATAGAGGTCTAAGTAGATGAAAATCACATTTGATTGGTTAAAAGATCATTTAAAAACTAATCTGAAAGAAAAAAATCTTTTAGAACAACTTACCAATATAGGGCTAGAGGTGGAAAGTGTGCAAAGTCTTTCATCTGATAATCAACTATTTAAAGTTGCAAAAATTATCAAGACAGAAAAACATCCAAACGCAGATCGACTTAAAGTTTGTGACGTAAATGTTGGTGAGAAAGAGCTTAAAAAAGTTGTGTGTGGTGCCACCAATGCGAGTGAAGGACTTATTACTATATATGCACCTCCAGGTGCAATTATCCCGAAGACTAACACAAAATTAGAAATAGCAAAAATTAGAGGTGTAACCTCTTACGGAATGCTTTGCTCTGAGTTTGAGTTAAATTTATCTGATGAGAGCGATGGGATTATCGAATTATCAAAAAAATATAAAAAAAATATTGGTAAAAGTTATTTCTCAAAATCAAAATCTAATCTTATTGATTTATCTATTACACCTAATCGGCCAGATTGTCTTGGTGTAAAGGGAATAGCTAGAGATCTTGCCGCTTCAGGTTTTGGAAAGTTAATAATACCTAAAGAGAGACAAATTAAATCAAAAACAAAACAAACTTTAAAAGTTAAGATTAAAAAGGAAAAAGGACAAGGGTGTAGTGCTTTTGGAAGTTGTTTAATCAAAAATGTAAAAAATATTGAGAGTCCTCAATGGCTCAAAGATAAACTAATTTCAGTTGGTCAAAAACCTATTTCAGCTATTGTTGATATAACAAATTATGTAATGCTTGATATTAATCGACCATTACATGCATATGATGCCGACAAAATTGAAAAAGGGATAATTGTAAGAAACTCAAAATCTGGAGAAGAATTTACAGCACTGGACAATAAAATTTACAAGTTAGAAAAAGGTATGTGTGTTATTAGTGACAACAAAGGGGTTTTAGGATTAGGTGGAATTATTGGGGGCACTAGATCAGGCACAGAGTTTGATACAAAAAATATTTTATTAGAGTCTGCTTATTTTGATCCAAGATCAATTAGAAATACGGCAAAAAAATTGAATTTAGATACAGATGCAAAATTTAGATTTGAAAGAGGAATCGACCCATTATCTATCGAAACTGGTTTAAAGAGAGCAGCATCACTAATTCAAGAAATTTGTGGTGGCGAAGTTAGTAAAATTGATATTCAAAAAATTGAATCTTATAAAACCAAAATTATAAACTTTGATGTAAATTCCTTTGAAAATATAGTTGGATTTAAAATTTCTGAAAAGGAAATCCAAAGAATTTTGACTGATCTTGGGTTTATTGTTAAAAAAGAAAAAAATTCTTTAAAGTTGAAAGTTCCTTCCTGGAGACCAGATATTTCACAGCAAATAGATATTATTGAAGAGTTGGTGAGAATAAGTGGTTACGATAAAATAAAAACAATTGCCCCAATTAAGGATAGATCTAAATCCACTTTAACTCAAACTCAAAGATTATTTCATTTCTTACAAAGAGCAATTGCTTCAAAGGGTTATTTAGAGACAATAACATGGTCATTTACAGATCAAAGTTACAACAATCACTTTAGAGAAGCTGGTAAAGAAATAAAAATTGTAAACCCTATAAGTTCTGAATTAGGAGTTTTAAGAAATTCCATATTTTCAAATTTAATCATGTATATGAGTAAAAATTTGGATAGAGGCTTTAAAGATTTATCTATATTTGAGATAGGTCCTGTTTTTACTGGTTCAAACCCAGGTGAGCAAAAGACAGTAGTTTGTGGTTTGTCGGCCGGTAAAAAATCGAGACTTTCTTGGATCGATAAAGAGAGAAATATTGATTTATTTGATGCAAAAAGAGATGTGGTGCAAACTTTGAGCGAAGTAGGTTATAGTTCTGATCAATTTTTTATCGATAGCAAAACACCCAATTATTATCATCCAGGTAAGTCTGGTAGAATTTTCTTAGATCATAAAAAAGATAAAGTTGCAGCTTATTTTGGTGAAATTCATCCTAATATTTTAAAAAAAATTGATATTAAAACTGAAAATTTAATAGGTTTTGAAATTTTTTTAGAAAATTTAAAACTCTCAAGAAAAACATTGAAAGATCAAAAATTGAAGTTTGCTGTATCAGATTTTCAAAAATCAGAGCGAGATTTTGCATTTGTAGTTAATAAAAATGTAGAAGCACAAGAGTTAATAAGCGTAATTTCTAATGTGAGTCCAAATCTTATTAGCAATATAAAAGTTTTTGATGTTTATGAAGGCGAAAATATCCCAGACAACCAAAAGTCTATAGCGATAAGTATAACAATACAGTCATCAGAAAAAACTTTGAACGATAAGGATTTAGAAAAAATTAATAATTCAATCATAGAAGCAGTGGAAAATAAAACTGGCGCTAAAATTAGATCTTAAAATTAAAATGAGTACAATCGATAATATCAGAAATTTTGCAATCATTGCTCATATTGATCATGGGAAATCTACAATAGCTGATAGAATAATTCATAAATGTGGTGGTTTGACAGAGAGAGAAATGAAATCACAAGTGCTTGATTCTATGGATATAGAGAGAGAAAGAGGCATCACAATAAAAGCACAAACAGTAAAGTTAAACTATAAAGCAAAAAATGGAAAAAATTATATTTTAAATATAATAGATACCCCTGGTCATGTGGATTTTAGTTATGAGGTAAGTAGATCTTTGTACGCTTGTGAGGGGTCAATATTGATTGTTGATAGCACTCAAGGTGTCGAAGCTCAAACTCTAGCCAATGTTTATCAAGCTTTAGACATTAATCATGAAATAATTCCAGTTTTAAACAAAGTTGATTTACCCGCATCCGATCTAGATAGAACAAAAAAACAAATTGAGGATGTCATAGGAATTGACACTGAAAATGCAATTCCATGCTCAGGAAAAACAGGAGAGGGTATAAATGATATTTTGGAACAAATTATAGATAAATTACCGTGCCCAAAAGGGTATTCTGAAAAAGATTTGAAATGTTTGTTAGTCGACAGTTGGTATGACACTTATCTAGGTGTTGTAATATTAGTTAGAGTTATTAATGGTAAATTAACTAAAAACATGAAAATTAAAATGCTTTCTACCAATCAGGATTATATTGTTGAAAAAGTTGGAGTTTTTACTCCAAAGGCAAAAAATATAGATGAGTTAAATACTGGAGAAATAGGTTTTATTACAACAGGAATAAAGATTCTTTCAGAAACTAAAGTTGGTGACACTATCTGCGACGCTTCAAAACCAATTCCAGATGCGCTACCTGGTTTTAAGCCAAGTAAACCTGTTGTCTTTTGTGGGTTATTTCCAGTTGATAGTTCTGAATATCAAAAACTTAAAGACGGATTAGCAAAATTACAATTGAATGATGCTAGTTTTTCTTTTGAACCAGAATCATCCTCTGCTTTGGGCTTAGGTTTTAGATGTGGATTTTTGGGTCTTCTTCATTTGGAAATAATTACAGAAAGATTAGAAAGAGAATTTGATGTTAATTTACTTACTACAACTCCTGGGGTTGTTTATAAGATTAATTTAAATAGTGGAGAAATTATTGATTTACAAAACCCTTCGAGTCTTCCTGACCCAACTTTGATAAATTTTATTGAAGAACCATGGATTAAGGCAACTATTATAACACCTGACCAATATCTTGGATCAATTATCAAACTTTGTCAGGACAAAAGAGGGGTTCAAACTAATTTAAGTTATTCTGGAAATAGAGCTGTTTTGAGTTATGAGCTACCATTGAATGAAGTTGTTTTTGATTTCAATGATAGAATTAAATCAATGACTAGCGGATATGCAAGTTTTGATTATGAAATATTAGAACATCGTGAGGGTGATTTGGTAAAACTAAGTATATTGGTAAATGGTGAAACAGTAGATGCCTTAGCAATAATGATACATAAGGACTTTGCCCAGAAAACAGGAAGAGAGGTATGTGAAAAATTAAAAACACTAATTCCAAGGCATAATTTTATGATACCAATCCAGGCAGCCATTGGAGGTAAGATTATTGCTAGAGAGACTATCAAAGGATTTAAAAAAGATGTTTTAACAAAAATTCATGGTGGTGGCGCTACCGATAGAAAGCGTAAGTTATTAGAGAAACAAAAAAAAGGAAAAGCTAGATCTAAACAATTTGGAAAAGTTGAGATTCCTCAAGAAGCATTTATTGGTGTCTTAAGAATTGATAAAAGTTAGTTTATCTTTCTTCTTTCAATATCTTTTTTTAT
>CACNXC010000005.1 GCA_902624315.1 uncultured Pelagibacteraceae bacterium | reverse complement strand
TCATTAATAACAACATAATCATAATTTACCCAATGTAATACATCATGTTCAAATTGTTTCATTCTATCATCTGCTATTAGTTTATCTTTCATGTCTCTATTGGATAATCGTTTAAATAAAATTTCTTTACTTGGAGGTAAAATAAAAAAAGTTATTAATTTATAATCAAGCTTTTTATTCTTTATTTGGTCTGCACCCTGCCAGTCGATATCAAATAAAACATTTTTTCCATTATTTAAATGATTTATCACTTGGGTTCTTTTAGTTCCGTATAAATTGTTAAAAACTTTTGCATATTCTAAAAATTCTTTATTTTTTATCAATTTATTAAACTCTTTCTCACTTATAAAATAATAATCTTTGTTTGGAGTTTCATTTGGTCTGGGTTTTCTTGTTGTATGGGATATCGAGACTTCGAAGTTTTTAAGTTTAGATAATAAACCCACAAGGGAAGTTTTGCCAGCTCCAGACGGAGAGGACAAAATTATCATTACCCCATCATTCTCTATGGGCATTTGTAAATCTAATTAGCTTTTCCTTCAATAAATTTTACAGCATCGCCCACTGTTAAAATCTTTTCAGCTTCACTATCAGAAATTTCTGAACCAAATTCTTCCTCGAAAGCCATTACTAATTCCACGGTATCTAAGCTATCAGCACCAAGATCATCAATAAAACTTGATTCTTCTGTGACTTTTGCTTCATCAATTCCTAAATGGTCTGCAACTATTTTTTTTACTTTACTTGAAATATCTTCTGACATTTTGATCCTTTGCGTTTTAAATTCTTAATAGTTTAAAAACTTGTTTTGTCAAGCCATATACATGCCCCCATTAACATGTATAGTTTCACCATTAATGTAATTTGCTTGATCCGATGCCAAAAAAACAACTGCATTTGCAATATCTTCTGGCTCACCTAGTCTAGCAGATGGTATTTTTGATATTATGACTTCTTTAAACTTGTCATCTATTTTATCAGTCATATCTGATTTTATGAAACCTGGAGAAATACAATTAATGTTAATATTTTTCTTTGCATACTCTAAAGCTAGACTTTTCGACATTGCAATTATACCAGCTTTTGATGCAGTATAATTAGCTTGTCCTAGGTTTCCAGTATGACCAACGACAGAAGTAATATTTATTATTTTTCCAAACTTTTTTTTTAACATTTTTTTTATTGCAAATTTACAAATCAAAAAAGTTGAGGTTAGATTAACTTTGATTACTTTGTTCCATTCGTCATCAGTCATTCTTATTGCCAAATTATCTTTAGTAATCCCTGCATTATTTATAATACAATCTAATCCTCCTCCAAGTTGAGATGTTGCTTCATCTACAAATTCTTCGATTTTATCATTTTTAGAAATATCGAAATTTAATATTTCTAAACTCTGAAATTCAGATTTCAATTTTTCTAACTTTTCAATTCTAGTACCTGTTGCCAATATTTTAGCACCATTTTCAGATAATAATTTGACTATTGAATTTCCAATACCACCTGTTGCACCCGTTACAATTATTTTTTTATTTGCTAAACCTTTCATATTTTTAATTCTTTTATATCACTCTCACTATTAATTGTATTAATTTTAACATTCTTATCTATTCTTTTAACCAATCCTGATAATACTTTTCCGGGTCCAATTTCAATAAATTGATTAACGCCTTTACTTATCATATTCAAAACGCTTTCTCTCCACCTTACTCTTTTCTCAATTTGTTCGATTAATAATTTTTTTAACTCATCTTTATCTTTAATTTCTGCTGCAGTTACATTTGAAATTAGTAAATTACTACTATCAGAAAAATTTATTTTTTCTAATTCTTTTCTCATAATTTCAGTTGCATCACTCATTAATTTACAATGAAAAGGTGCACTCACAGGTAACTTTATATTTTTAATATTGTTTGATTTTAAAATATTAATTAGTCTCTCTAAATCATTATTCTTTCCACTCAGAACTATTTGACCCTGAGAATTGTCATTTGCTATTTCAACAAAAAAATTATCTTTATTTTCATTTATAATGTTTTCTATTATTTCAACTGAGGATCCTAACACAGCCAACATACTACCCTCACCTTTTGGAACTGAGTTTTGCATAGCGTTTCCTCTTATTCTTAATAGTTTGATCGTCTCAGAGAAGTTTAGATAACCTGCCGCTGACAATGCTGAATATTCACCCAAAGAATGTCCAGCAAAATATTTTGCTTTGCCTAAATCAATATTGAAATGTTTTTTAATTACTTGAAATATAGAGTAACTAATTAAAAATATTGCTGGTTGTGTGTTTATAGTAAGATCTAATTCATCTTTTGGGCCTTCCAAAATTATTTTTGATATGCTTATTCCTAGCGACTCATCAGCTTCTTTAAATAAATCTTTGACTAAATTATATTTTTCAAAAAAATCTTTTCCCATTCCAATTACTTGTGAACCTTGTCCTGGAAATATTAATGAAAACATCTAAAAAAACCTATTTTTTTTGTTGTTTTTGCTATTGTAATCAAAGATTTATAATAGTATATCCTCATTTTTATTAAAGTAATCAAATGAATTTATACGAACATACTATTATAGCAAGGCAAGACACCTCACCAAGTGAATTAAAACAATTAACTGAAAAATATTCAGGTATTATTAAAAAAAATGATGGAGAAATAGTTAAAACTGAGAACTGGGGTTTACTTAATCTTTCATATTTAATTAAAAAGAATAAAAAAGGAAGTTATATACATTTTAAATTTAAAGGAAAAGGGAATATAATTAATCAACTTGAAAAAAATGAATCTATAGATAAAAAATTATTGAGATATTTGACAGTTAAGGTTAAAAAATTTGATCTAGAAACAAATTTTTTTTCAAAAAAAGATGAAATTGAAAAAAAGAAAGTTTAAATAATTAATCATGCCTAAAAGACAGAGTGGAAATAAAAAAAACAAACAAAGTAATTTCGCAAAGTTAAGTATTTTTCAACCAAATAAATATAAATTTAAGAAAAATTGCCCATTGTCAATTAAAGGTGCCCCTATAATCGATTATAAAAACATTAAATTATTAAAAAGATATGTATCAGAAAATGGCAAAATTCTTCCATCAAGAATAACTAACGTAAGTCAAAAAAAACAGAGAGAATTATCTTTATCAATAAAAAGAGCAAGAAACTTAGCTTTGTTATAAATGAAAGTAATACTACTAGAAAATATTAAAAGAGTTGGGTCTATAGGAGAAATCATAGATGTAAAAAGGGGTTTTGCTAGAAACTATTTAATTGCTAATAAAAAAGCGTTGTATGCTTCAAAAGAAAATATAAAACAGGTTGAAAAAATCAAGACACAATTATCTAAAAAAGACAGTGAAAAAAAACAAGAAGCAAAAATAATTGCGGAAAAAATTAACAAAAAAGAATTTATTGTGAAAAAACTTGCGACTGAAAATAAAGAGTTATATGGGTCAGTTAAACCTACAGAAATTTCTAAAATTATTAAAGAAAGAGAAAAATTAGATATAACACCATCAATGATTCAACCAATTAAAGAAATCAAATCTCTTGGAAAATTTAAAGTAAGGGTATCTTTACATTCTGAAATTGATGCAGAGATACATATTGTAGTTGAGTCAGCTGAGACTATTCAATAATTATACAATTTTTTCCCCAGTTAATATTTGAAATTTATTTTGATTAAAATTGACTTAGAATGAATTGTGGAAAATAATCTGACAATTGTTAAAAATGAATTTAAAGAATTACCAAATAATATTGAAGCTGAGCAAGCAGTAATTGGTTCTATACTTGTTTCAAACGAGATTTTTGATGATATAGATATTATAATATCTAGCGACAATTTTTATGATCCTATGCACCAAAAAATTTATGGGGCAATAGAAAGTTTGATTTATAAAGGGCTATTAGCTAATCCAATAACTTTAAAAAATTATTTTGAAGATGAAAAAGATGAATTAAATGTGCCAGAATATTTAGTAAAGATCACGAAATTTTCAACTTCCATAAGACAAGCAGTCGAATATTCAAAAATTATTTATGATATGTTTGTGCGAAGAGAGCTTATAAAGATATCTGAGCAAACCATTGATGATGCGAAGTTAGGTGACCTTAATACAAGTGGACAACAAATAATTGAAAATTCAGAGAAAGAATTATTTAAATTAGCAGAAAAAGATTCATATGGTTCCTCTTTTATAAAATTTGATAAAGCGTTGAAGACAACTATTGAGATGGCATCTGCTGCATTTAAAAATGATGAGGGAATTGTCGGGGTTCCTACTGGACTGAGAGACTTAGATGATAGATTAGGTGGTCTTCACAAATCTGACTTGATTATAATTGCAGGAAGACCAGGTATGGGAAAGACAGCACTAGCAACTAACATTGCATTTAACGCAGCTCAAAAATTACAAGAGAGTGGTAAAAAATCAACTATTGCTTTTTTCTCATTGGAAATGTCATCTGAACAATTGTCTACAAGAATTTTAGCAGAACAATCTAAAATCAAATCAAATGATATAAGAAGAGGTAAAATTTCAAATGAACAATTTGATAAATTTATAGAAACCTCAAAAAATATATCTGAACTTCCACTTTATATAGATGAAACACCAGCAATAACGATTGCAGCAATGAGCAATAGAGCCAGAAGAATAAAAAGAAAGGAAGGACTTGACATGATTATAGTTGATTATATTCAATTAATGCGGGGGACAACAAATTATAAAGATGGAAGAGTTCAAGAAGTATCTGAAATTACACAAGGTTTAAAAGCAATTGCAAAAGAATTATCGATACCTGTAGTTGCTCTTTCACAATTATCAAGACAAGTAGAACAGAGAGATAATAAAAAACCCCAATTATCTGATTTGAGAGAATCTGGCTCGATAGAACAAGACGCCGATGTGGTAATGTTTGTATATAGAGAGTCTTATTATTTAGAAAATAAAGAACCAAAACCAGCAACTGTAGAGCATGCTGAATGGCAAGCAAAGATGAATGAAGTATCTAATCTGGCAGAATTAATTATTGGTAAACAAAGACATGGTCCAACTGGAAATGTATTTTTAGAGTTTGAGGCAATGTTTACCAAATTTAAAGATACTCAAATTAACTAAATTTTAATATAAAAGGGTAAGATGATTACCCAATTTTATCAAAATATTATTCTTAAAAATCCCAAATCTATATTGATCATCTTACTTATAGCCCTATTTACTTTTGGCTATTATTCCAAAGATTTTAAATTAGATGCCTCATCAGAGACATTACTAATTGAAGGAGATCCAGACCTTGAATATCTAAAAGAAATTACAAATAGGTACGGTTCAAAAGAATTTTTAATACTAACTTATACACCTAACGACGGAATGATCTCTGATGTTTCAATAAACAACCTTCTCAGTTTAAAATATAAAATTCAAAGTTTAAACTGGGTCCATAGTGTCATTACCCTTTTAGATATTCCTTTATTAAATAATTCCGATGCACCTTTGCAAGAGAGATTAGAAAATTTTAAGACTTTAAAAGATGAGGATATAGATAAAGATAGAGGATTTAATGAGATTTTAAGTAGCCCCGTATTTAGAAATTTTGTCATCAGTGAGGATGGTAAAACCTCTGGAATCATAATTAATATTAAAAATAAAAAACCAATAGAAAATATTTCTAATAAAACGAGAGAAGAAATTGAAGCTCATAAAGACTTAATAAAAAAACAAAATCATCAAAATATTCTTGAAATTAGGGATGTCATTAAAAGTTACGATAATGTTGGAAAAATAAATTTGGGTGGGATTCCTATGATTGCCGACGATATGATGACATTTATTAAAAGTGATATAGTAGTTTTTGGATTAGGTGTTTTACTTTTTATTATAGCAACATTATGGTTTGTATTTAGAAAGCTAATTTGGATTATCGTTCCAATAAGTAGTTGTTTTTTTTCAGTAATAATCATGACGGGCTTGCTTGGGTTATTAGGGTGGAAAGTTACAGTTATTTCCTCAAACTTCATTGCATTGATGTTAATTTTAACAATGGCAATGAATATTCATATGAGCACAAGATTTTTACAAATTAAAGAAATTCATCCAAATAAAAAAAATATAGAACTGATTACTTTAACAACTAATAAAATGTTTTGGCCAATTTTATATACTGCTTTAACAACTATTATTGCTTTTTTGTCCTTAATCTTCAGTGAAATAAAACCGATTATTGATTTTGGATGGATGATGACACTAGGTTTAATTACGTCATTTATTATTACGTTTACATTGCTACCTTCTCTAATTAACTTTGTACCGAAGGAGAAAATATTTTTGGAAAAACAGAAAGATTCAAAAATTACATCTTTTTTTGCACAAATTTCCCTAAATAATCACAAAACAATTTTTACACTAACCATTGTAGTCATCATTTTTAGTTTAATCGGTATAAGCAGACTAGAAGTTGAAAATAGTTTTATTAATTATTTCAGTAAAAAAACCGAAATTTATAAAGGTATGAAACTCATAGATGAAAAATTAGGTGGTACAACTCCACTTGAAGTAATTTTAAAGTTTCCAAAGAAAGAAAACAAAAAATCTGATGATGATGATTTTGAAGATTGGGGAGATGAAGGAAATGAGAATGATGATAAATACTGGTTTACCAAAGATAAAATAGATAGAATTTCTTCTGTTCATAACTATCTAGATGATTTGCCTCAAGTTGGAAAAGTTTTGTCCTTTTCATCAATAATTGATGTAGCAACAATGCTAAATAATAATAAGCCCTTAGGAACATTAGAAATGGGTGTCCTTTATTCAAAAATACCTGAAAGTATTAAGACTGAAATAATTGATCCATATATCTCCATAAAAGACAATGAAGCAAGAATTAATTTAAGGATCATAGACTCTCAAGAAAATTTAAGGAGAAATGATCTCATAAAAAAAATTAATTATGACTTAAAAAATAAATTGGGATTAAAAGAAAGTGAGTTTAAACTTGGTGGTGTTTTAATTTTATTCAATAACTTGCTCCAAAGTCTTTTTAAATCTCAAATACTAACTTTAGGTTTAGTGATGATCGGAATATTTGGAATGTTTGTAATCTTATTCAAAAATATTAAGCTTTCTCTAATTGGTGTAGTACCAAATTTTATTGCAGCTTTTTTTATATTAGGAATAATAGGTTTACTTGGAATTCCATTAGATATGATGACAATCACAATAGCCGCAATTACAATTGGAATAGCTGTAGATAATAGTATTCATTATATTTATAGGTTTAAGGAAGAATTTAGTACCTCAAAAGATTATAATAAGACTCTTATTTTGTGTCACACTACAGTTGGTAAGGCAATTTTAAATACCTCAATAACAATCGTTTTTGGATTTTCAATTTTAGTTTTGTCAAAATTTATCCCGACTATCTATTTTGGTATATTTACTGGACTGGCAATGTTATTAGCTATGGTTTCAGTTTTAACGTTGCTTCCTTCTTTAATTTTATTGATTAAACCGTTTGATAAATAATTAGATGCAAGATTTTGTTGTAGATTTTTATAAAACTTCAAACGTTATAGACAAAGTATATTTAATAATTACAATTTTCACATTAATTGGAGGTTACAGAAAAGGTTTTGTTTTAAGTATTCTGTCAATGGCTAAATGGTTTCTAGCCTATATAATTACATTGATAATATTCCCAAGAGCAAAACCTTATTTGAAGGGCGTAGTTGATAATGAGTATGTTCTAGATATAGTTTTAGGGGTTACAATATTTGTAATCGTTATATTTTTAATTTTAATCATTAATAGAGGTATCAGAAAAGCTGTAAGATTCACTGGCCTTGGAAGTTTAGATACAATGTTTGGATTCTTTTTTGGATTTATCAAAGCTTATATTATCTCTGTATGTATCTTCTCAGGTGTACACATTGTATATAATCACGATAAATGGCCAGTAAATTTAAGTAAATCATTAATCTTTCCATATTTGGAAAAAGGTAGTAATTATTTATTAGAAAAATTTCCTGATGAAAAAACATATCAAAAATCTAAGGAGAAAATTGAAAATATTTGATCCTAAGCTTAAAGAAGAGTGTGGTATATTTGGAATTAGTAATACTAAAGATGCCTCTGCATTAACAGCCTTAGGACTTCATGCCCTTCAACACAGAGGCCAGGAAGGATGTGGAATAGTTACCTTTGATGGTAAACAATATTTTTCTGAAAAAAGATTTGGTTTGGTGGGTGATAATTTTAATAAAGAGAAAATACTAAAAAAGCTTCAAGGTGATTATGCTATTGGACATAATAGATATAGTACAACAGGTGAAAATACTCTTAGAAACATTCAACCTTTCTTTGCTGATACTAATGCTGGAGGGATCGGTGTAGCTCATAACGGAAATTTAACCAATTCTATTTATTTAAGAAAAAAATTAGTAGATGAAGGTGCAATTTTCTACACAACATCTGATACAGAAACAATAGTTCAATTAATTGCTAAGTCAAAACGGGCAAAAACAATAGATAAAATTGTTGATGCAATTTTTCAAATACAAGGTGGATACGCTTTAGTGATGTTAACTCAAACTTCATTAGTAGGTGTTAGAGATCCTTTTGGTATCAGACCTTTAGTAATTGGAAAATTAAAAAATAGTTATGTCCTAGCATCTGAAACATGTGCTTTAGATATAATTGGTGCAAAATTCATACGAGAAGTTGAAAATGGTGAAATAGTTTTAATTGAAAATAACGAACTAAAAAGTATTAAACCATTTCCACCAAGAAAGGTTAGGCCTTGTGTTTTTGAATATATTTATTTTGCAAGACCAGATAGTATGCTTGGTGGAAAAACTGCATATGAACATAGAAAAAACCTTGGCTCGGAACTTGCAAAAGAAAATGATGTAGATGCTGATATTGTTGTGCCAGTACCAGATTCTGGAAATGCAGCAGCTTTAGGTTTTGCACAGTTCCTGGATGTAAAATTTGAGCTTGGTTTAGTCAGAAATCATTATGTCGGAAGAACTTTCATTGAACCAAGTCAGAAGATCAGAAGTTTAGGTGTTAAATTAAAATTAAATGCTAATCAATCAACTATTCGAGACAAAAAAATAATTTTAGTAGATGATTCACTTGTAAGAGGTACCACATCCCATAAGATAGTTAAAATGCTATATGACGCTGGTGCAAAAGAGGTTCATGTTAGAATTGCCTGTCCAGAAATAAAATTTCCTGATTTTTATGGAGTTGACACGCCAACTAAAAAAGAATTACTTGCGGCAAATAAAAGTAACTCTGAAATCTGTGATTACATAGGTGCAAAATCATTAAAATTTTTGTCAGTAAATGGGATGTATCGGGCAATTGGTTTTGATAAAAGAAATGAAACTTATCCTGAATTAACTGATCATTATTTTACTGGTGACTATCCTGTTAAACCTATCGATGAACTTGGTGATAGTAAAATTACACAATTATCATTGTTAAATACAGCATCTAATAATTAAATGAAAAAAGTAAGTTTTACTGAAATGAAAAATGGAACTAAAGAAGATTATCTTTTTTTAGATAAGCATGAAAAAGATTTTGCCAGCAAAACTGCTGATAGAATATTAAAATTTATGTCTGGACTAACTGAAACTTTAGAAGGGTATCAGGTATCAAGGCTTGAGCACTCACTTCAAAGCGCTACAAGAGCTCATAGAAATGGTGAAAGTGAGGAAATGGTTGTAGCTTGTCTGTTGCACGACATCGGGGATGAATTGGCACCAATGAATCATTCTGAGTACGCTGCTTCAATTTTAAAGCCCTATGTATCAGAAAAAACTCATTGGATAGTTGAAAAACATGGAGAATTTCAAATGTATTATTACGCACATCATTTAGGTGGAGATAAAAACAGAAGAGATAAATATAAAGATCACAAATATTTTCAAGATACAATAGATTTTTGTGAAAAATATGATCAAAATTCTTTTGATCCTAAATATGAGTCTTTACCATTAGAGTTTTTTAAACCAATTGTAAAAAAAATTTTTTCTAGAAAACCATACTCATCTCTAAAGAATAATTAAAGATTAAATTTATATCTATGATTACAAAAAAAGAGCAAATAATTGAATATTTCAAGTCTGGAATAAAAAGCAAAAAGGAATTTAAAATTGGTATCGAGCATGAGAAATTTCTATTTAATAGCCAAAATAATAAGCGAATTGATTATCAAAAAATAAAGGAGATGTTCTCAGCTCTACTTGAATTTGGATGGAATCCTGTATTAGAAAACGACAATATTATTGCTTTAAATAAGGGTGGTAAAAATATTACTCTTGAGCCAGGTAATCAAATTGAATTATCTGGTGATAAACTTTCTAATATTCATGAAGCATGTGCAGAATCTTATGATTACTTATTTGAATTAAAACAGGTCACAAAAAAACTTAATATTAAAATTATAAGTGCAGGTTTCGATCCAATATCAAAATTAGATGAGATCCCCAATAACCCTAAAAAAAGATACAAACTAATGACAAACGATATGCCTTTAGGGGGAGAATTAAGTCTTGATATGATGTATCGAACCTGTGGAACACAGTTAAACTTAGATTACTGTTCAGAAGAAGATTTTAAAAAAAAATTTAAGATAGTTAATTCTCTGGTACCTATTTCAATTGCTTTATTTGCTAATTCATCAATAGTTGAGAAGAAAAAAAGTAATTATTTATCATACCGATCAAAAGTATGGCAAAATACTTCACGAGGTGGTTTACCTAAATTATTTTTAGAAAACTGTAATTTTGAAAAATATGCAGATTTTGTGATTAATTTTCCAGTTCTGTTTATACAACAAAAAGAAAATTATTTTTCAGGTAGAGGATACAATTTTAGTGATTTCATGTCAGGAAATATTAAAGAAATAAATAATCGTCTGCCTGATGAGAATGATTTATCAACTCATTTAAGTACAATTTTTACGGAAAATAGACTTAAAAAATATATTGAATTAAGATCGATGGATACCTGTGGTTGGGATTGTTTATGTGCTGGGCCAGCTTTTAATATTGGAATGTTATATGGAAATTTTGATGAAGTTTATGAATTAATTTCTAGTTGGGATAAAGATAAAATTTTAAATGCATATTTAGAAGCACCACAAAAAGGGTTTAATACCCAGCTTATGGGTAAAGACCTACTTTATTGGTCTTCAGTATTGTTAGATTTATCTAAAAAGGGATTAGAAAAAAGAGATATAGTCAATAAAAGTGGAAAAAATGAGACCCTATTTTTAAATCATTTACAAAAAGTGATTGATAATAAAACTACAAATGCACATCATATGATTATTAAATTTTCAAAAAATGAAGATTTAACTGAATTATATGACAAATAAAATTATTGCTATTCAGGGAAATCATCCTTCTCAACTTAACCCATTAACCGACACTAGTATTTTTTTAGCTCATGAAATACAAAAGAAAAATTATAAAATTTTCTATTATGATCCAAAAGATTTATCTATTATTAATTTTAAAGTAATTGCTAAAGGATTTTTTGTCATATTTGATTACAGAAAAAAAAGATTTTTTAAAATTTTAAAAAAACAAAAACTAGAACTAATTAAGTGTAAATATTTACTTATTCGCCAAGATCCACCATTCAATTTAGAATATATTTGTTCAACTCTTATTTTAGATAAAATAAAAAAAAGAGTTAAAGTTATTAATGATCCAACAGCAATCAGAAATGTATCTGAAAAACTTTTTTCCACAAAATATCAAAAATTTATGCCAGATACTATTTTTTCACAAAATATTGATGAAATTAGAAAGTTTTTAAAAAAACATAAAAAAGTGATTGTAAAACCTATAAATAGCTATAGTGGAAACAATATATATTTATTAACAAAGTTTAATCTCAGATTTTTTCAAAAATTTATTAAAAAACACAATCATATTATGTGTCAAAAATATTTACCTAATATTAAAAAAGGAGATAAGAGAGTTTTTTTGATAAATGGTAAAGTTTGTGGCGCAATATCAAGAATTCCAAAAAAAGGCTCATTTTTAAGCAATTTAAGTAAAGGTGCAAAACCGATAAATATAAAATTAACTAATAAAGAAATGAAAATATCAAAATTGATTAGCAAAGATTTAAAAAAAAATAAAATTTTTTTTGCTGGAATTGACTTTATAGATGAGCAACTTAATGGTGATATAAATGTAACATCACCTACTGGATTAAAAACTTTCTATGATCTTTCAAAAATAAATCTAGCATCAACCTTCTGGAAAGAATTAAAAGCGTGAAAAATCTTACAGACCAACAAAAGGGATCGTTACTGGCCTTTGTTGCTGTAATCTTTATTACACCAGACTCACTATTTATAAGGCTTTCAAATGTAGATACTTGGGGTTTAGTTTTTTATAGGGGAATTATTCCTTTTATGACAGTTTTGACAGGTATGTTAATTATTTATAAGTTAAACTTCTTTAAAATTCTTTTCACTAGTGGTTATCATGGAATATTTTATGTAATTACATTTAGTGTAACTAATATAACTTTTGTTGTTTCTATTCAAAATACAAACGTTGCTAATACCTTGGTTATGATAGCGACTGCTCCAATGTTATCAGCTATTCTTGGAGCTTTATTTTTAAAAGAACCACCTGATAAAAAAACTTGGATTTCTATAATAATTACTTTTTTAGCAATAATATATATTTTCTACGACTCTTTGAAGTTAGGTAATTTTTATGGGGATGTTTTGGGATTTGTCACCGCAATTGGTTTAGCGGTTGGAGCAGTTATAATCAGATCTGCTAAAACTAAAAATTTAGTTCCAGCTGCGGTAGTTGGTAAATTATTTGTAGCAACTTTTGCATTACTTTTCATCGAAAGTTTTGCATTGGTTGGTAAAGATCTACTGATTGTTCCGTTGATGTGTATTTTATGTGTAGCGATACCTTTTGTTTTAGTGACTATTGCGCCAAGATTTATACCTGCTGCAGAAGTTAATCTTTTTTTTCTGTTAGAGACTATAATTGGTCCAATTTGGGTTTGGTTAATTATAAAAGAACAGCCTAGTTTAGAAACACTTCAGGGTGGTCTAATTATAATCACCACCATCGCAATTCACTCATACTTAAAACTCAAAAATTCTTAAGCTCGTCACAATTAAGACTTGATTTAATAATACATCGCGAATAATTACCTCAATTTTTATGAATAAAGTTTTAAAAAACTCCTGGGCATTATTTTTGGGAATGGGCTTCATCATGATGGCTTATGGATTCCAAGGTTCTCTCCTTGGGGTAAGAGCGGTCCAAGAAGAATTTAGCCTTACCTCAACTGGATTTATGATGTCTGGTTATTTTGTAGGATATTTTATTGGTGCAGCAACTATTCCAAATATAATTTCGAGAGTTGGTCATATAAGAGTTTTTGCAGCTTTTGCGTCTTTAGCTTCATTAGTTGTTTTAATTCACTCTGTTGTAATTCATCCATTCATATGGTTTTTATTAAGAATACTTACAGGTGTTAGTATGGTTTGCATTTATACAGTCGCAGAAAGTTGGTTAAATGACAGATCAAGTAATAAAAATCGAGGCAGCGTTCTTTCTATTTATATGGTCATACTTTACGGAACTATGGGCATTGGTATGTTTTTACTTAACTTTAGTAGTCCTAAAAACTTTCAACCATTTATATTAGTTTCAGTAATTACTTCTGCTGCTTTAATACCTATTTTACTAACTAAGAAAAAACCACCAAATTTTAAAAAGATACAAGCCATGAATATGAGAGAATTATACGAAGCTTCACCTTTTGGTATGGTAAGCTCTCTTTTTTATGGAACAATACAATCTGCTTTATTCACATTGCTAGCAGTTTATGCTACCTCCATGAACTTCACTATTTTAGAAATATCAATTGTAACTTTCTTGCTAGCGATTTCAGGTGCAGTAGCCCAATTTCCAGTTGGTAAAATTTCAGATATTTACGATAGAAGAAGAGTAATTGTGTTTTCAACATTTGGAGCAGCAATATTCGCAATAATTGCAATATTTGTTTCAAGACAAATGTATCTGCCAGGTGGTCTTGCAACTAGTAAAACATGGTTTTATTTTTTCTTTATTCTTTTTTCATTTTGTAGTTTACCAATGTTTTCTTTGATCCTGGCACACACAAATGATTATATCTCAAAAGAAAAATTTGTTGCAGCTGGAGCAGGGTTACAATTTGCCTTTGGATTAGGTGCGATGAGCGGTCCATTTCTTTGTTCAATATTTATGGATCTAGTTGGACCAAATGGTTTCTTTGTGTTTCTATTTATTTTTCATTCTTTTATTGGATTTTTTGGAATATATAGAATGAAAGTTAGAAAAACTGTTGAAAATCCAGACTCTCAGTTCGTTGCTATGCCACAAACCATTACTCCAGCAGGTATTGAACTCAATCCTACTACTGAACACATAGAGGAACCATATTCTGAAAAAGTTAAAGAAATTTTAGAAAGAAAAGGTGTAAAATATAAAAAAGACGAGACCGAAGATCAAAAAGAGGAAGTGACATACTAAATATATCCCTTTCAGGTTGTAACTCATTTTAGTCACGCTACATAAATTTTTTTAAAAATCTTATTGAATAATTTTCATTTATCTAGTGAAATAATTAATTAAAAAAATGCCATTAAAAAAAAAGAAAACAAAAATAAAAAAAAAAACTAACGGACTTGCTAAAATAGCATCTTTGACAACAAGTTCGCTAAGTAGTGCATTATCTAATTATAAGAAAAAAAAAGAACAAGAAAAAATCAAAGCTATTAAATTACAAAAACTTGAGGAAAGAAATTCTTATCAAAAGGAAAAAAAAGAATTGAAACTTTGGGAGGATAGGCTCAATAAAGAAAGTAGTAAAATCCGCTCAAATGAAGAAGAGCTGAGAATAAGAGAAAAACAAATTAGATCTAAAGAAGATCAACAAAAAATTGAAAGTGAAAGACTAACTAAAAAAGACGAGGAGTTGATACTCGTTGCAAAAGAATTAAGAGAAAAGGAAAAACAATTAAAAACTAGAGAAGAAGAGCAAAATAGAAAAGATATTGATTTAAAAGTAAGAGAAGATGAACAAAAAAATAAGGAATTAAAAGAGCAAAGACGTAAAAATAGAGAATTAAAGATATTGAAAGAAGAGGAAGATAGACAAAAAGAGTCTGAGTTTATCAAAATAAGAGAGTGGGAAGAAAAATTCGATAGAGAACAAAAGCAAAAAGAACAAGAAGAAATTAGACGAGAACAAAGGCTTGTTCAAAAAGAAATCGAAAAAAGAGCGAGATTTGAGGAAATTGATAAAAATCTCAAAAGTTCATCAAGTGGATTAGAGAATTTTAATATAGATAAATCAAAAGAAAACTAGATCTAAAAATTCTTTCCTTTTATTTTAGTCTAAAGACTATGCTAGATTTAAATAGATCAAGATCTTGATGTGTATGAACAAAGAAAACGCAAGTAAACTCTGGAAAATGATTCAGGAAGCTGGGGATTATTTGGTAGGTCAATTACCTGATCATCCTAATCATCCTAAAGGAAGAAATCCTTATGCTCATGTAGCAATTTGTGTAAAAAATAAATTCAATGCAAGTTATAAAGATATTCCAGACGATAAATTAAATGAAGTATTGCAATATATTGATTTTTTGAAAAAAAATCCTAACTAATTAAATTATATTTTTTTTATTGTTTAGGAAAATAATCTTTAAATTCACTCTCTCTATAAACATCAGCAGTACAACAATGAAGACCACCGCCAAAAGCATAGGCATCTCTTAAATCTACTGGAATTACTTCCATACCTAGTTTATCGAGTTGCTCTGCTTGATATTTTTCACTTTTTTCAACACAAACTGTCTTTGGATCTAGCACCAAAACATTCATAGAAAGCCAAACAGATGAGTAGCAAAGTGGTGGTGGTTCATTGTGAGCAGGTTGTGCGGCATCTATAATCTCCCAATCATTATTTTCAAATAATTTTCTTTGCTCTTTAGGTAATCTTCTTTGGGGATTATTAATAATCAATCCTTCTTTTATTGGTGTGAAGGTTGCATCTATATGAATTGGGTATGGATCTCCTGGAAAATTTACAGCATGAACTCGATGATCTTTATAATGTCTTTTTAACCAATCAATTCCTTTAAGATTTGTCGTAAAACCATGTTGTATTACTAAGTCTTTACCAAATCTCAACACATCAGCTGCATCGAACAAAGGTTCTTCTTCAGTTGTTACAAAAAATTTATCTTCAGTCCATTTTAATCTTTTTTGAATTCCGATTTTGTCAGATAAATAATCTTTCCTATAATCTGCATCTGTTAGTCTTGGTTTTGGCGCTGACTCATGTCTCATGTTTGGATCTAAATTATAATATTCTTTAAGAAGCGGACGATAACAAAGATACTCAAACCATCTACATCTATAACTCATAGTTGCCTCTAAAATTTCATTTCCAACTGTTAATAAAACATCTCTAGGAGGCATGCAGCCAAACATAGTTTCAGATTCCCAATCAGGTGTTGAAGTTTTTTGATTAAAATTTAAAGGTGTTGGTCTATCAACTTTAATTCCTCTTTTAACCAAAATATTTGAGAAATCATCAAGTAACTGATTTGCTTTATCCACAGTATCTTTTGTTCTAGGACCAAATTTTCCCCTCATATCTGACTCTTCAGGAACTTTTGCATCTAAAGCAGGTTCTGGTGCTGGTATACATGTGCCGTCGGCCCTTCCAACAATAACATGCTTTAAAGGATCCCACTCATTCCAACTATTTACAATCCTTTTTCCTTTTTTCATTTTAACCTTTTATAACATTATGCTCTGGGCCAAATGGAAACTTCGTAATATTTTCTGAACTATTCTTCCCTATTACCAAAATATCATGTTCTCTATACCCTCCTGCACCAGGATTTCCTTCTGGAATAAGTATCATAGGCTCCATTGAAATAACCATATTTTCTTCAAGAACAGTGTCAATATCCTCTCTCAATTCAAGACCCGCTTCCCTTCCATAAAAATGAGACAATACTCCAAATGAATGTCCATACCCAAACGTTCTGTATTGCAAATATCCTAGTTCAGCAAAAAGTTCATTTAATTCATTACATATGTCAGAACATTTTACTCCAGGTTTTATTAACTCAAGCCCCCTTTTGTGAACCTTCACATTTGCCTCCCATGCTTTTAAAGACTCATCATTTACATTATCTAAAAATAAAGTCCTCTCTAAAGCAGTATAATATCCAGAAATCATTGGAAAAGTGTTTAAGGATAAAATATCACCATTGACTAATTTGCGATTTGTTTTTGGATTATGTGCGCCATCTGTATTGATACCTGATTGAAACCATACCCACGTATCCATATATTCAGCATCTGGATATGTTTTGGCTATTTCTTTTTCCATTTTATCTCTTCCAGTTATTGCAATTTCTAACTCTGTTGCTCCTTCTTTAATATTCTTAACAATTTCTTTTCCACCAATATCAGCAATTCTTGCTCCATTTTTAATAATTTCTATTTCTTCTTTAGATTTTATCATTCTTAACTTCATCAGTTTTTTTGAAATATCTGTAAAAGCAGAGGCTGAAAAAATTGATTGAATTTTTTCATTCATTTCTAAAGTAATATGATCATTTTCTATTCCAATATTTTTAGGCATTTTATTCTCATCAATTATTGAGGTGATCGCTTTTAAAAAATTGTCTTTTTTCCAATCAGTATAAATAATATTTTCACAATGTGATCTCCTCCAGGGTTGACTTGCATCAATATTAGCTGAAATAGTTACAATTTTTTTTTCAGTAATAATACATCCGTATGGTCTACCGAAAGAGCAATAAATAAAACCAGAGTAGTAAGCTATATTGTGCATTGAGGTTAAAATAATCATATCAAGATTATCTTTATCCATTATAGATCTTAATTTAATTAATCTTTTATTATATTCCTCATTAGAAAAAGGTAGTTTAGCCTTTTCACCATTCTTTAAAGTAAAAAAATCAGGCCTTTCCATAAATTTTATGAATTTAATTTAGAGCTATATATCTCTTATTCCATCTCATAATAAGGCTATAATAAATAATTGAGACGAAAAGAAAGAAACCTCCCACTATTGTGTTAGTAGATGGAATTTCATTAATCCCAAATAACGGTAACCATACCCAAAAAATTCCTCCAATAACCTCTGTCAGAGATAATAATGTTAATTCTGCTGCCTGGATTGCTTTAGATCCTATCGAATATAAAATAAGACCTAAACACACTAATACCCCATGTAAAGAAAACATTGCACTATTATAACTAGTTGCAAAAAAAGTTTGTTTATTAACCAAAATCATAATTGTAGCTGTTATAAAACAAAATAAGCCGGCTACAGCGACTGTTGTAAATTTTGGAGTTTCTTTCCTCCATCTTAAAGTGACAGAAAAAATTGAAAATCCTATTGATGATGTGAGACCAAAAACAAAACCTATTAAAGAATTTTTTTCAGTATTACCAACAGCCATTATTATAATACCCACAGTTGCAATAAGCATTGATATCCAAACATTTAGAGAAATTTTTTCTTTTAAAAATAAAAAAGCTAATAATGCAGTAAAAAAAGGCATTGCAGCTAAACATAATAAAGTAATTGCTGCAGTGGTATTTGTAATTGAATAAATAAATGAAATCATTGCAATACCAAGACCCATGCCACCAACAACTCCTGATTTACCTACTTTTTTGTAGTTTTTGTAAAAATTTATTCCTTCTTCGAAATATAAATATAAATTTAAAATAATAAAAATAGTTAAACCTCTACCAAAAATATATTGCCAAGGAACCATATGAGGATCATTCATATATCTCACTACTAGAGGGCCAAACGACCAAAGTATCCCTGCAAATAAAACTACCGGTACAGCTATTTTTTCATTTCTAAGTTCAACCATAATCGACTATTTAGATCTAATTGATTAGCACTACAACATAAATTAAATTGTTATACAAAGTATTGGTACTAGTATAATAAATTAATATGAATTTGGATATTCTTAAAATAGCCTCTGATACCAACAATAACAAAAGTATCAAAAACTATACACACCACTCAAAATTGAAAAATTCAATGTGCGGAGATGAGATGCAAATAGATTTAGTTATCAAAAAAAATAAAATTGTTGACTTTGGTTATCAAGGTAAGTCCTGTGTTTATTGTCAAGCCTCAGCAAGCTTACTTTCAAAAATTTCAATTAATGAAAATAAGTCTAAAATTAATGAATTGTGCGACGATGCAAAATATTATTTTGAGGGAAATGTTGAAAATATTGAGAAAAAATGGAAATCGCTTAATAAAATATTTAATGATAAAAATTTATCTCGTAAAGAATGTATTTTATTGCCTTTTAAAACAATAAAAAAAATAGTATCAAAATGATTTTATGGGTAATTTAAAACAATCTTTTATTGCAGGTTTATTTTCAATTATCACTATAGGTATTTTAACTTTATTAACTTATAAAACTGAATTTGGAATTTTCCTTGTAGCATCTTTTGGATCATCAATGGTTCTATTGTATGGATATCCTGAAAGCCCTTTTGCCCAACCCAAAAATGTTTTTTTTGGGCATCTGGTAACTGCAATTGTAGGAATGTTTTTTTTATATTTAATTCCTTTGCCATTATTTATAATTATACCATTAGCAGTTGGTTTTGGAGTGGGTCTAATGATATTATTAAATGTAACTCATCCACCTGCAGGTGGAAATCCAATTATAGTTATTATGGGCAGTGTCTCACTAGACTATTTGTTAAGCCCAATAATTTCAGGATCAATAATTATTCTAGTTTTTGCTATTATAATTAATAAATTTATACTTAAAAAGAGTTATCCAAAAACAAAATAATTTGTTTGCTAGCGACATTAAAATAATGTTAGATGTCTCAAAATAAATTAATGATTGAAAGTAACGCAGGAGAATAAATGAAAATATTATGTGTATTATATGATGATCCAAAAGGAGGAATGCCTAAGTCATATCCACTTAAAGATCTTCCTAAACTAGAAAAATATCCAGACGGGATGACTTTACCTTCACCAAAAGGAAGAGATTTTAATCCAGGAGAATTGTTAGGATGTGTTTCGGGAGAATTAGGATTAAGAAAATTTTTAGAAAGTAATGGACATGAGTTAGTAGTTACTAATAGTAAAGATGGAGATGGATGTGAGGCTGATAAGCATATCGTTGACGCTGATATAGTAATTTCTCAACCTTTTTTTCCTTACTACTTAACTAAAGAAAGAATTGCTAAAGCTAAAAACTTAAAAATGGCTATTACAGCTGGAATTGGCTCTGATCACGTGGATTTACAAGCAGCTATGGATAACAAAATTGATGTAGTTGAAGTAACTTTTTGTAATTCAAGATCTGTTGCTGAACACATTGTAATGATGATTGTATCAATGGTGAGAGACTATCACAACCAACATAGAATTGTTAATGAAGGTGGATGGAACATAGCAGATGCTGTACAAAGATCTTATGATGTTGAAGGTATGCACATTGGAACTGTTGCCGCTGGCCGTATCGGTTTAGATGCATTAAGAAAAATGAAACCATTTGATGTACACTTACATTATTTTGATAGACATAAATTACCAGATAGTGTTGAGAAAGAATTAAACTTAACATTTCATGAGTCAGTAGAGTCTATGGTAAAAGTTTGTGATGTCGTGACTATAAATTGCCCTCTCCATCCTGAGACTGAGAACTTATTTGACGATACAATGATAAGCAAAATGAAAAAAGGTGCTTATATTGTAAACACTGCAAGAGGTAAAATTTGTAATCGTGATGCTATTGCAAAAGCATTGAAGAGTGGTCAACTAAGTGGTTACGCTGGAGACGTTTGGTTTCCACAGCCAGCTCCAAATGATCATGTATGGAGAACAATGCCTAACCATGGAATGACACCTCATACTTCTGGAACATCTTTGTCAGCTCAAACAAGATATGCTGATGGTGTAAGAGAAATCTTAGAATGTTTCTTTGAAGGAAAAGAAATTAGAGATCAATATCTTATCGTCAAAGATGGACAATTAGCTGGAATGGGTGCTCACTCATATAGTAAAGGATCTGCCACAGGTGGTTCTGAAGAGGCAGCTAAATATAAGAAAAAATAAATCATTCTTTTAATTATTAAAGGTAAGCTACTTAAAGTAGCTACCTTTAATAATCTAGACTCAATTCCCAATTTTTGTATAAATTTTTAATCATGAGATTTTTATTATTTATATTTTTAAACTTAATAATTACAAATTCAGTATTGGCATCTGAAAAAAGTAAAGCATATTTTGCTGGTGGTTGTTTCTGGTGCATGGAAGAGTCTTTTGAAAAATTAACAGGTGTTGAGAATGTAATTTCAGGATACTCTGGAGGAAAAACTGAAAATCCAACCTATGAAGAAGTTACTTATGGAAATACAGGTCACCTTGAAGTTGTAGAAGTAATTTATGATGCAAGTTTAATATCTTACGAAGAATTACTTAAAAATTTTTGGCTCAATATAGATCCATTTGATCCCTATGGTCAGTTTTGTGACAAAGGTTATAGCTACAGATCTGCAGCTTTTTATACAAATCAAAAGGAAAAAAACTTAATTGAAAAAGATTTTAAAAGACTAGAAAAAAAATTTAATAAAAAAGTTGTTACTTATATTAAAGAATTTGAAAAATTTTATATAGCTGAAGATCGTCATCAAGATTATTATCAAGTATATTTTTTGAATTATTTAAAATATAAAAAAGCTTGTAGACGAGAAGAGATTTTAAATCGAATTTGGAAAATGTAGCTATTTATGAAAAATAATATCAATTGGAATTTTGATAACACATATTCCAAATTGCCTGAGCCATTTAGAGAAAAGATAAATCCAGTAAAAGTTAAAAATCCTAAACTGATTTTATTAAATAAGGCTTTGGCAAAAGATTTAAATTTAGACTTTTCTGAAATAAGTCAGTCTGAATTATCGGCTATATTTACAGGAAACGAATTACCAAAAAATAGTAATTCAATAGCACAAGCTTATGCGGGTCACCAATTTGGACATTTTACAATGCTTGGTGATGGTAGAGCAGTTTTGATTGGAGAACATGTATCTAAAAATAATCATAGATACGATATTCAATTTAAAGGCTCGGGAAAAACTGCTTTTTCAAGAAATGGAGATGGAAGAGCTGCTTTAGGGCCTATGCTTAGAGAATATTTAATAAGTGAAGCAATGTATGCCTTAAATATACCAACGACGCGAAGTCTGGCGGTTGCAAAAACTGGAGAAAATGTAATTAGAGAGACACCATTAGAAGGTGCTATACTCACCAGAGTAGCATCAAGTCATATTAGAGTAGGAACTTTTCAGTATATTGCTGCAAGGAATAAAAAAGGTGAGTTAGAGACATTATTTGATTATGTTGTCAAAAGACATTACCCAGAAATTGAAAATTCAAAAAATAAAGCCTTAGATCTTTTAAAAGTTGTTTTAGATAAACAGATTGATTTAGTTGTCAATTGGATGAGAGTTGGATTTATTCATGGTGTAATGAATACGGATAACATGAGTATAGCTGGTGAGACCATTGACTACGGACCCTGTGCTTTCATGGATATTTATGATCCAAAAACTGTATTTAGTTCAATTGATAAATTAGGAAGATATGCTTACTGCAATCAGCCGGTTATAACAAAATGGAATCTTTCGAGATTTGCTGAATGCTTGATACCTTTGATTGATAAAGACCAAGACACAGCTGTAAAATTAGCAACTGAAATAATTGACACTTTTGAAAAAACATATGAAGAAAAGTGGTTAAATATGATGAGGGCTAAGCTAGGCTTGCTTGGTAAGGATGAGAAAGATAAATACCTAATTTTAGACTTACTCACCTGGATGCATCAAAATAAAGTTGATTATACAAATACATTTTGCCATTTGATGAACTTTAAAATTCAAGAAGATAATATTTATGAAGGTGCTGATTTTATTAACTGGAAAAAAAGGTGGCATGAAAGATCATCAAGTCATCATAATTCAATGGAAAAGCATAAAAAATTGATGAGAAGTGCAAACCCTCTTTTAATTCCAAGAAATCATATAGTTGAAAATACTCTTAGAGATGCAGATCAAGGAAATTTGGAACCTTTGCTTAACTTTTTAAAAATCTTAAATAGCCCCTATATTGATCAAAAAGATATCAGTGAATACCAAATATTATCCAGTTCAAATGAAAATTATCAAACTTTTTGTGGAACTTAATTAAAGAACATATGGCTCATGTCTCGCCTGTTTACCTAAAACTCTCTCTACAGCCATATTTGAAATATCAATTGATTGATAAGCACCCGTCATAATCAACTCTGTTAATGCTCTACCAATTCCCGGAGCCTGCATTAATCCTCTTCCTGTGAAACCTGTTGCTAAGTAAACATTTTCAAATTTTGGATGTTTTCCAACAACTGCATTGTTATCAAGTCGATTGCAATCATAATATCCAGCCCATCCACCAGTTAATTTTAATTCTTCCATAGCCGGTATTCTATGAGCTAATGCTGGCCAAACCAGTTCTTCAAAATCATCCCATGCTGGTTCAAGATCTTTGGCATCAAAGACTGATTTTGGTGAACCTGCTAAATATTCTTTGCCTTCAGGTCTCCAATAAACTCCTGTTGTTAGATCTCCCGTTAATGGCATTTCAGGAATATGTTTTGGGCACTTTACTCTGAAAACTGTATGTTTTTGAGGTTCAACAGGTATATCTTCTAAAAGCTCTTTAGTCCAACATCCAGCTGCTGAAATGATTGTTTTAGCATTAATTTCTGAAAGAGATTTAACTTCACCCTTAACAAATTCTGCACCAAGATCAATCGCTTTACTTTTTAGAGCACTATGAAACATGAAGGGGTCAATCCATCCCTCACTTTGATTGTCAGTAAAAGTCGCTGTTTCAATTCCCTCACTATTGATATATGGAAAAAAATTATTCAACTCAGAGCCTTTGATATTTTTTGTTCCTGCATCACAAGCTTTATGATTTTCGAGCGCTTTATATTGTTCATCTGCATGCTCAGGTCCAAACATTAATAAATAACCATTGGTCACCATACTAGCAGTGGGTTTTGGATTTTTTTCAGTTTTTAATAAATCTGGAATTTGAAAAATAAATTCTCTAGCAAATTTTCCTAATAAAATATTTTCTTTTTGGAAAAATTGTCTTCTAAAGCCACCTAATGACAAAGGAAAAGAAGCAGTTTTATAAGTAGGGTCTTTTTCTATAACTTTAACTTTTCTGCCCTCTTTTGATAAAAAGTAAGCAGTCGCGGCTCCAATTATTCCACCACCAACTATTACAACATCATCCATTAATTTAATATCAGTAAGTTAATATTCAGAAATAATGCATAGCAACACCAAAGTAAATAGGGAATCATTAAATAATAACTCACAAAATTGACACGCTTATATCTAATTACTAAAGTAATTATTAAACCAGTTAAGATTACCAAAACAACTAAAGCTAAAAAAATTTGGTGTAATCCAAAAAAAACAATACTCCAAGTTGTATTAAATATAATATGAATAAAATAAATATAAATCGTGTTCATGTCTCTACTTTTACTATGCCAAAAAAACCAAATAGCGACTGTCATCATTAGATATAGCGTTGTCCAAACAGGTGCAAATATCCAATCAGGTGGGTTAAAATCGGATTTGACTAATTGAGAATACCAAGGATCTTTAAAATTAATTGTGACTAAACTTCCAATAAATGAGGCTGAAAATGTGATAATAAAAAAAAGTATGAATGATAAAAATTTATTTTTTAACATTAAAGTATTATACATCTTTAGATAATGAATAAAAAAACAATTTGGATAACTGGTGGGAGTACTGGAATCGGCAAAGCTCTTGCAATAAAATTTGCTAATGAAGGGTGGAATGTTGCTATTTCAGCCAGACGTGAGAATCTTCTTAATGAGATTGCAAACAATCATGAAAATATAAATTCATTTCCATTAGATGTGACTGATAAATCAAAATGTAAAGAGGTTTTTGAAAAAATTAAGAATAAATTTGAAAATGTAGACATTTGTTTTTTTTCCACTGGCACGTGGAATCCAAAAAAAGAGAGGGATATTGATGTTGAACAAATTGAGGAAGTCTTTAAAATTAATTTTTTTGGGACATTGAATGCTATCAAAGCAGTTGAAGAATATTTTAAAAAAAAGAAAAGTGGAACAATTACTATCGTCTCCTCAATTGCTGGTTATAGAGGCTTACCAAATTCGACCGGGTACGGACCCTCAAAATCTGCTCTAAATAATTTAGCTGAAAGTTTATATTTTGACTTCAAAAGATCAAATGTTCGTGTTTGTTTAGTTTCACCAGGTTTTATCAAAACTCCAATGACAGATAAAAATGATTTTAAAATGCCCTTTTTAAAGACTACTGAATATGCGGCTGAAAAAATATATGATGGCTTGGTAAATAAAAAAACTTTTGAAATACATTTTCCTAAGTCTTTGACTTTAGTGCTTAAGATATTTAGTTTCTTACCTAGTAAAATATACTTTGCCTTGGTCACTAAAATGACTAAATACCAAAAAAAAAATTAAGCTGATATTTAAGCTTTTTGTTGAGAGCAAACATCTTTAATAACAGGTACATTTGCACAATCTCCACATTTTGTTTTTTGAACAATGCATCCATTATCAAGAACTTTCACATCTACAACTCTATCACATTTTGAGCAAATAGACGTAATTGTAAGTCCGCACTTTTTACAACTATAGTTTTGTGTTTCCATATATTAATCGTAAATATTTTAAATTTGAATGCAAATAAAATTTTAGCGAATGATTACTAGTCTCAAACTTTTTTTGAGAATGATTATCATTAGCTAAAAAAACTCAAAAGAAAAAAAAATTATTCTTTTATGAAAACAACCGTGAGCTCCGCAACCTTAATTCCAAATTTAGTCATTGTAGCTCTATTAATTGCTACGCGATCATCCTGTTTGAAAATCCAATCATCAAAAGTAATTTTAATTTCTTTACCTTTCACCGGAACTAATAAAACATACTCAAATTTAAATGCGGGACCATATGAGTATCCTTTAGCTTTTCCAACTACGTCTCCAGCAGTTCCTTCATAATTATTTTCATCTATTTTAGTAATTTGCCATTGTCTAGTTTGTACTTCACCATCATCCCAATTAAATTTTTCATCAAGAATTAATTGTTTACCATCCCACTTGCCATCTAAATCTGCTGAAAATTGTCTAGTAACTTTTCCAGATCTATTCTGAAGAACTCCCCAAGCTTTAACATTACCTGACAAGTAATTTTCTATAATTAATCTCGGTTCTTTACCTTTAAAATCTTCTGGTTTCATATCGCTATTATTTGAGCAGTTTGTAATTAAGAATAAAGAGATTATCAATAAAATTGATCTTAAGTTTATTATTTTGCTCACAAGCCCCCGTTATTTATTTATTTTGAATTGAAAATTGTATCAGATCAATATTTTTCGATTTAAATCCAGCCTCACAATAAGATAGGTAAAACTCCCACATTCTTTTAAAAGTTAAATCAAAACCTTGTTTTTTAATGAGATCCCATTTTCTATTAAATTCATTTTTCCAAATAGCTAATGTATTTGCATAATGATCAGCATATGAGTCGTAAGACTTAATTGTTAAACCATTGTCTGAAACATATTTGTTTAAGCTATTTTTACTTGGCAAAAATCCTCCTGGAAAAATATATTTTTGAATAAAATCTTGTTTCGTTTTATACCTATCAAATAAACTATCATCTATTGTAATTGCTTGAATTGCAGCCCTACCATCTGTAGAAAGGTTTTTCTTAATAGTTTTAAAATAACTTTCCAAATAATTTTGCCCTACTGCCTCAATCATTTCTATGGACGCTATTGAATTATATTTATTCTTTAAATCTCTATAATCTTTTATTTCGATATTTACTTTTTCATTTAAACCACAATTATGAATTCTTTTTTTTGCGTATTCGAATTGTTTTTTTGAAATAGTAATACAATCTAATTTTACATCATATTTTTTTCCTAAATATTCTGCAAAACCACCCCAGCCACATCCGATTTCTAAAACCCTATCACCATTGTTAGGTTTTATTAAATCTATCATTTTTTGATATTTGTTATTTTGTGCATCTGAGAGATCTTTAGTGGTCTCACTAAAAATTCCGCTTGAATAAGTTAAGGTTTCATCAAGCCATAAAGAAAAAAAATCATTTCCTAAGTCATAATGTTTTGCAATATTTTCTTTACTTCTATTCTTTGTATTTTTTATAAAGATCCCTTTTAAAAAATTTATGATTGAAAAATCGAGTAAGCCTGAAAACTTGTATATGATTTTGATATTTCGAGCTGTTATTTCAATTAGATCGGATAAATTATCAGTTTCAAATTCTCCTCTCATATAAGATTCTGCAAAACCAATGCTGCCACCCTTTATAAGATTAAAAGAAAAATTTGGTTTTTTAATTTCCAATTTAGCTTTTAAATTATCCTGAGGATTTCCAAATTTAAAAACTTCTCCTTGATAATTTGTAATTTCTAGATATCCAACATTTATTCCGGCTAATATGTTAAAAACCAGTTTGTCTGAAAGTCTATTTAAGGACATTAATTTTCAAAAGATATGTTATTTCTTATTTTCAATTTTTTTTGAATAAACTTTATTCCTTTGGTCCATAATTTAAACGCTTCAAAATGTATCGCTGCAATAATTTTAAACGTCATTAGGGGATGTTTTAAATAAGATTTAATTAACTCTGAAGTTGTAAAATCTTTTCTTTTCCCATCTTGAGAGGCATATAATATTTTTTCGTTTAATTGATATTGATCTATGATTACTGAGATCTTATCTGCAGGTTTTAAAATTCTAAAAAAATAACTACAATTCATTTCAATGAATGGTGAAACATGAAATTTTTTCTCACAATTGTGTTGCAATAAATTGTCATTTTTTACTTTAAAAACATAAGTGTGTTGCTCACCAAAAGTATTTTTGACTTCATATAATATGGATATCAAATCATTGTTATCATTGTACACATAAAAAACACTTAATGGATTAAAAACATATCCAAAGATTCTTGGGTAACATAAAAGTTTAATTTTAATATTTTCACAACTAATATTATTTTGTTTAAGATTTTTTTTAACCCAATCGATTAATAGTGATCCATCTCTATCTCCATGGTCTTTATCAAAAAAACTTACTAAATTAAATTTATTGTATGAAAAAAAACTAATTGTTTTATCTAATTTTTCTAATTCAGAAAGATCAATTAAAAGTGAAAATACCCTATATTTAAAAAAATGTATCTTTGGTTTAAATCTTTTGTGAATTACAGTGCCATTATATATACAACTAGTCATTTAGGGTTTTGAGCATTTCAATAGATGATTTTATTCCATCTTCATGAAAACCGTAACCAAAATAACTACCACAATAAAGAATATTTCTTTTATTTTGTAAATTTTTTAGCTGACTTTGAAAATTAAGTGCAGATTGATCAAAATATGGATGTGTAAATCTTACTTTTTTTAAAATTTTCTTCTCATCAATTTTAAAATAAGGATTTAGAGTAAGAAAAATATTTTCATCACATTTGAGGTTTTGTAATAAATTTAACCAATATGTAATTGAATTTTTTTCTATTTCATCCTTTTTCATTGATGAATTCCATGAGCACCAAGCTTTTTTATTTTTTGGCATAGCCTGTTCATCGGTATGAATATAAGCAATATTTTCCTTATACTTATAATTTGAAAGTACATTCTTTTCCTGGTCGGTTGGATTATCAATCATTGATAAAGCTTCATCTGCATGTGTTGCTAAAACAACTTTGTCGTATCCAAAATATTCACTTTCTCCTCCATAATATAAATCTATACCTGTTGTTTTTGTTTTAATTTTTTTGATTGGATAATTTTTGAAATGTTCACCGCTGATTTTTGAAATAATGTTTTGAACATAAGTTCTGCTCCGATTTGATACTGTGTACCATTGGGGTCTATTTTTTAATTTAAACAAACCATGATTTTGGAAAAAATTTAAGAAAAATCTTAACGGCATTTGACTTGCAGCACTTGGTGGCATTGACCATATGGCTGAGACCATCGGTATCAAATGAAAGTTGATAAACTCTTTTGAAAGATTTTCCTTTCTCAAATAATCACCAAGTGTAGTCTCTTGATCAATTTTTTTTATGTTATCACATTTTTTGTAAAACTTTATTATATCAAAAAACATTTTGAGGAATCTTAGATTAAACAGATTGGTCTTATTTGAAAAAATTCCATTTAATCCTCGACCGCAATATTCGAATGAAGATTTTTCAACTGATACAGAAAAAGACATATCGCTTTTTTCAATTGCAATATTATTCTCTTCGAAAAAATTTATTAAATTTGGGTAAGTTGCGTAATTAAAAACAATAAAACCTATATCAACAGGAACTTTTTTTGTACCAAACGGTAAATCAATAGTATGAGAGTGACCACCGAAACGATCTTCCTTCTCGAAAAGATCTACATGATGTTTTTTTGATAAGTAATATGCAGCGCTTAATCCTGATATGCCTGAGCCGACAACAGCAATCTTCATTAATTGTTAAGCTGCATCTTCTTTAAATTCATCTATGCTTGGACAAGTACAGAATATATTCTTGTCACCATAAACATTATCAACTCTTGCAACTGGAGGCCAAAATTTATTAGCTCTTAAGAATTTTGCTGGATAAGCAGCTTCTGTTCTTGAGTATTTATGTGTCCAATCATCAGAAGCTAGTTCGCTGTCTGTATGAGGAGCATTTTTTATTGGATTGTCTATTTTATCAAATTCACCTGATTTAATTTTTTCAATTTCTTCTTTAATCTTAATTAAAGTGTCACAAAATCTATCAAGTTCTGACAAGCCCTCACTTTCAGTTGGCTCTATCATCATTGTACCAGCTACTGGCCATGACATAGTTGGTGCATGAAACCCATAATCTATTAATCTTTTTGCAATATCTTCTTCGGTTACTCCTGTCTCTGATTTAATATTTCTAATATCAATAATACATTCATGAGCAACATTTCCATTTGATCCTTTATACAAAATTGGAAAGTGATCTTTTAGTCTATGAGCAATATAATTTGCATTTAATATTGCTACTTCAGTAGCAAGTTTTAACCCTGCTGATCCCATCATTTTAATGTACATCCAAGAGATTGATAGAATACTTGAACTACCCCAAGGAGCTGCCGAGACTGCTCCAATGCCAGATGTTGGTCCACAATCTTTAATCACTGGATGATTAGGTAGATAAACTTGTAAATGTCTTTTACAAGCAATTGGTCCCATACCTGGTCCTCCCCCGCCATGTGGAATACAAAATGTTTTATGTAAATTAATATGACAGACATCTGGACCAAAATTTCCAGGCTTTGCAACTCCAACTAATGCGTTTAAATTTGCTCCATCCATATACACTTGTCCACCATGTTTGTGAACTAACTCACAGATGTCAGTTATTTTTTCTTCAAATACTCCATGGGTAGATGGATAAGTTACCATTAGTGCCCCAAGATTTTCCGAATGTTGTTCAGCTTTTTTCTTTAAATCATCAAAATCAACATTTCCCTCTTTATCACAATTAACAACTACCACCTTCATTCCAACCATTTGTGCACTTGCTGGGTTAGTACCATGTGCTGAACTTGGAATTAAACATATATTCCGATTAGCCTCACCTCTATCTAAATGATACTTTCTGATAACCATTAAGCCCGCATACTCACCTTGAGCACCTGCATTAGGTTGCAAAGAAACACCTGAAAAACCAGTTATAGAACGCAACCAATTTTTTAGATCAGTAAATAAATCTCTAAAACCTTCCATTTGTTCAATTGGGACAAACGGATGAGGTTCTGCAAATTCTTTCCATGATATTGGGATCATTTCGGCAGCAGCATTTAATTTCATCGTACAAGAACCAAGTGCAATCATAGTTCTATTCAATGCTATATCTTTATCTTCTAATCTTTTTAAATATCTAAGCATTTCGGTTTCGGAATGATATGAGTTAAAAACTGGATGTTCTAAATATTTTGAAGTTCTTAATAAATTTTTTGGAAGATTAGGTAAACTTACCGATGGATCTTCTTTTTTGATTGATTCTGCTGCATTAAAAATTTTTAATAGTTGATTTACTCTATATACATTTTTTCTCTCATCAAATGAAACAGCAAGCATTTCAGAATTTACTTTTCGAATATTTACTCTCTGATTCAGAGCATTCTTATAAATTTGATCAGTCTTTTCTTTGGTAATAATCGTTACAGTGTCAAAAAAATTATTCGAATAAAGCTCGTATCCAGATTGTTTTATTTTATCAGCAAAACTTTTTGCTAATTGAGACACTCTTTCCGAAATATTTTTAATTCCATCCGGGCCATGATAAATAGCATACGCTGCTGACACAATTGCTAATAAAGCTTGGGCAGTACAAATATTACTCGTCGCCTTATCTCTTCTAATATGTTGCTCTCTAGTTTGTAATGATAATCTATATGCTTTGTTACCATGTCTATCAACTGATACCCCGACAATCCTTCCAGGCATTGATCTTTTAAACTCATCTTTCGTAGCAAAAAAAGCTGCATGTGGACCTCCATATCCCATTGGGATACCAAATCTTTGAGAGCTTCCAACTGCAATGTCGGCACCAAGTTCTCTCGGCGTTTTTAATTTTGCTAGGGCTAACAGATCACAAGCTAACACCGCCTTCCCATTCTTTTTGTGAATTTTGCTAATTGCTTCACTTGGATCTTTAATGTCTCCTAAAGTTCCTGGGTATTGTAAAATTCCACAAACTAAATCCTCTTTTAGTTGATCTAAAACTTCATCTTCTTTACCGACTAAAACCTTTAAACCCATAGGTTCAGCTCTTGTTTGAATTACATTTATTGTTTGAGGGTGACAATCTTCAGAAACAAAAACTAAATTACTATCTTTTTTATTTAATCTGTGACTTAGACCCATGGCCTCTGCTGCTGCTGTGCCTTCATCTAATAAAGATGCATTGGCAATATCCATCCCTGTAAAGTCAACAATCATTTGTTGAAAGTTCAATAACATCTCAAGTCTTCCTTGGGCAACTTCAGGCTGATAAGGTGTATATGAAGTGTACCAACCTGGATTTTCTAGAATATTTCTCAAAATTACGTAAGGTGTATAAGTTCCATAATAACCCATACCAATAAAATTCGAGTAAACTTGATTTTTTTTCGAAATTGCTCTTAACTTTCTTAACGCTTCGTACTCTGAATTTGAATCACCAATATTTAGTTCACCTTTAAACTTTATCTTTTCTGGAACAGTATTGTCAATTAAATCATCTAGTGACTTATAGTTTAATTCTTTTAACATTTTTGATTGGTCTTCTTTAGAAGGACCAATATGTCTTTTTAAAAAATCTTTTTCTGAATTAGGTAACATTATGCTGAAGTCTCCTTTGCAAATTTATCGTAATCGTCTTTATTCATCAAAGTATCCATTTCCGATGGATCTTTTATTTTCAGTTTAAAAAACCACGCTGAATCCTCTGGGTCTTGATTAATCTTTGATGGATCATCTACTATAGCTTGATTTGTATCAACTACTTCACCACTCACAGGGGTATATACATCACTAGCAGCTTTGGTCGACTCCACAACACCAGCAGTACCATCTTTCTCTACGCTGGATCCTTTTTCTGGGAGTTCTGCAAAAACTATATCACCTAACATCTCCGTAGCATGTTTTGTAATTCCAATTGTTGCAACATCTCCATCTAATTTAATCCATTCGTGTTCTTTAGAATATTTTACTTCACTCATTAATTTACTCCTTTGACGTAACTTTTTTTATAAAATGGTAAGCTGCAAATACTTGCAGGATGTTTTTTACCTCTGACTTCTAAAAATACTTTAGTATCTTTTTTTGAGAATTCATTTTCCACATAACCCATTGCAACAGGTCCATTAACACTTGGTCCAAATGTACCACTAGTAATTTCTCCAATATGATCATCTGATTGATTAAATATTTTTGTCTTTTCTCTAGCAATAATTCTTCCCTCAGGTTTAATTCCAACTCTTATTTTGCTGACACCATCATTTAATTGTTTAATAATTATGTCAGAGCCAATAAAATCTCCTTTAGAGATTCTTTCTTTTGAAATAGCCCACTTTAAATTTGCTTCCACTGGAGTTTTATCTTTATCAAGATCATGACCATAAAGACATAATCCAGCTTCTAATCTTAGTGTATCTCTTGCTCCAAGACCTATCAATTTAGATCCTTTGTTGATTAATTCTCTAGTTAATTTGTCTACAAAATCATTTGCGATAGATATCTCAAAACCGTCTTCACCCGTATAACCAGATCGCGTAATATAAACTTTCTGATTTTCAAATGTAAACCAGTTTCCAGACATAAAGTTAAGATCTTTTACACCATTAATAACATCATTTAGAATTTCTGATGATTTAGGACCCTGAATGGCAATTAGAGATCTATTTTCATCCAGAACCATTCTGTACTTCTCCTCAAGAAGTTCTTTTAAAATTTTAAAGTCATTATCTTTACATGCTGCATTGAGGATTATCAAAAAGCCTTCATTAGTTTTTGTGATAATTAAATCATCATGTATCCCAGCATCTTTGTCCATTAAGAAACTGTATTTTGAATGATTTAATTTCAAATTTTTAAGATCTAGGGGAAAAATTTTTTCTAAATCTTTAATTAAGTCTTCACCACCATAAATAAATAGCTGACCCATATGGGAAACGTCAAAGATACCTGAGTGATTTCTTGTGAATTTGTGTTCTTCTACAATACCTTCCGAATATTGAATCGGCATCTGATAGCCCGCAAATTCAACAAATTTTGCATTACAATCTTGGTGTAATTGGTACAGCGATGTTTTTTTTGTTTCCATATTAACTCTTTGTACCCATCTGTATATTTGCCTGAGAGTTTTGCTCCTTCGGCGAGAATTAAATCTCTTTCCAGAGTTAATATGTTACGGTCCTTTTTGCCTGAGAGATTCCTGGGTGGTTGCTCCTTCGGCGCTACGGTATTCTGTAGTCTCTCCCGTTGCAGGATACTCTTACATGTATGGAAAAAAGTCAATCAGAAACAATTTTTTTTTGTTTACTTAAAAGCGAATAAAATTGTAATAAAACTGCAGAAAGTATAATTGCGCCACCAATTAATCCAAATACAGAGGGTCTTTCACTTACAAAAAGGAATGCCCATATCGGTCCTAGGACAGATTCGGATAACATTATGATTCCTACCATGGCAGATGGTGTTGTTCTTGCACCAATAGTTATAAATATAAAACCAAAACCAACTTGAAAAAAACCTGCGAGAAAACCCAAAAAGATATCATGAGGAGAAATCATAATTTTAGTAGAAAGCAAAAAACCAATTAAACATGAACTCACGCCGGCAACGAACTGGGCTGGGACCATATCCACAGAGGGAAATTTTCTCACAATCATTATTAAAACTGCAAAAGTAATTGGCATTGTAAAAGCTGCAAGGTTTCCAGATAATTCTCCAGGAGATAATGAGTTGCCAACCATTAATAAAACGCCTGTCATCGCCAGACAGATTGAAAACAGAGTAATTAAATTTATTTTTTCCTTTAGGAAAAAATACCCGAATATTGCAAGAAATAGTATTTGAAGTGAAATAATAAAATTAGTATTGGCAACAGTGGTATTGTACATAGCAAACACATATCCACAAAAACCAAAAGATAAAATAATTCCACCAACAAATCCTGGTAATCCGGATTTATAAAACGATTCAATTGTTTTTCCTTTATAACTAATAATTAAGAAAGCTAGAACTGTTAAAGAAAAAAATAAAGATCGCCAAAATAGAATTTGCCATAATGTGGCTCCCTCAAAAGATTTTACAATCAATCCACCAAAACTTAAACTTAATGCACCTAAAAAAATTAATAGTGGTCCGGGTAAGTTTCTTATAAAAGTCATTAAATTTGTGAAATTAAATTTTGTGTCTCCAAGTCATATAGTTTAAATAATGTTTCTGCATCAGCTAATTCTACTTTTTTAAATTTAATCTTTGAACCTGGGGTTAATTGAACTAACTTGTCATAATCTGCACTGATAACAACTCCTATTTTAGGATAACCCCCAATAGTGCCGTGATCTGAAAGCATAATAATCGGATTTCCATCTGCAGGTATTTGGATAACACCTTTTAATAAACCTTCTGATTTAATATTGGTATCAACAATATTTTCTATTTTTGGCCCCTCTAATCTCATACCCATACGATCTGATAATTTTGATATTACAAATTCTTTCTCAAAAAAAATTTTTTTTCCCTCATCAGAAAAATAGTCAAAATTTGTTCCTTGAATAACTCTGATATTTTCAATTTTTGTATTAATGTAATTTAATTTTTTATCACTTAAATTTTTATTAATATTTGAAATATAAATATTTTGTCCATCTTCTATTTTTTTTCCATTATTTGCACCTATGTTTGCTTTTGTGTTAACTGAACAACTCGACCATTGATAATTTACATCAAATTTACCACTTACTGCTAAATATCCATAAACAGATTTATTGGTGCTTATAATATCTAATTCATCACCATTTTCTAAAGTGAAAGATTGATAACAATTTCCTTCTATAGCATTATTTTTTTTTCTAATTATAAATTTTACATCTCCAGTAATTGCAAAATTAATATTTTCACCAAAATATTTTAACAAAGGACCTTGATAGGCAAATTCAATTATTGGAAAATTTACTTCATTACCAACAAGTTTGTTAGAAATTTGAAAGTTTCTATTATCCATTGCTCCACTAAATGGAATACCAATATGATAAAGATTGCCTCTACCTTGATCTTGAAATGTTGTGTTTATTCCTGCTCTTTTTATTTCAAAATAATTTTTATTCATTGTTATTGTAATATTGATCTTTAGTAATTTGCTCAAAAGTAACTACATCACCTGGATTAATTAAATTTGGATTTTTCTCTTTAGTGCTATCAAAAATAACTTGTGGTGTATTTCCAATAATATTCCACCCACCAGGACTTTCGAATGTATAAACATTAGCAAATTGTTCTGTTAATCCAACTGAACCCTTGGGCACTTTTACTCTAGGTGTTTCCAAACGTTTTGCCTGCAGCTCATTTTCTAGATCACCCAGAAAAGGCATACCTGCAATAAAACCAGTCATGTAGCAAAAAAATTCTTTACCAAAAAATTTCTCATAAATTTTATCACGATTTATTTGTAACTTTTCCTCTAATCTTTTTATATCTAATGAAAAATTTTCATCACAACAAACAGGTATCTTAATTCTATTTGTCTCTAACTTATCATCATTAGTAACATTTAAATTTTCAATTAATTTTTTGATTGTTTGAAAATTCTTTTTTCGTAGATCGAATGAAATAATTAATTTATTATATGAGGGGGTTAAGTTATTTATCCCATCAATATTTTCTTTTTGAATACTTTTAAAATATCGTATTACCTTACTATTTATTTCTTTGTTTACCTCAGTCCCAAAATCACAATACAAAGCTGCGTCACCAAGATTTGATATATTTTTAATCATGCCATGTTATACTTACAAATTATGAGTATGGAAATTAATATAAATTGTGATTTAGGTGAAAAATCAAAACATCACTCAAATAAGTATGATCCAGATTTATTAGAAATCGTAAATTCAGCCAATGTTGCTTGTGGCTATCACGCCGGAGATGAGCAAACCATGAATCAAGTAGTAAAAATTTCGAAAAAAAATGGAGTGAGTATTGGCGCACATCCTTCCTTTAATGATCCAGAAAATTTTGGCAGAGAAAGAATGAATCTTTCTGAAAGTGAAATAAAAAAACTTATAATCGATCAATATGAAATTCTTCAAAAAATAGCTTCTTCTCATGGGGAAAGTGTATCTCATGTAAAACCTCATGGAGCCTTAAATAATATGGCATGTGAGGATATTGAGTTGGCTACAATTTTAGCTAAAACTATTAAGGATATTAACAAAGACATAATATATCTCGTGCCTACTGGATCAAAAATGCAAGAAGCAGCAAAGAAATTAGGCATGAAATTTGCCTGTGAAATTTTTGCTGATAGAAATTATGAGGATGATGGCAATCTTGTATCAAGAAAGAAGTCTCATGCGCTAATAACTGACCCCGAACAAGCAAAAAAACACGTATTAAAAATGGTTCAAACTCAGTCGCTTAATTGTCACAGTGGGAAGCAAATACCTTGTGAAATCGATTCTGTTTGTATACATGGAGACAATCTAAGTTCATTAGCAACAGCTAAGTCAATAAGAGAAAATTTAGTTGAAAATGGCTTAGAATTAAAAACTTTAAACAAAATGAAAAAATTTATTTAATATGAAAAAAATTATCTTGTCTTTATCAATCCTATTTTTTATCTCCACAAATGCCATTGCAGCAGGTTCATCTGGTGGTGATGGTGGGTCATCATCAACTAAAACAAATTATGAGAAAGCTGTTACATATATAAAGAGCGCTAAAAGATATGAAAAAAAGGGAAAGCTAGAAAAAGCACAAAAAAGTTATGCAAAAGCGCAAAAACTTTTAATTAAATCTAATAAAAAAAAACCTAATAAAGCTGACACTTTAAACTATCTAGGTTTTACAACTAGAAAACTTGGGGATTTTGAGAATGGTGAGAAGTACTACCTTCAAGGTTTAGCTGTTGATCCAACACACAAAGGTATTAATGAATATCTTGGTGAGTTGTACGTAGCTACAAACAGGCATAATCTTGCAGTCGAAAGACTTCAGGTTTTAAAAAGTTGTAATTGCAAAGAGTATGATCAATTAAAAGCTGTTATAGCTGGCGAGAAATCAAAATATTAATCTTTCATTTAGTCTGAAAAAAATAATCTTAGTTTTATCTGTAATATTTCTTGTAACAGGAAATCTTTTAGCTGCAGGAGGCGGCGGCGGCGGAGGCGGCGGCGGCGGCGGAGGCGGCGGCGGCGGAGGCGGCGGCGGCGGAGGCGAATCGTCTAGCAGTGGAGGATCAGGAGGACAATCTGGTGCGGATGATGGTCCAACTAAAATTAGAACGAGTTATGATAGAGCGGTTACCGCTATAAGGTCAGCAAAATATTTTGAGAAAAAAGGTAAATTGAAAAAAGCAAAAAAAAAGTATGCAAAAGCACAAAAACTTTTAATTAAATCAAATAAAAGAAAACCTAATAAACCTGATACTCTGAACTATTTAGGTTTCACAACTAGAAAGTTGGGCGATTTTGAAAATGGTGAGAAGTATTACCTTCAAGGTCTAGCTATTGATCCGGAGCATATAGGTATAAATGAGTATCTTGGTGAGCTCTATGTTGCAACTAACAGACATAATCTTGCAGTTGAAAGACTTGAGGTTTTAAAAAGCTGTAAGTGTAAAGAATACGATCAGTTAAAAGCTGTCATAGCTGGAGAAAAATCAAAATATTAATTTATATTTTTAATCATCTGTTCTGGCATCCATAAAGCTATTTCTGGAAAGATTACGACTAAAATAACTGCTAGGACCATCAGTAGAAATAATGGGAATGCACTTCGGGCAATATATCCCATATCTTTTTTTGCCATACCTTGAAGTACAAATAGATTAAAACCAACAGGTGGAGTAATTTGTGCCATCTCAACAACAATGACTAAAAAAATACCAAACCAAATCATATCAAAACCTGCTTGTCTAATCATGGGCTCGATGATTGCCATTGTTAAAACAACTGCTGAAATTCCATCAAGAAACATTCCTAAAATTATATAGAAGATCATTAAAACAAAAATCAAAACATATGGAGATAATTCCATATTTTGGATCCAGAGAGCTAGATTTCTTGGTAATCCAGTGAATCCCATTGCTAAAGATAAAAATGTTGAACCTGCTAAAATAAAAGCGATCATACAAGAGGTTTTAGTTGCTCCAAGTAAAGAGGATTTAAAAGTTTTTAATGTTAAACTTTTTTGAAAGTAAGATAATATCAATGCCCCAACTACTCCTAATGAAGCTGCTTCAGTAGCTGTTGCAATCCCTGTATATATCGATCCAATAACGGCTAATATTAGAATAATAACTGGCAAAAGTTGTTTTGATCTTTTTATTTTTTCCAAAATTGAGTATTCCTCAAGAATTTTTGGCATAGATTTTTTATTAATCAAAGACCAGATAATTACGTAAGACATAAATATTAATGCAATCATTATCCCAGGAATAATCCCAGCAATAAATAATTTTGCTATAGACTCTTGGACAGCAACTCCATAAATAATCAATATAATTGACGGTGGTATCAGCAAACCCAATGTTCCTGAACCTGCCAAACTACCTAGTAAGATTTTTTCTGGATAATTTCTTTTTCTTAATTCAGGAATAGACATCTTGCCCACTGTTGCAACAGTTGCTGCTGAAGAGCCAGAAATTGCTGCAAATAATGCACATCCAACAACATTAACATGGATTAAACCACCTGGTAATTTTTGCATCCAAGGAGATAATCCTTTGAATAAATTTTCAGAAAGCTTTGTCCTAAATAAAATCTCACCCATCCAGACGAATAGTGGTAATGCGGTAAGTGTCCATGAAGATGATGTGCCCCATATCGTTGTAGCCATTGCATCACCAACTGGCCTTGAGGTAAATAACATCATACCAATAGCTGATACACCAATCATACTTAAAGCAACCCAAATTCCAGATCCTAAAAAAAATAGTAAAACACTGATAAAGAAGATTGTTAAAAGTATTTCGGTCATTTAATGCTTTTTGATTGTTAAAATAAATTGATGAAAAACGCTTATAAAAAATATTGTTGATCCGATAGCTACGCTTGATTGAGGAATCCAAATTAATATTTCATCTGCACCCTCACTTCGTTCTTGAAATTTATAGGAAATAATTAGCATTTTAATAAAGTAAAAAGCTAAATATCCCGAAAAGAAACTCGCCACACTTAAACACCAAATCTCAATAAATCTTTTCTTTACACCTGATAATTTTTCCAAGAAAAGCGTAATCCTAATATGTCCACCTTCTACAAATGTGTACGCTAACGCAAAAAAAGATGCAGCAGCCATACAATAACCTGAATACTCAGCAAGACCTCTTATATAAAAACCAAATATTCTTGATGAGATACCAATAAGAATAAAAACTGCTACTAAAATTAAGAAAAAAGCAGCAACATAACCTGAAAATTTATAGAGTTTATTTAAATTTCTATCTAGTGATTTTAACATAACAATTTAAGGCCACTCAAATTTTAAGTGGCCTTAATTTTAAGAATTGAATTATTTATAACTTGATAAAACAGCAGCTCCTCTTGAACCAGCTTTTTGAGACCATTCCTTAGCCATAGTCTCTCCAACTTTTTCAAAATGAGCTTGTAGTGGTGCATTTACTTTACCGACTACCATACCAGCATCAGCTAAAGCTTTTTTATCACCAACGTTCCCTTGTTTTGATAATTGCCAGCCTTTTCTTTCAGCTAAAGCTGCTTGTTTCATAACAAGATCTTTAGTTGCCTGATCTAATTTATTCCAAGCATCTTTATTCACAATTATCATGTTTTTTGGAAACCAAGCTGCAATATCATAAAAATATTTCACACCATTCTCCCAAATTTTAGAGTTTTTACCCGTAGTTGGTGAAGTGATCATACTTTCTACAGCACCTGTAGAAAACGCCTGACTAATTTCAGCAGCCTCTATTTTTGTAGGAGCCATTCCTGTTAGCTCGGCAATTCTAATAGTAGCAGAATTATAAGCTCTAAATTTAAGACCTTTTAAATCCTCGACAGAGTTAATTTCCTTCTTACTATACAAGCCTTGTGCTGGCCACGGCACAGCATAAAGAAATACTAAGCCTTTCTCGTCTAATCCTTTAACGATTTCATCTTTTGACGCTTTATATAACTTCATTGCATCAGCGTAAGACGTTGCTAAGAATGGTTGAGAGTCTACTTCTAAGAGTGGATCCTCTTTTCCTAAAGCTGACATAAATCTCTCACCAATTTGAGCTTGACCTGTTCTTACTGCTCTAAAAATTTCTCCACCCTTAAACAATGAACCACCAGGGTGTGTTACAATTGTTAACTTGCCACCACTTTTTTCAGTAACATTTTTTGCGAATTCAGCTGCGTTTGCAGAATGAAAGTTCCCCGCTCCATAAGCTAGAGCCATGTCCCATTTCTCTGCAACTGCAAGATTAATTGACAAAATTAATGAAACTAAAATAGTTGATAAATATTTTAAGAATTTCATTTGTCCTCCATTTTTATTAAGACTATTTCATTATGTATTAAGATAATTATCAATAAAAAAATATTTCTACTTTTGATTGAATTAATAGTATTTTAGATTATAAGTATTTTATTTTGTTAGAAGAAGCTTTTATATTATCTCAAATTATTTTTATAACTATTATCTTAACTGCAGATAACGCAATTATTATTGGTGTTATTTCAGCTAATTTTATTCCAAAAAATAAAAAACAAATTATTTTATGGGGTGTTTCAGGAGCATTTATTTTTAAAATAATTTTTGCTGTTTTTGCTACTTATTTATTTAAATTTTATTTTATTAAAATTTTAGGTGGCTTACTTTTAATCTGGATTGTCAATGATTTAAGAAAAGATCTTTTTGAGATAAAGAAAGTAAAATCACCAACAAAAAAATCTAAAGAACCATCTTACATACAGAGTGTTTATAAAATTTTATTTGCAGATATAACTCTTAGCTTTGATAACGTAATTGGAGTTGTTGGAGCAGCAAAAGGAAATTTTGGTTTTATGATTTTTGGTCTTATACTTTCAGTTGTTCTGACGGGAGCGTTAGCAACATACCTTGCCAACTATATACAAAAACATTTGTGGATTGCTTATGTCGGTTTAGTTTTTATTGTTTTAGTAGCCCTGCAATTAGTAATTGGAGGTTTAGTAGACTTAGAAATTTTATCGATCAACGAGCAATTTAAGAAATATTTTTAATACGAGTGTTTTTTAGTTGGATATTTCTTAGATCTTACCTCTGAAGCATATTTTCTTAGTCCAGCATTGATATATTTTTTTACGTTGAGAAATTGTTTAACAAATTTTATTTTTGTTTGGTTTAGACCAATTAAATCATCCGTAACAAGAACCTGACCATCGCAATGAACAGATGAGCCAATTCCAATTGTAGGGATATCTAAATTTTTTGTAATTTGTTTTGCTATTGGTGTTTTTATACACTCCAGGACAATTGCAAAAACTCCATTATTTTGAAGTAATAAAGCATCATTAATTAATTGATTGATCTCTTTAGTGGTCTTTCCTTTAGATTTAAACTTGCCTTTGGTCGATTGGGGTAATAATCCAAGATGTCCCATCACAGGAACCTTGTTTTTAGTTAATAGTTTAATTTGATGGATTATTTTTTTTCCACCTTCTAACTTCACTGCATCACATTTGGTTTCCTTAATTATTTTTTTAGCATTCTTTAAAGCAGCGTTTGATGTTGAATAGGTGTTAAATGGCATATCAACAACCATTAAACTTTTTTTTACCCCAAGTCTTACGCTCTTAGAATGATTAATCATTTCTGTAAGAGTAACTTTTCTAGTAGTTGAATAATTGTACAATACTGAACCTAGCGAATCTCCAACCAAGATAATATCAACATGTTTGTCAACTTCTTCAGCAATATTTTTTGAGTAAGCTGTAAGACAAACAATTTTAGATTTATTTTTTTTATTTATTATTTTTTTTATTTTTTTCATTCAAGCTCAATGGTGCTCGGCGGTTTAGATGTAACATCATAAACTACTCTATTTACTCCTCTTATGCTATTTACAATTTTATTTGAAATCATTTGAATAAATGATTTTTTGAAGTCATAAAAATCAGCTGTCATTCCATCCTCAGATGTAATTGCTCTTAGTAAACACAAATATTCATAAGTTCGATTATCACCCATGACACCTACTGTTTTGACTGGAAGCAATGCAGCATAGGCTTGCCAAATCTTATTATATAGATTGTGCTCTCTTAAAGCTTGAATAAAATAATTGTCAGCTTCTTTTAAAATTTTGATTTTTTCTTTAGTAATAATGCCAGGCATTCTGATCGCTAGTCCAGGACCTGGAAACGGATGTCTTGAAATAATTTCTTTACTAAGTTTTAATTCTAATCCTAATTTTCTTACCTCATCTTTAAATAAAAATTTCAATGGTTCTACCAATTTAAGTTTCATTTTCTTTGGTAAACCACCTACATTATGATGAGATTTGATTTTTGAGGTTTGGCTTCCAGTCACTGACTTACTTTCAATAAGATCTGGATAGAGCGTTCCTTGTGCTAAAAATTTTACATTTTTTATTCTTTTAGCGTATCTTTCAAAAATTTTGATAAATAAATTTCCAATTATTTTTCTTTTTTTCTCTGGGTCAGAAACATTGTTGAGCTTTCTCAAAAATTCATTCTCTGCATTCACATAAATTAGATTTATTTTCAATTTTTTTTTAAAAGTTTTAACTACTTGTATCTCCTCATTTTTTCTAAGAAGACCCGTGTTAACAAAGATACAAAATAATTTTTTACCAATTGCTTTATTCAATAGTTGAGCGACAACACTGCTATCAACTCCACCTGATAATGCACATATTACTTTATTTTTACCGACTAAATTTTGAACATCTTTTATCAATTTAATCTTCTGATCTTTTGAAGACCAATTTCTTTTAATTTTACATATCAAGAATATAAAATTATTTATTAATTTTTTCCCATTTTCTGTATGGGTAACTTCGGGATGAAACTGGACACCATAAAAATTTTTTTTCTTATTTTCGATAATAGCAAATTTCGAGTTTTGACTTGAGGCAATAACGTTAAAATTTTTGGGAAGTTTCGAAACTTGATCAGCATGACTCATCCAAACTTTATTAATATTTTTTTTATTAAAGAAGTTTTTTGTCAAAATACTTTCCCTCTTTTTGCGAATATTTGCTAATCCAAACTCTCTATATTTTGATTGTTTAACTCTGCCACCATTAAGTTTTGATAAAATTTGATGACCAAAACAAATACCTAAGACTGGTATTTGATTTTCGATAATCCTTTTATCGAAAGAATATTTATTAATTTGGTAAACATTCAATGGTCCACCTGATAAAATTATTCCTTTAATAGAATTATCAATATTTTTATTTTTAACCTTTTTATGACTTATAATTTTGGAATAAACTCCTGACTCTCTTATTCGCCTGGCTATTAACTGAGTAAATTGTGAACCAAAATCTATTATTAAGATTTTGTTCAAATTCTTATCAAGACTCATTTTTTTTGGGTTCTATATTTGCAAGGGTGTCTAAAATTTCTTTATTTTCATTACAGAGTTTTTTGCAAACCTTAGAAAAAGTATTAGATAAGTCTTTTACTTTTGAATAATTAGATCTCTCTAAAGCTATTTTCATAGACATTAATATTGCTTCCTCGTTATCAGGTTCAATTAATAATGTTGCTTCCAAATTTTTTTCTTCTTTACCTTGATCTTCTTGAATGTTGTAAATTTTTGCTAAATAAAGATAAGAATTTGAATCTTTCGGATTAAACACTATACCTCTTTCAAACATAAACCTAGCATCCTCATATTTTTTATCTTGAAATAATTTTAAACCTTTATTAAAAAAATTTTCATCTGCTATAGAGATACTTAAGCTATTGATTATTAAATATAATAAAGAAATTAATTTAAATATTTTTGTCATCAGTATTTACTATCACTTTTAACGATATCGACATTATGGACCATACTTTCATAAAATCCAGCTTTTGTAATTTTAACAAATTGCGGTTTATATCTTAAATATTTTATCTGTTTGGAACCAAGATAACCCATAGATGATCTTAATCCACCAACTAATTTAAAAACAACTTTATCAACTTTACCTTTGTATTTTGCTAATCCTTCTACTCCCTCGGGCACATACTTTGAACTGTCTTTTTGTTTTTTTTGAAAATATCGATCAGCCGAGCCTTTGTTCATCGCTCCTACCGAGCCCATGCCTCTAAAACTTTTAAATAGTTTACCATTTTTTTTTATGAGTTTACCCGGCGTTTCATCAGTTCCTGCAAACAATGAACCTATCATGACTGCATCAGCGCCAGCAGCAAAAGCTTTAGCGAGGTCACCTGAGTATTTTATCCCTCCATCAGAAATAATTTTTACATTTTTATTCTTTATGCCGTCTCTCACATTTAATATTGCGCTTAATTGAGGAACTCCAATACCCGCAACCAACCTAGTTGTGCAGATAGAACCGGGACCAATCCCAACCTTAATTACATCAACGCCTAATTTAAGTAAAAATTTAGCTGCATCTAGTGTTGCTATATTTCCAGCACATAGAGCTGTTTTTTTACTTTTAATTTTTTTGATAAATCTAATTATTTCAGAAACTTTTTTGGTATGTCCATGAGCAGTGTCCACAACAATCATATCCAATTTTTCTTTTAATAGTGCTTCAGCTCTTTTGAATTCGTTGGGTCCCGCTCCCACAGCTGCACCTACTAGTAATTTTTGTTTTTTTACTTTCTTAACTTCGAGAACTTGTTTTTTAATATCTAAATTTCTGTGAATTATTCCTAGTCCACCAGATTTTGCAATAGCAATAGCCATTTTGCTTTCGGTTACTGTATCCATTGCTGATGATAAAAGTGGGATTTTAAGTTTTAATGAGTCGGTTAATTTTATACTCGTATCAACCTCTGAAGGTAATATTTCAGAGTACTTAGGAACTAAAGTAACGTCATCAAAGGTAAGTGCTTCTTTTATAGGAACCATAATCTTTTATATATGATTCCTTTTAAATTAAAAGTGTCTATCTAAGATTTTTACAAATAATAAAACTCTCTTTAGAATCTTTGCGACTCGACTTAGGTTTAAAAACCTTTACTTCTTTAAAAATTTTTTTTCCTAGTGCGACAATTTCATTAAAAGATCTACCCATAAAGATTTTAGCTATAAAAATGCCCTTTTCAGATATTACATCTTTTGAAAATACCATTGCCTCTTTACACAACTCTCCAGTTTGAATTGCATCAACATCTTTTATTCCAGTCGTATTTACTGCCATATCAGACATAACCACATCAACTGGATTGTGAAGATTATTTTTTATTTTCGCTTGAATATCGGGCTCTGTGAAATCACCCTCAATTTGAATAGTTTTATTAATTTTTTCCATTTTTTTTAAATCTATTGAAATAATAGTCCCATTTTTTACAACCTTTGAAGCATATTGAGACCAACTTCCTGGTGCAGCACCAATATCTATTACAGAAATTCCACCCTTAAAAACTTTAAACTTTTCATCAATTTCAATTAATTTATATGCAGATCTAGCTCTATAACCATCAACTTTAGATTGACGAACATAAGTATCTCTTCTTTGTTTATTGATCCAATTTTTTGAAATTTTATTTTTTTTCAACTAAATATCAAATCTTAAACTTTTATTAATCTTTTTATTATCTAAAGTTTCTAATTCTATCTTTATACTTTTGTCTACTCGCATATCTTTACCATCTTTCCATATTCCAGCTGCAAGATGCATTATACCTATTTTGTAATTGGGAAGATAAGGTTCTACAAATGTTTTTTGATTTTCATCATATTTTGGTAAAAGATTACTAGTGATCCAGTTACAATTTAAGGGTAAAAATTCTGTTTCAAGATCATCAATATAGACTGACATATTAATCGCTAATCCTTCAGAACCAAAAATATTCCCAGCCTTTAGTGTTTCTAACAAATTATTTTGCCACAAACTCCATCCTTTTGAGTTTTTTTCTAGGGAGAAAACGCCGATATTAATATGTGGAGCAAAAGCAAGTTTTCTAGCTTTGTCAGTACCAATTTTTGATTTTATTGCATGTTTAAAATTCTGGGATTTGATTATCGCTAATTTTCCAAATAACCAATTTACTTTTGAGGTGATTTTGTAACCAGGCCCTATTGTTTGTGTAATACCCAACTTACCATTGTCGCAAGCTTGAAAATAAAGCTCAACAGAACTCCAATCATTTACCCAAGCATCGCAATCAATCCACAAATATTTTTCATAGTTTGGAAAATATTTAGGTAAAAATGCTCTTGATACTTGGCTTTTAAGCCATTCCTTTTCTTTAACTTTAGATTGAGGAACTTCAATATCCCACTCTGCAGGTTTAATTTCATCTACTTTAGTAGATAATTTTTCTTTTTGATCTTTTTTTAAGCCTGCATCTAAAATACAGATCGCAATATTCTCACTTTCTTTAAATCTTTTTATAGAATCAATTAATTCCTCTAATAAAGGAAAATAGTTAGCATCAGCAAGAGAAACTATTGTGTTTTTTTTCATTAAAGTATGTCTTCAAGATCATCATCCTCTTGAATTTTGTCATTTTCATGTTGTTTTTTTAATTTTTGAAAATGAAAAAAGCTAATTGGTAATAAAAGCACATAAACTAAAGAACTTATTGCAATTACATTAAATGTATAAACTAACAACAGTCCAAAAAATAGAACTATACCAAATAATAAAAATATTGTTGTTCTTCTTGGTATGACAATTTTTTTAAATGAATAACTCGGAAATTTACTAATCAGAAGCAATGATGTTGCCACAAAAAATATTGGAACAATGATATTAAAATTTAGTTGAATATAATCAAAACCACTCAGGCTTATTATTAATGGAGTTAACAATAATATTGCACCAGCTGGAGATGGCACTCCTTCAAAAAAGTTATCTTTCCAGGAAGGTTCCTGATTAGAATTAACATTAAACCTTGCTAATCTTAAAGCAACACAAATTACGTAAACTAAACATAGTAACCATCCAAATCGACCTAGGGTATTTAATTTCCAGAAATACATAATGAATGCTGGAGCAACCCCAAAACTTATTACATCCGTTAAAGAATCTAATTCTTTTCCAACTTTTGAGGTTCCCTTTATAAGTCTTGCTATTCTTCCATCTAAGCCATCAATCAAAGCAGCAAAAATTATTGCAATAATTGCTATTTCAAATCTTTCATCCAAAGCAAATCGAATTGAACTTAAACCAATACATACACCCATCAGGGTTAGCATATTTGGTAAAATCATTCTTGCGCTTTTTTTATCTGCTACAATTTTAAGATTTGGTTTTTTTTGTTCCATATTATTTTTTTGCAAGTAGTGTCTCACCTGAAATAGATTTTTGACCAACTTTTACAAGTGGCTCATAATTTTCATAATATATATCAGCTCTACTACCAAATCGTATCATGCCAATACGATCTCCTTGTTTCAACTCTTGATCTTTGTTTGACTCACAAACTATTCTTCGTGCAACCAGTCCAGCTATCTGAACAACTATAATATCATTATTGTGAGGATCTTTAATTTTAAAGTAATTTCTTTCATTATCCTCACTTGCTTTATCTAATGAAGCATTTACAAACTTGCCTGGCTTATATAAAATTTCCTCAATCTTCCCTGCACATGGAGTTCTATTTACGTGACAATCAAAAACATTCATAAAAACACTAATCTTTTTAAATTTTTTATTCTCTAGACCAAGTTCTTTAGGCCCATCAACTTCTTCAACTTTAATCACCTCACCATCTGCTGGACTAACAAGATAATTATCATCATCTATAATAACTCTCTCTGGATCTCTAAAAAAATAATAAACCCAAATAGTTAAGACTAAACCAATAAGACCTAAGAAATTACTAAAAATATAAAATACTATTGTGATTATTCCGGCTATAACTAAAAATTTATAACCTTCAGCGTGAATTTTTGGAAATATCTTACTAAACATATTCTTCTATTTGATAATTTGTCATTAATATGTATATAAAATCGCGAAATTCAATTATTAAGATAAAAATATAAGTGAGCAAAATTAGCGTTAAAAACCCAATTGTAGAGTTAGATGGCGATGAAATGACCAGAATAATCTGGGAATTTATCAAGAAAAAATTAATACTTCCGTATTTAGATCTTGGCATCGAATATTACGATTTAGGAATGAAAAGTAGAGATGACTCTGATGATCAAATCACTATCGACTCTGCTAATGCAATTAAAAAAGTTGGTGTCGGTATCAAATGTGCAACCATTACTCCAGATGAAGCAAGAGTTGAAGAGTTTAAATTAAAGAAAATGTGGAGATCTCCAAACGGAACTATCAGAAATATCATTGGAGGAACTGTATTTAGAGAACCCATAATTTGTTCTAATATTCCAAAACTCGTACCCTCTTGGTCTGACCCAGTAGTGATCGGGAGACATGCATTTGGAGATCAATATAGAGCAACAGATTTCAAAGTACCTGGTAAAGGTAAGATGGAAGTAAAATGGACGTCTGAAGATGGTAAAGATGAAATAAAATATGAAGTATTTAATTTTACAGGACCAGGGGTTGCACTCTCAATGTATAATTTAGATAAATCAATTGAGGATTTCGCAAGATCCTGTTTTAGTTATGGATTAATTAAGAATTGGCCAGTTTACTTATCAACTAAAAATACAATTTTAAAAAAATATGATGGAAGATTTAAAGATATATTTGAAGAGGTCTATAATAAAGAATTCAAGAAAAAATTTGAGGATGCAAAAATTACTTATGAACACAGATTAATTGACGACATGGTAGCATGTGCAATGAAATGGAGCGGAAAGTATATATGGGCATGTAAAAATTATGATGGTGATGTTCAATCAGATACCATGGCTCAAGGATATGGCTCACTTGGTTTAATGACCAGTACACTGCTTACACCTGATGGAAAAATAATGGAGGCAGAAGCAGCTCACGGAACAGTAACTAGACATTATAGAATGCACCAACAAGGTAAAGAAACTTCCACAAATCCAATTGCCTCGATTTTTGCATGGACAAGAGGATTGGCACATAGAGGAAAACTTGATGGTAATGACGAACTTATCAAATTTGCAAATACAATTGAAAAAGTTTGTATTGAAAGTGTTGAAAATGGTTCCATGACAAAAGATCTTGCAATATTGGTTGGACCTTCAAGCAAATATTTAACTACTAATCAATTTCTGGATGTAATTGATAAAAATCTTAAACAGAAGCTAAATTAAAGCCTTTAGTTTTTCAAAAGCCTCTTCAATTTTGTTTTTATCTTGTCCCCCTGCTTGGGCAAAATCTTTTCGGCCTCCACCACCTTTACCACCGATAATTTCTGAACCTAATTTTGCAAATTTTACAGCATCATATTTATCAACCAGCTTTTTAGTAACTCCAACTCCTAAACCAACTTTATCTTCACTACTTGCAAAGACAATTACGATCCCATCACCAAGTTCTTTTTTTCCACTATCAACTAATTTTCTCAGATCTTTAGGAGGTAAATCTTGAACTTTTTGAAATCGGACTTTTATATCCTTTATTTTTTGATCATTAATAATATTTTTTGTTTTATCTTGAAGAACTGAATTAACATTTAATTGTTCAAGTTGTTTTGAAAGATTTTTTATTATTTCTTTTAAATCTTTGTTATCAACTTTCGGTTTACCTCCAAGTTTGATTATTTGTGATGACAGATCTTTGATGGTGTCCTCATCTTTTTGTACAGATAATGTTGATAGCTTTTCTTTATTCTTAATAAAATCCTCAAGTTGTTTATCTCTTAAAGCTTCAACTCTTCTTACTCCTGCAGCAATAGATGATTGACTAACTGTTTTAAATTTTCCAATATCTCCGGTGTTTTTAACATGTGTTCCACCGCATAATTCTGTTGAAAAATATGCGTCTTTTTCCTTACCCATTGAAACGACACGAACTTCTTCACCATATTTTTCACCAAAAAAAGCTAGCGCTCCCTTTTCTATTGCAGCTTTAGGTGTCATAATTCTTGTGGTCACTTCAGAACCATTTTTAACGTATTCGTTAACTAATTTATCTATTGTCTCTAATTCCTCATTAGTAATCGGTTTCATGTGACTAAAGTCAAACCTCAAACGATCCGGCGCAACTAATGATCCTTTTTGCATCACGTGCTTACCTAAAGTTCTTCTTAAAGACTCATGAAGTAAGTGAGTTGCAGAATGATAAGCTTTTAAATTGTTTCTTCTTTCAACATCAATTTTCATTTCAACTACATCATTAATTTTAATTTCACCAGTTTTTACCGATCCATAATGAACAAATAAATCTCCAAGTTTTTTTTGTGTATCCTCAACTTCAAAAACTGAATTGCCAGAAACTATTGTGCCTTTATCCCCGAGTTGTCCTCCTGACTCACCATAAAAAGGAGTTTGGTTAGTTATAATCATTCCTTCTTCTCCAGTAGATAATGATTTTGACTCCTGATTGTTTTTAATTAAATTTAACACTACCCCCTCAGATTGATTGGACTCGTAACCCAAAAATTCTGTAGGACCAGTTTTATCTTTAATTGAAAACCAAATTGCTTCTTCTGAGCTGTCACCAGATCCTTTCCAATTCTTTTTTGCAAGTTCTTTGCTCTTTTTCATCAACTCATCAAATTTTTGATGATCAACTTTTAATGATTTATTTTTTAAAATATCTTCTGTGAGATCTAGTGGAAAACCATAAGTGTCATATAATTTAAATGCTACTTCACCTGATAACACTTTATCAATTTTGGAAATTTCATCATTCAGAATTTTAATTCCTCGATCAAGTAAAACTAAAAATTTTTCTTCTTCCATTTTTAATGTTTCGGTTATCAAAGATTCGGATCGCTCTAACTCTGGATAATTTCCAGACATTTCATTTTTTAAAGATTCAAAAATTTTGTAAAAAATAGGTTCTTTTGATCCTAATAAATGAGAATGCCTCATACCTCTTCTCATAATTCTTCTTAAGACATATCCACGACCCTCATTAGATGGTAGAACACCTTCAGCTAAAAGAAATGAACTTGCTCTTAAGTGATCAGCAATTACTCTGAAACTTGATATGTTATTATTAGCTTGTTTAACTTTAGTAACACCTGATATCGAACTTATTAATTTCTTAAAATGATCAGTTTGATAATTGTCGTGTGTGCCTTGTAAAAGAGCAGCTATTCTCTCCAATCCCATTCCAGTATCTACGGATGGCTTTGGTAAATCTACTCTTTTATCTTTTGAAACTTGTTCATATTGCATAAATACCAAGTTCCAAATTTCAATAAAACGATCTCCATCTTGATCCTTTGTTCCGGGTAAACCACCTTTTAAATGATCACCATGATCGTAAAATATTTCTGAGCAAGGTCCACAAGGACCTGTTTCACCCATTGACCAAAAATTATCTGATGTCGAAATTCTGATAATTCTATCATCACTAAAACCCGCTATTTTCTTCCAAAAATTGAAGGCTTCATCATCTTCATGAAAAACTGTTACGTAAAGTCTTTTTTTATCTAAACCAAAATCTTTAGTGATTAAATTCCATGCAAGTTCAATTCCTCTTTCTTTAAAATAGTCCCCGAAAGAAAAATTTCCCAACATTTCAAAAAAAGTATGATGTCTTGGAGTGTAACCAACATTTTCTAAATCATTATGTTTACCTCCTGCTCTGACACATTTTTGAGAAGTAGTTGCTCTTTGATAATCTCTTTTTTCTAAACCAGTAAATACGTTCTTGAACTGAACCATTCCAGAATTAGCAAACATTAATGTCGGATCATTATTTGGAACTAAATTACTAGACTCAACAATCTTATGATCATTCTTTTCAAAATATTTTAAGAACGTACTTCTTATTTCATTTAATGATTTATCCGCCATACTTTAAAATACAGCTTTTTTATTCTATGTCTAGTTAGGGATAAAGGGGGAAAGGCGCTTATAACAAGCGCCTTTTATAATTTAAAGATGACCTTTAATTTTAGTTCTTTTTAGAAGGAGTAGCTTCTTTTGCAGCCTCTTCTTTTTCAGCTACTTTCTTCTCTTTTTCAATTTTTTCAGGACTTAATGGATTTCCCTCAATTTTCTTTGAAATCACACCTGCTTTTTCTCTAATTGCCATTTCTATTTCTGCAGCAACTTTAGGATTTTGAGCAAGGTAGGTTTTTGCGTTTTCTCTACCCTGACCTATTTTTTCACCCTTATAAGCATACCATGCTCCTGATTTTTCAATAATGTCAGCTTTAGCACCTAGGTCAACTAACTCACCCATTTTACTAATTCCTCTGCCGTACATTAAGTCAAACTCAACAACTTTAAATGGTGGTGCAACTTTATTCTTAACTACTTTCACCCTTGTAGTATTGCCGATAATTTCATCTTTATCTTTGATAGCGCCAATTCTTCTAATATCCATTCTTACAGATGAATAAAACTTCAACGCATTTCCACCTGATGTTGTTTCTGGACTTCCAAACATAACTCCAATTTTCATTCTAATTTGGTTAATGAAAATCATCATTGTGTTTGTATTTGAAATTGAACCAGTTAATTTTCTTAAAGCCTGACTCATTAATCTTGATTGAAGACCAACATGATGATCACCCATCTCACCTTCAATTTCAGCTTTTGGAGTTAAAGCTGCAACAGAGTCAATTACGATAACTGAAATAGAGCCTGATTTAACTAGCGTATCAGCGATTTCTAAAGCTTGCTCACCTGCATCTGGTTGAGAAATTAAAAGCTCTTCAGTATTTACTCCTAATTTTTTCGCATAGACTGGATCTAAAGCATGCTCTGCATCAACGAATGCACAAATTCCACCCGCCTTTTGAGCTTCAGCAACTACTTGTAATGCTAATGTTGTTTTTCCAGAACTCTCTGGTCCATAAACTTCAATAATTCTTCCTTTAGGTAAACCACCTATTCCTAAAGCTAAATCTAAACTTAAAGAACCTGTAGATATCGACTCGATATCCATCGCTCTTTTTTCGCCCAACTTCATAACTGAACCTTTTCCAAAATTGTCAGTTATCTGGCTAATCGCAGCATCTAATGCTTTGTTTTTTTCTTTAATATCCAATTCTTGATCTTTCGTAGATTTAACTACTTTTAAGTTATTTTTTGTCATTTTTTGCCTCTTTTCTTGCTTTTTTTAACACTCGAATCATATAATAAATGTACACATTTTGTTCTCATTAGCAAGATATTTTATGTTTCCTTAAAAAAACCAATAATTATCTTATTTTTAGGTAATCGCTGTTTAGCAATCCTAAGGACTTTAACAAATTAAACTGAGATAAAATGTAATTTCTCTCAGAATCTGCCAAAGAAATTTGAGCATTCAAAAGTAATGAGTTGGATTGAATGACCTCTAAAGTTGTTCTTCCTGCCCCGCTATTATATTCTGCAGCAATTCCCTCATTGGCAATTTCAGCAGCTTTAACTTGGGATTGAACAGAATTAAGTAAACTTCTATTAGATTGATAATTAGACCATGCGCTAGCTACATCGGTTTGATTTTGTTTTACGGCACTATCTAAAATCAATCTTTTTCTATTTTCTAAACTTTGATTTTTTTTATATTTAGCAATGTTTTTCCCACCTGAAAAAAAAGGCCACGAAACAGTTGCTGTAACTGTATCTCTTTCTCTCTCATCATATGTTGTATTTAAATCTTCAGTATATGATCTTTCAAAAGACAATTTCGCAGTAGGTGCTAAATCCGATTTAGCTATTGATTTATCTTTAATAGATTGTTCGTACTCTAACTTTGCGATTATTAAATCAGGATTATTTTTCTTTGAAAGCTCAATTGCTGAATTAAGATCTCCTGGAAGTTCGTAATTAATAATTGAACTTTTATCCAATAATTGCACATCATTAATACTGCCTATAATATTTTCATAATTTAATTTACTGGTTAATAGATCATTTTGTGCTTTAATAAATTGTGCCTCAGCGCCTGCTAAAGAGGACTCTGATTGAGAAACATCTGATAAAGAAATTTGACCTCTACTAAGTCTAATTCTATCAGTTTCAACTTGTCTGCTTAAAAGCTCAACGTTTGCTCTATTAATTTCTAACTTTTCATTTGCTGAAATTAGCCCCGTATAAGCCTCTGTAGTTTTATATAAGATGTCTTGTTCTTTTTTTAATAATTTCGCTTTTGCAAGATCAATACCTATCTTATTTTTTGCAAGATCTGCACCTCTACCAAAATCTATTAAAGTTTGAGTAATTGAGACTGATCTTGTTGAAGGATCCACATCACTAATTGTGGCATCTCCCCCACCTTGATTAGTAAGTTTATTAGTATCTTCCTGACTTTCAGTACCCTCAAGAGTAATCGTTGGTAAATAAGATCCTCTTGCAATATTTAGATCTTGTTCAGAAACATTAATATTTTCTCTTTCCGCGTTAAGCTCTGAATTATTTTTATATGCTTTTGATAAAGCACTAGAAAAGGTCTCTGCATTTACTTGAGAAGATAAAAAGAATGTTCCAAAAAAAATTAAAATTATTTTTTTCATTTACTTTTATATACTGCAGATTTGATCTGATGGTTACTATTTAGATTAAAAATTATAGATGCATATTTAGGCATATTTTTAAACATATTCTGGGTTATTCTTTGATATGTCTGCATAAAGTTGATGACATCTCCTCTACTCATTATTTTTGAATTCGATTTTACTTTACTTTTCACCCAAAGTTTTCTTTCTTGTTTTAATCTCCATTTCTGAAGCAAACTAAAATTTTTCGCTTTTAAATAAATTAAGCAATTAAGTTGGGAATATAAGTTTTTGTATTTTGATTTCAATTGCTGGTTAACGTATTTTCTCCAAATTTGCTTTTGATCTTTTACTTTTTCTAGAGAATTGATATTTTTCTTTAAAGTATTATTTTTTTCAGATTTTGCACCAACACACCAACCTTCAAAAATAATTACATCAGGTCTTACTTTTAAATCATACCAATTCTTTTTGTGAAATCGGTCATCTATTGCTTTGTTAAATGTTGGCAATCTAAGCCTTCTAAATTTTCTACTTTTTGCTTTTCTAAAAAAACTTAACATCATATTAATATCATGTGTTCCTGGTACTCCTCTAGTTAAAAGCATTGGGTGAACTTTATTAGATAAATTTATTCTTTCTTTTCTTGTTTTATAAAAATCATCTATAGAAATTCTAAAAACTTTCAATTTGAAGTACTTTGTAAGAATAATCTTAATAAGTGAACTAATGGTGGTTTTGCCTGTGCCTTGACCTCCTGCTAAACCAACAAAATATGGTTTTTTTTTATCAGCTTTTTTACTAATCCAAAAACATAATGGAATTAAGAAAGACTTTATCATTCTTTCCTTGTTTTTAAATTTATCTACTTTTGTTTCTTGAGATTTAATAAACTTTAAACAATCTTTTTTTACTTTTCTAAAGCATAAACTAAATTGTTGCATGAAAATTATTTTTTATCTAAAGGATGATTTTGACCATCGTTTACTGGAACTTCTTTCATATCGAAAGTATTTATTTCATCAATACAACCAACATTAAATCCTGTCATTGCCGGATTAATCCTTGGATTGTGATGTGTATAAATTCCACATTCAGAGCAAAAATAATGTTTCGCTACTTTTGAATGAAATTGATAAAGTTTTAATTTATCTTCACCTTTAGTAATTCTAAAATCTTCATTTTTTACCATCGACATGATTGCTCCTTTTCTTTTACAAATAGAACAATTACATTTTATTACTTTAGCTAAATCCCCATCTAAATTAATTTCTGCTTCTACAGCACCACAATGGCAAACTAATTTTTTCATTTTATAAATCTATCCTATACATTACTTCATTTCTTTTTAACATTGGTAAAGTAAATGGCGAATTATAGGATGCTCTTATCGGAGGACTTAAAATAGTAATATTATCTTGTTTAAGCCGTTTTTCTAAGATGTCTTTATTCTTTAAAAAGTTTTGATCTGAAGATCGTCCAGAATATTTAATAACAGCATAGTAACCACCCTCTATTGTCAAAACCTTTATTTCTGGATTGGATGGCTTTGGCGCATTATCTTTGCTAAATTTTGAAGGTAGATAAAATTGCATTGTCATATTTCCATTTTTAACTTCTTGAGTAACGGGAACTGTCATCTTAATTTCTTTTTTTTCCTCATTGTTTCCCGAAATATAATTAAATAGTTTTCTAAAACCATTACCTCGTGTGGAATTCGTTTCAATGACTAAACGATCAGCGTATTTTCTGATTTCATACTCTTTATTTTCTTTTACTATTTCGTAATTTGCTTCTTCGTATGCCATAGCTTGAGAACTTAAAGTTAATATTGAAATTAAAATTACTAAAATTCTTTTCATTTGATATCTAATTAAACTATCTCTGGTTGAAGTTATCCACAAGCATACAAAATATAGTTTTGATGTTCACGTTTTGATTCACTTTTGATTCAGTTACAGACTCAAAATACAACCTATTGACTGCATTGTATAACTACGCTACAAATAAGAACAAAACAAGAACATGAAGCTGACTATTCCCTATTATCTGCATAAAGCTGGCGCTGGTTTTCCATCGCCTGCCACTGATTATATCGAAGAAGATATCGATCTGAACATGCATTTAATCAAAAATGTTCCTGCCACTTTCATCATCCGAGTGCAGGGAAAATCTATGGTCGATGTTGGGATTAATGATGGGGATTTATTAGTTGTCGACAAAAGTTTAAAACCAAAAAACTTTTCAACTGTTATTGCCAATGTTCATGATGAGCTTGTAGTTAAAACTTTAGTTCAAGAAAGGGATAAAAAATTTCTATCCTCAGGCTCTAAAGATTTTTCTAATAGAATTTTGATTAACGAAGAAGAGGATGTCTTTATTTGGGGGGTTGTGACTTATGTCATCCATTCAACGTACTAAAAAAATAGGCTTAGTTGATTGTAATTCTTTCTATGTTTCATGTGAAAGATTATTCAATCCAAGAATAAGAAAAAAACCTGTAGTTGTACTATCAAATAATGATGGTTGTATTATTTCTAGATCCAATGAAGCAAAAGCTTTAGGGATTAAAATGGGTGAACCTTATTTTAAAGCAAAAGATATTATTGTTAAAAATAAAGTTGAAGTTTTTTCGTCAAATTATTCTTTGTATGGCGATTTATCTAGAAGAGTAATGAGAACACTTAAAAGATTTAATACTGAAATAGAGGTATATTCTATTGATGAAGCATTTATAGATTTATCCAATTTTCCAGACTCTGAAGTTGAAAAAGTTGGTAGAGAAATTAGAGAAACAGTTTTGCAATGGACTGGTATTCCAACTAGTATTGGTATTGCTAAAACTAAAACTTTAAGCAAAGTTGCAAATCATATTGCAAAGAAAAAACAATCAGGCGTAACTAGTTTAATTGGAATAGAAAATTTAGACCCCATTTTAGAAAAAGTTGAAATAAATGATATATGGGGTGTTGGTAGGCAGCTAACAAAATTCTATCAAAAAAATGGTATCTATAACGCTAAACAACTTAAGAGTAAATCTAATACCTGGATCAAAAAATGTTCTAATGTTTTAAGTTCTAGAACTGCAATGGAACTTAGAGGAATACCTTGTATAAACTTAGAGACTACACAAACCAAAAGAAAAAGTTGTGTAGTTTCAAGGTCATTTGGTAAAAGAATTGAAAAATTTCAAGAACTAAAAGAAGCAGTTGCCAATTACTGCTTGAATGCCTCTGAAAAAATAAGATCAGAATCTTTAGTTGCAAAAGCAATTACAGTTTTTGTTCGAACCAGTCCTTTTCAAAGAGACTATGGTTATTACTCAAATGCTAAAACAGTTGATTTTCCTATCGCAACAAATAATAGTATTGAAACTGTTAAGACCGCAATTGTAATACTAGAAAACATATTCAAAAATGGTTATCGTTATCAAAAAGCAGGGGTGATGCTGACAGGACTGCATAATGACGATGGTAGAAAAAATTTATTTTCATCTGAAAAAGATGAAAAAATAAAAAGTTTAATGCAATCAATAGATAATACTAATTATAGATATGGCAGATCCACTTTAAGTCTTGCAAGTGCTGGGGTTCACAAAAAATGGAATATGCGAAGACAATATTCTTCTAAAATAGATACAGCTGATTTTTATTGTTTACCAAAGATAAGAGCTTAACAATTAATTTTGAATTAATTTTAAAAGTTTTTCTTTACTGCTAGTCCTAAAAAGATTGTCATAGTAAACAACTTGTATTGGATATTCGCCATGAACTTCATTTTTCCATCTACTAATCCAACTATGATAAATCCCAAATTTGTTAAAAAATTTTCCACCATAACCGGTTCTTCCTTTGTAGTCGTTATAAAGAACATCATTGACATACATCTTAATAAACCCTTTGCTCGGATCTTTAGACATTTTGGTATGAAATATAATCGTAGTCCACTTATCTCTCATGTCATCGATTTTAAGATGTTTATATATCAGTCCTTGAGAGTCCATTCCATTTACAGCAAAATATCTGGGCTCTAAATTACCTCTTTTAACTCTAAGCATCATCCTTGGATGTCTTTGTTGATTGGTATTTCCCCATTCATATATTTGAAAAAGAGAGGTACTGACTGGCTCAACAGATTTAAAGTCATTAGGTATATAAATACTTACCGATATCCACTTCTCTCCTGTATATCTTGGTTTTGCAGAATACTCACTCCTAGCTCGATCTCCTCCTCCATGTCCAACTACAGCATCTTTGCCATTATTCGTACAATCAGAATAGTCACCATCCTGATCCCTACCACAATCTCTCGGTAATAAAGTTATCTTCCAGGCTTTTTCACCTAAAGCTGGAGAGGTAACAGTTTCTCTAAATTTAGATAGCTTCTTACCTGTAGCTACACTTTTTTTCCACTGAAGGTTGGTAATTTCTTTTGCATTAACTTCTTTTGATAAATTAAGACCTCCAACAATTACTACAATAAAAAATAATATTAATAAAATTTCTCTCATAATTTATAATTACCCTGTATTTTTCATTGCTGCAGAAATTCCAGCTATAGAAGTCAATAAAGCATCATTTAAATATTTTGCATCTCTTTTATTCTTATTTTTTTTTAACTTATAAATTACTATTGGCTGTATAATATTCAAAACTTCTGAATAAATATTTCTTACTAAAACTGAAGACCTAAATTCTTTTCTTACTTTGAGAATTTCTTTAGGTGTAATTTTTTTATTCAATTTTTGAATTGTTTCAAATTGAAATCTTAATTTTTTTCCCACTCTTTGAAGTTTTTTATCAGCAAGAAATTCTTCATAAATTATTGATATCTTGGGATCAGCTTTTGAAATTACCATATCGAGCATATCAAGCATAGAATTAAAAAAAGGCCAATTTTTTTCCATGTCGTATAGAGTTTTTCTAAATTTCTTAATATAAGAGTACCTTAAAGCCTCTGCACTTCCTAACCAGGCAGGGAGCATTAATCTAATCTGTGTCCAAGCAAAAACCCAAGGTATCGCTCTTAGACTCTTTATATTATCAACATTTTTTCTTTTTGAGGGTCTTGAACCAATTGATAATTTACCAAGTGCTTTATGGGGCGTAACTGTTTTAAAATACTTAATAAAGTCCGAACTTTGATTAATATTTTTTCGATAAGAATTTTTTGAAATATCAGAAATTTTTTCAATTAAACTTCTCCAATTATTTTTTGGAACAGGTGGAGGATTTAATGTTGCTTCAGTTACTGCACCAATATAACTACATAAGTTATAATTAGCTAAAGGTTCGTAACCATACTTTTGTTGAATTACTTCACCTTGATCAGTAATTCTAATTTTGCCATTTACTGAATTTGGAGGTTGAGATCTTAATGTAGCTTGTATTGGTCCTCCACCTCTTCCGGCTGATCCACCTCTACCATGGAAAAAAGTTACTTTAATTTTATATTTTTTTGCTAATTTAATAATCTCTTCCTGAGCTTTATACTGATGCCAACTAGCACAAATTTTTCCAGCATCTTTACTTGAATCTGAATATCCAATCATAACTTCTTGTTCAAAATTTATTAATTTTCTATACCAGCTTTGTGAAAATAAAGTTTCCATTATAGGTTTTGCATTAATAAGATCATCTAATGTCTCAAACAATGGAACTACTCTAAGCTTGTTTTTTATATTGGCCTCTTTTTGCAAAAATGAGATGGATAAAATATCTGAAGCAGATGTTGTCATAGAAATTACATAAGCACCTAAACATTCTGATGGCTCTTGAGACAAAGCTTTAAAAGTTGACCAGACTTCTTTATTTTCTCTATTTTTAAATTGAAAATTCTTTATTCTATTTGTCTTAGATTTAATTTGTAATTTCAAAAAATTTAATTTTTGCTTTTCGCTAAATTTTACATAATCTTTATTAAACTTACCCCTAACAAATTCAGCTATTAATTGGTTATGTCTTGAAGACTCTTGTCTAATGTCTAATCTTGCAAGGTTAATTCCAAAACATTTAGCCCTTCTCATTAAATCTAATAAATCTCCGCTTGCTATATTTTCATTTTGATTTTGTTCTAAGGATTCTCTAACAACTCTAAGGGGTTTTAATATTTCTTCTCTGGAGCTTAATAATTGATTTTGGTCTAATGGCTTTTTATGAACCAAATGTTGTTCTATTAATCGATGAGTAATCCTCATTTTGTCTCTTAAAGGTCTCAAAAAAACTCTATAAGGTTCAAAAGATTTACCAACTTTTTTCAAAATTTTTTTCGAACACTTTTTCATAGAATAGGATCTGATTATTTTGGTAAGAGCCTTTTCATATAATTTTGCCGCTTCCCATCTAGATAATAAAATTACTTCTCTAGTAACTTTTGCAGTAACATTAGGGTTTCCATCACGATCACCTCCCATCCATGACCCAAACACAATTGGGTTAAAATTTTTTGGCAAACGCTTACCCATATTTTTTACAAATATCGAGTTTAACTTTCTATAAACTTTTGGAATAGTATCCCACAAACTATCTTCAATTATCGCAAGTCCCCATCGCGCTTCATCATAAGGTGAAGGTTTAAATCTTTTTAAATCATCAGTATTCCAAATAATTGTCAATTCATTATAAAGTTTTTTATCAAGATTTTTTAATTGCAAAGAATTATTTTTAAATAACTCTCTCTCCTCAAGAATCTCAATGATGCTATGATATTTCTGTATCAAGGTTCTTCTTTTTACTTCTGTTGGATGAGCTGTTAAAACTATACCAATATCTAAATTTTTTGCTAAATCGTATATTTTGTTGTTTGGGATATTCTTTTTTTTGAACAAATTTTCAAAAATTTCCTCTATAAAAATATTTGTTTTATGTATTTTTTGTTTTTTATTTTCATATTCATTCAAGCTTCTCGAAGTATCTACTAACTCAGCTAAATTAATAAAATTCATAAAATGTGAAAATGCCCTAGTTAGTTTAAATGTATTAATTGGACTAAGATTTTTAATAGCATTTATGACTTTCTTATTAGACTTTTTTTGATTTTGACTTGATTTATTTGATTTTGATAATTTTCTAATTTTTTCTACTAAATCAAAAAACTTTTGACCTTCTTGTATTTTAATGACTTTACCTAGAACATTGCCCAGATATCTTACATCTTCTCTAAAAAGTTTTGTCGGTATTCTCTCATAATAAAGATCTTTTTTTTTCATTTAATTTTAACAATATCCTTTATTTGAGTTAAAGAGTCTTTAAATTCATCTAAATTTTCTCTTAATGATAAATTAGAAATTGAGTAAACAGCTATCAATAAAAATACCAAAGGCAATGCTGTTACCACTGAAGCATTACTTTTAATAAGTAAAATATACAAAATAATAAATAGAGCTGAACGAATTAAAAATGTTTTTCTAAAGACACTCATTATTGAAAGCGAATGTTCTATCAAATTAAAAAAACTCATTTTCGATGGACCAAAATATCTACTGCCTCTAGAAGATGGAATAGGAAATAAATTCTTTTCAACTTTTTTTAATGCTCCAGAAAAACTATTCCAAGTAGCTTTTTCTTTGATCATTTTTTCAACTGTGCTTTTTGGTAGGCATGTATAGTTTCCAAATTTGATTGATTTACCGGTAAAAGTTAGTGTGATTAATTTATGTAATTGATAGCAAATTTTAAAAATTAATTTTTCTGATCTTTTCACTCTTTCACCGACTATTGGATTATTATTTGAGTTATTAATTTGATTGACGAATTCTTTAATTTCTTCTGGTCTGTCTTCTCCATCTCCATCCATTGGAATTACATAATCAAAGTCTTCTTTTTCAAAGATATATTTTAATCCAGTTGCAATACATCTAGCGTGACCTTGATTAATTTTCATATTTAGAATCTTAATTGATTGGATATTATTAAAATTCTTTTGCTCCTCTTGACGATCATGCGTTGAAGCATCATTGACAATAATCACAGAGATTTCATGATCCAAGTCTGAAACATTATAATCAATTTCATCCAGTAATTTATTAGCTGATTGCCAGTCATTATAAATAGGTACTAAAATCTTAATTTTCATTTAAAATATTAATACCTTCCCAAACAAACGTCACCTACACAAATAAATTGTGATGAGTTATTGAGTATTTCTTTATTATTTAATCCCTCCCACTTTGGTCTAGATTTTAAGTGATATGAGAGATTACCAGCTTTCCACTCATCGCCAGTTACAAATTGAATTTCTTTATCAAAATCTTGATTCCAAACATATTGAATTTTCATTGCAATTTCTTTTCCAGGATAATCTGTTCTTTTATCAGTTTGTGATAATGAGACATAAGAATAAAGAACTGGAGATAGAAAAAATAAAAATAGAAACCCATAAAGAAATGAATTTATTTTTTTTAAATTAATTTGTGATTTTAGAAGATATAAAAATAACACCCCAAAAAATAAATAAAAGGGCGTCATCCACATCGTTCTAATTTTTGAACCAGTAATCAATGATGTTAAAAACATCAAAACAATAGGCATAAAGTTTATAAATAGTAGAAATATTAATTTTTTATCTTTTACATTTAGCTTAAATTTTATCTTTTTAGTGAGTAACCAGATCAAAAAGAAGAAGGGAACCAGTATACCAATTTGTTTTGATAAAAATAATACTGGATTAATAATGTGATCTAAAATACCAGAACTTTCTAATCCTGTTCGGTTTAATCCATACGTGATAGTTATAAAATCATTATCAAAGAGCCAAATTAAATGAGGAACTAATAAAACTAAAAAGACCTCAATTGTTATCAAATATTTAAAATCAAATTTTTTAGTTTTTTTAAAAAAAATTAGATAAATAAACAATAAATCGATTGATATTAAAAGGTAGAGAAACAAGTATTTAGATAAAAAGCCAACCGCAGCAAATAAGCCAACTAGAAAACAATCTGAAAATTTTATTTCCTGTGACGAATAAATTTTCCATGAATAATAAACAACTAATGACCAAAATGGTAATTGGCAAACATTTACATTAAATTCAGGAGTAGTGAAATTGTAGAAATAGATAGAAACTAATAATAAAACTGAAATTAAACTTAATTTTAAATCTTTAAAAATTTCAAAAGCAAATTTAAATACGTAATAAAAAGCAATTATCACGAATATTTGACTTAATAAATAATAAACCCAGTCTTGAGAACCAAAAATTTGAAAAAATACTTCAGGAAAAAAAGCACTTACGGGTGGATGTTTATTAAAACCCCAATCTAAATTACTTCCCCATGCTAAAGCTTCAATTGTATCTAGTGGTAAATTTTTATTTGTTAATGAAGGAATCAGTGTCCAAATTATTAAATGCGATAATGCAAAAATAAAAAATATATTATTAATATTTCTATTTAAGACATTCATAAGTAAATATTTACAATAATTAACGTTGCTTGACACCCCTAATTTGCTGAATATACTCCCTCGAATTCAAATTGAAAAATGCCTAAAACTAGTAAAGTAAAAAAAAAAGTTACTAAAGCTAAAACTAAAACTATAATTAAAGCAAAACCCAAGACTATTAGTAAACCAAAAGAAATTAACAAAGGGCCTATCAAAATTTCTAAAACCTACATTCCAAAGGAAACTGAAAAATATATGTGCGAAAAACATAAGGTTTTCTTTAGAATGAAATTACAAGAGTGGAAAAAAGAGCTGGTTAGAGCAAATAATGAAGCTCTGTATAACGGCAGTATGGATGATAATAGTATTTCAGCCGATATTGTCGATCAAGCAAGTTCATACACAGATAAAAATGTTGAAATGAAAGCAATCAATAGACAAATCAAGCTGATTTCAGAAATTGATAAAGCTTTAGCTAGAATAAGAGAAGATACCTATGGATTTTGTCTAGATACTGCAGAACCAATAGGGCTAAAAAGACTCATGGCAAGACCTGTTGCAAAATATACTATAGCTGCACAAGAAAAACATGAAAAGGACGAAAAAGTTCACGCCGATGACTAAAAAAAAGAAAAGTAAAAAAGTTCATAACCCAATTACCTATAATTTTACCAAAAAATATATTTACTATTATTATGGTTTTTTTTGGGTTCTGTTATTGTTATTCGTATTCATTAATTAGATGAACCAAAAATTAATTTTAATAATTATTGCAATCGTAGCTATAGAATTGTCTGGTCACGGAATTTTTGCTTCACTATTTAGGTTAATTAGCTCAATGAACTAGGGCTTCGGTGGAACTTCATCTGTATTCATAAATTTAAAACCCTTCTTCACCGCTTCTCTTTCAGATATCTCAACATACCATCTAGTAAGATTTTTATAATTTTTAAGACCAATGTCATGCCACTCATGTCGTGCTATCCAAGGAAAAGTTCCTATGTCAGCGATTGTGTAATTTTTTCCAGCTAGAAATCTTGATTGAGATAATCTTTCGTCTAATTCCTCATATATTCTTTTAGATATCTTGAAATATCTTTCTTCGCCAAACTGACTTTTACCAGGATTGTAATGATGAAATTGATGATGTTGTCCTAACATGGGTCCAACATAACCCATCTGCGCCATCAACCATTGATTTATCTCTAATCGATCTTTGGTGTCATAAAATTTTCCACTTTGTTCGGCTAAATACATTAAAATTGCACCTGACTCGAAAATATTCTTATTATTATCCTGATCAATGATCACTGGTATTTTACTTAATGGACTTATCTTTTTAAATTCAGGTTTAAATTGATCACCTTTGTTGAGATCTATATTAATTACTTTGTACTCATAGCCAATCTCCTCAAGCATGATACTTATTTTTTTTCCGTTAGGAGTATTAGCGGAGTAAAGTTTAATCACCTTTTACACCAAGACGCTCTTTAATAGTTTTTGATGAAGTGGTAAATTCAAATCGATATTTTTCATTAGGTCTTGCTAATTTAAAACAAGCTCTTGCAGCTAAAGCACCTTCGTGAAAACCAGATAAGATTAATTTTAATTTGCCAGGGTAATTACAAATATCCCCTACTGCATAAATTCCTTTTTGGTTGGTTTCAAATTTTTCTGTATCTACTTCAATTGTTTTTTTATCAATATTTAGACCCCAATTAGCAATTGGTCCTAGTTGCATAATTAATCCGAAGAACCCTAAAACATAATCTGTTTTGAGATTTTTAGTTTCATTATTGTCATTTTTAATATCAATACTCTTTACATGATCGTCTCCCTCAATCGAGCTCATTTGATATTTTGTATAAAGATTTATTTTTCCCTCTTTAGCAAGTTCATTTACTTTATCTACAGTCGCTTGCGCACCTCTAAAATCGTCTCTTCTATGAACTAAATTTACTTTAGAATTTTTTGATAATTCAACAGCCCAATCTAAAGCACTATCCCCTCCTCCAAAAATAGATACAGTTTTACCTTCAAATATTTTTTTATCTCTAATTGAGTAAAATAATGAATTATTTTCAAATTTTTCACATTCCTTTACTGGAAATTTTCTAGGTTCAAAAGAGCCTACACCTCCTGCAATTATTACATTTGGGGTTGAAAATTTTTTATCATTATTTGTTTTAACAATCCAATTGTTACCTTCTTTTTTTACTTCATCTACTCTTTCACTTAAATGTATTTTAATATCGAAGGGTTTTATTTGATTTATTAAATTATTAGTTAATTCTTCACCAGTGCATTCTGGAACTGCTGGAATATCGTATATTGGTTTATCAGGATAAAGTTCTATACATTGTCCACCTATTTTATCTAAGTTGTCGACTATTTCACAATTAAGTCCAATTAATTTTAATTGATGAGCTGTAAATAGTCCGGTAGGTCCTGCTCCAATTATTAATGCATCAGTTTTATTCATTTATGACTGTTTGGAAGGTATGTTAACTTCAAGTCCATCTAAATCATCAGACACAATTATTTGACAACTCAATCTGCTATTTTTTTTTGGTTCAAATGCCATATCCAACATATCTTCTTCTCCATCCTCTTTAGCTGGAAGTTTATCAAACCAATCATCTTTTACATACACATGACATGTCGCACAGGCCATACCACCTCCACAATCTGCATCAATTCCAGGAATGTCATTCTGTACTGCACCTTCCATCACAGTCAATCCATTTTGAACATCAACAGTATGATTTTTATTATCGTGTGTAATGAAGGTTATTTTTGCCATAAGTATTATATAGTTATGCAAAAAAATAGGGCAAGTATGTGAAAACATACTCGCCCTATAAATTTATTTTAAAGCGTAATTATCTTGCTCTTGCACCAGCTGAACTTACTGCAGCAGCCCAGATTACTAGACCAAATGCAATTTTGTTAATAAAGTCAGCTAAGTTGTAAATCACGTTTAGTGAGTCAGCGTCTACTCCACCTGTTAGGTAACCAAAAATGTAACCTAATGGGTAAATAGCCCATCCTACTGTTACGATCATTCTCATTGCACCAAAAGCAGTAACAAGTGCTTTGTTTCCACTCTTAGCAGCAGCTTTTCCAGCTTCTCCTGAGAATATTTCATATAGAATGTATATCCAACCTGCCATACCGATTACAAAACCAAGTGTAGCGTTGATATATCCAGCTTCTCCTAAATATCCACCGATTAACATTACCAATGAACCAATTAACAATCTCCAGAACATTCCAGAGTTTGCTTTTCTTACAGCTGCTAGAATTAAGTAGAACTCTATCATCTGTAATGGCACAGTAATTAACCAGTCAATATATCTATACACTGTAGGTGAATCACCAGTAGTCACCCATACATCTCTCATGTACATGTAATGGATGAATGCAATACCAGTTACAAGACCAGCAACAGTTACTGACGTTTTCCAGCCAGGAGCCACAGTTCCTCTTTCCATGAAGAAGAAAGCAGTAGCAGCCAACATACCCATTGAGATTATCCAGAAAGATATCCCAACAAAGTCATCTTGAGCTAACATAGTGGTCGCTGCGTTTGCAACACCTGTAATACCGATAAGGGCAACAGCTGCTAATGCAAACATTTTAAGTTTTTTCATAAAAAACTCCCTCTTTAGTTAGTTTTTATTAGTTTATATAAACTAAGCTTAGGTTTCCCCAAGCAAAAGTTGTGGTTAAATACCAAATTAAAAGGCTTTATTGAAGACTTAATTGTCATTAATTTACATTGATTTTACTTGTTTTTTAAAATTAAATACAATTTGTGATTTAAAAACCACAACAAATTATAACAACGAATCAAAATAACGATGTCAGACAAATTTAGCAAAATTTACGATCTTTCTATCAAAGATCCAGAAAAATTTTGGCAAGAGGCTGCTAATGACATCTTCTGGTTTAAGAAACCAACAAAAATTTTAAATAAATCAAATCCCCCTTTTTACAAATGGTACGAAGATGGAGTGACCAATACATGTTATAACGCTCTAGATTTTCATATTGACCAAGGAAAAGGTAGTAAAACTGCTTTAATTTACGATAGTCCCATTACAGGAAACAAAAGTAAGTTCACTTACGAGGAATTAAGATCAAAAGTTTCAAAGTTTGCTGGCGTACTTAAGGATCAAGGTATCAACAAAGGGGATCGAGTAATAATTTATATGCCGATGATCCCTGAGGCGGTTGTTGCAATGCTAGCTTGTGCGAGAATTGGCGCCATACACTCAGTTGTCTTTGGTGGGTTTGCATCAAACGAACTTGCGAGCAGAATTGATGATAGTAAAGCCAAACTTTTAGTGACCGCATCATGTGGTTTTGAACCAGGACGAACTGTTGAATACAAACCTTTGGTAGATGAAGCAATCAAACAAGCTCAACATAAAATTAGTAAGATGATTTTATTTCAAAGAAAAGGTCACGAAGTTAAATTAAACGCTCCAATGGAGATCAGTTGGGATGAGGCACATGCTAATGCTAAAGATACTGATTGTGTTGAAATGAATTCAAATGAATTTGCTTATATACTTTACACATCAGGAACTACTGGAACTCCAAAAGGGATCGTCAGAGACATTGGTGGCCATGTCGTTGCATTAAAATGGACGATGAAAAATATTTATAACATTGATGCAGATGATATTTGGTGGTCAGCAAGTGATATTGGTTGGATCGTCGGTCACTCCTATATCGTTTATGCTCCATTATTTAAAGGATGCACTACAGTCTTGTTTGAAGGTAAACCTGTCGGCACACCTGATGCAGGAGCATTCTGGAAAATAATTTCTGACTATAAAGTAAAATCTTTATTCACTGCGCCAACAGCTTTTAGAGCAATTAAAAAAGAAGATCCTGAGGGAAAATTCTTTTCTAAATATGATTTAAGTAAATTTGAAAGCCTCTTTCTTGCGGGAGAACGTGCTGACCCAGATACAATTAAATGGGCAGAGAATTTATTGAAAGTTCCAGTAATTGATCATTGGTGGCAAACTGAAACAAGTTGGGCGATCAGTTCAAATTGTACTGGTATAGAAATGATGAAAACAAAATATGGCTCAGCTTGTAAAGCTGTACCAGGTTATGATGTTAAAATTATAAAATCAGACCAAAGTTTAGCTAAACCAAATGAGATGGGAGACATTGTAGTAAAATTACCTTTGCCTCCAGGAACTTTTCCAACTCTATGGAATGCAGATCAAAGATATAAAGAAAATTATATGTCAAATTATGAGGGGTATTATCAAACTTACGATGCAGGTCACATTGATGAAGATGGTTACATCTGGATTATGTCTAGAACTGATGACATTATCAATGTTGCCGGTCACAGATTGTCAACAGGCGCAATAGAAGAAGTCTTATCAGAACATCAATCAGTTGCTGAATGTGCAGTGCTTGGAATAGCTGATAAATTAAAAGGTCAATTACCAATTGGATTAATTGTTTTAAAAGCAGGAGTGGATAAAGATAATGAGACTATTTCTAAAGAATGTATTCAAATGGTACGAGATAAAATTGGACCAGTGGCTGCATTTAAAGTTGCAATTGTTATTAAAAGATTACCAAAAACAAGATCAGGTAAAATTTTAAGAGGAACAATAAGAAAAATCGCTGATAGTGTTGAATATAAAACGCCTCCAACTATTGATGATCCAGCCATTTTAGATGAGATCAAAGAGGATTTAATCAAAAATAATATTCTCAAAAGTGCTTAAAACATATTTATTTCTAATAGGTGCAATTTTTTGTGAGGTAGCAGGAACTATGTTACTACCGGTTTCACAAAACTTCACCAAACTTGTCCCTACAAGTTTTCTTGCTATATTCTATTTAACTGCTTTTTATCTACTAACTTTTGTGGTGAACAAGCTTCCAATAGCAATTGTTTATGCTACATGGAGTGGTCTTGGCATATTTACCATTGCAATATTAGGTTACATCTTTTTTAAACAAACTTTAGCTTGGCAAGCAATACTAGGATTATTTTTAATTGTAATCGGCGTAGTGTTAGTAAATAGTTTTACAATAAAACTTAATTAAACTCTAATGGGGTTCCTTCTGGATTTCCTATAATTTTTCCATCTTTCATTTTTGTTTTTCCAGCAATAATAGTAGCTACAGGTGTTCCTTTAAACTCAACATTATTAAAAGGTGACCAACCACATTTACTTTCAATATTCTCATTTTTAATCACAATCTTTTTATTCATATCAACAATCGTGAAATCAGCATCATAACCCTCTTTAATAAATCCTTTATTCTGAATGCCAAAAATTTTAATAGGATTTTCACAAACTAAATTCATTAATTGATTAAGTGATAATTTTCCATCATTCACATGGTTTAACATCACTGGCATTAATGTTTGAACACCTGGCATACCAGAGGGTGAGTTGGGATATTCTTTATCTTTGTTTGCTTTTAAATGTGGGGCGTGGTCTGAGCCAATTGTGTCATTGATATTATTTTTAACTGCATACCATAATCGATCATAATGAGATTTATCTCTAATGGGCGGATTCATTTGTGCAAAGGTTCCAAGTTTGTCATAACAATCTGGAGCATAGATCGTTAAATGCTGTGGTGTAATTTCGAAAGTAATATTACCTTTGTGTTGAGATAAAAAATCTATCTCTTGCTTAGTAGTAATATGAAGAATATGAGCTTTCTTATTATACTTTTTAGCAATTCTAACAATCCTTCTAGTTGAAGAAATGGCACACTCCTCACTCCGCCAAACAGGGTGTGAATGCACATCACCATTTTTAATTAATTTTTTATTCCTATTCAAAATTTCCTCATCTTCTGAATGCACTGCAACTATTTTAGAACAGTGTTGAAAGACTTTATCGATGTCCTCTTCAAGAGCTACTAAAAGATTACCAGTTGATGAACCTACAAATAATTTAATACCACAACATCCTTCCAAATCTTTTAGCTCTGCTAACTGATTAACGTTCTCGGCTGTTGCACCAAAATAGAAAGCGTAATTGCAATACATTCTATTTTTTGCAAGATCTAATTTTCTTTGAAATTCTTTTATGTTTGATGTAGGTGGGTTAGTATTTGGCATTTCAAATACTGCAGTAATACCTCCCGCAACTGCAGCTCTACTTCCAGAATGAAGATCTTCTGTATCTGTTGAGCCAGGTTCTCTAAAATGAGTTTGGGTATCTATACATCCTGGTAAAACTAACAAATCTTTAGCATTAATAGTCTCTTTAGCATCAGATGAGATTTCACCAATCTTATCAATTTTACCACCCTTAACACCTACACTTACTTCTTTGAGATCACCATCAATATAGCATTTTCCATTTTTGATTATTAGATCTAACATTTGTGCAAAAAGTAATTATATTAAAATCAAATACTAATCAAATATGAATAATGATGTTTATATATTAGATGATAGAGCCATACTTTATATAAATGGCACTGATGCGAAAGATTTTTTACAAAATCTTATCAGCAACGATATTAATAAGGTCACAGATAATTCAAGTTGTTTTGCATCATTATTTACCCCTCAAGGTAAATTTCTCTTTGAATTTATGGTTGTTAAACATAAGTCAGGTTTTTTTATTGATTGTGAAAAATCACAATATGAGGAAATTTTTAAACAACTAAATCTTTATAAAATAAGATCAAAAGTAGAAATTCTTAATTTAAGTAACGAATTTGTGGTTGCTTGTTTCGGATATGAAAAATATTTATCAATTGAAGGTTCAAAAGATATGTTGGGATTCACTTTTAAATATAGAGAAGACCCAATATTTTTAGATCCAAGGAATAAACTCTTAGGTGCTAGACTTATCATCAATTTAGAGAAGCTATATTTATCTTTGAAGAAACTCGATTTAAAGGACTCTAAAATAAATAATTATCATATCAAAAGTTATAAGCTGGGAATTGTACCTAAAAATTTAAATAAATTAAAAAATAGATTATTTGGTATTGAGTGTAATTATGAAGAATTGAATGGAATCGACTTCAAAAAAGGTTGCTATGTAGGTCAAGAAAATACTGCAAGAATTAAATTAAAAAATAAACTTTCAAAAAGACTATTCCCAATAGAGATTATTGATGGAAAATTGAGTGAGAATGATGCAATTTTTGCTAATGATACCGAAATTGGAAAAGTTCTGATTAATGATGATTATCCCTTTGCTTTAATTAAATTCTTAGACAAAAACTTCGATAAAAATAAAATTTTTAAATGTAAAAATGGATCAATAAAGGTATTAATCCCAGAATGGCTTGAAATACCCTCTTAGTTTGTTATGGAGTGTTTATGCTAATATTCATCATTGAACAAGATGAATAAGAAAATTTTTTTTATTTTATTTACCGTTTTTAATTGGATCTATTAAAAGTTTTTTATGATTATATTTAAACCTATCATAATTATAGTGAAGTGAATTAAGAACAACTATTCTTGAATTTTCCATATCAATTAAAATTGCTCGTCCTCCATAACCTCCCATTCCAAAAATAACTTTGTCTTTTAAACCTGGATAATCCATATGGAATTGACCACCGTAAGATTTTGTTCGATTAAAATGTGGTTCATCCATGTGTTTAGTACTTTTTTTAGGCACCCTTCTTTTGTGAATTTCTTTTAAATATTTACCAACACAGGTGTCATTCTGATAATCATCCATAATAGCTTTTGCAATTCTTAACCAATCATATCTGCTAATACGTAAATTTGGGTGCAAGTTTCCATTCTCTTCTGGTTCATCGGAATTAGAAAATGTAGGAAAAATACTATATTTAATTTTTACCTTATCCACAAAAATTTCATTCAAAAGTTTTTTATAATCATCACCTGTTTTATACTTTGTGTAATTAGTTATAATTTGTGTCATAAATCCATTATAATAATATTTACTTTTTGATTTTACTGAGCCTTTTAAAAAACGGCGGGTAGTTGTGTTAATACTGTTATCTTCATAAAAATAATATGGATCTCCCAAAAAAGTTCCATCATTTTTTAAATATTCATCTATATATTTTTGGTCTCCTGTACTCATGTTCAAAAAATCAATTAACTTTTGATTGTGATAGAGAGTATTTTCAATTGGAGGCCAATCATTAATTCTAGCGTCAACTCCGTCAATATATCCACCGCAAATAGCATGACCTAAAATATAAGAAGTTATAGACTTCCCCATTGACATTGAATAAAATTTTGTTTCATCATTTATAAATTCACCAAATTGTTCTTTGGGAGAAATTTCATCAATTAAAATTTGTCCTTCTTGAAAGTATAAATAACTTAATATACCTTTTGTTTTCATTTGTTTTTTTACAAATTGATCATCAATTAAATTGAATTCAAATTCATATGGCTTTTTAGAGGGTTTAATCTCATAATTATCCGTCTTTCTAAATGCGTATCTCCATAAATAATAAATAAGTGTGTCTCTATTTGGGTTTGATTTAAATCCAAGATTATTTTTTTTTTTATTTAATTTTAGTTTTAAATTACTAGGATAAATTAAAGTGTATTTACGATCTTTGGTTGGTATTAATTTTCCATCAGCTCCAACACAATCATCCCAATATGACTCAGATGTACAAAGCGATCTGTCCAACACCATATCAAGAGGATCACCTGTTTTATCTAAATACTGATCATAACCATTTAAGTTAAGCCATTTGGAAAAATCACGTATTTTTCGTTCAAGCTGATCGGCTAATAGCGCATGTGGAAATAAATAACTAAATAAAATGACTAATATAATTTTTTTCATTTAATACAATTAGGATTAAAACCAATTTGATAATCAATCCCTTTTTTAATTAGCTGAGTTTTAATTCCCCTCAACTAAAACTAGATGAGCTTTGGCCGCTAATTCTCTAACCGCTTTAGCCGCTTGATATTTATCTGACTCATAGAATTTACGAGCAGCATCAATGCTTTCAAATTCAATTAATACAACAGTACCTAAATTTTCACCTTCTCTTATGTCAGGACTGGGTTCACGAACAAGAACTTTGCCACCGTGCTCTCCAATAGTTGGTCCGGACATTTGTTTAAACTTTTCCATACCTTCTTTATCGTGTTCTTTAAGATGTGCTATCAAATATCCTTTGCTCATAATTTTCTCCTTTATGTTCTAATGTAACAAATCCTGAACCAAGAGTCTAAATTGTTTTAAATTGAAAAAAATAATGAGCACAATCTGAGCACACTTAGCTTAAAAATTTGAAATTTTTGATTAAAAAGTCCCCGTAAAAAATTCATTTTGGTGCGGCTAGAGAGACTCGAACTCTCATGGACTAGGTCCACACGGCCCTCAACCGTGCCTGTCTACCAATTTCAGCATAGCCGCAAATTTGACCCACATTAAATCAATGACAAGTAGGTTTCAAATTGATAAATTTTTATTATGGAATTTAATCAGGAAGTAAAACAAGCAACTGATCCTATTTATAAAAAGATCTCCAAGGTTATGCCTGAAATTGAATGGTCAGTGCATGCTCCCTTTATTCATAAAATAAATAAACTTAAAAAAGAAAAAAATGCAGTAATTTTAGCTCACAATTATCAAACCCCAGAAATTTATCATGGTATCGCAGATTTTTCAGCAGACTCTCTCGCTCTTGCTGTGGAAGCTTCAAAAACTTCAGCAGATATAATTGTTATGGCTGGTGTACATTTCATGGCTGAAACTGCAAAGTTAATGAGCCCAAATAAAAAAGTTTTACTACCAGATATGAAAGCAGGTTGTTCTCTTTCATCTTCAATTACCGGAAAAGATGTCAGATTATTAAAAGAAAAATATCCTGGTGTGCCTGTAGTTTCTTATGTCAACACTTCTGCAGATGTAAAAGCAGAAACAGATGTATGTTGTACATCTGCAAATGCTATTAAGATTGTAAAATCTTTAGGGGTTAAAAAAGTAATTTTTTTACCAGATGATTATCTTGCAAAATATGTTGCTTCTCAAACAGATGTTAAGATTATTTCTTGGAAAGGAATTTGTATTGTTCATGACCAATTTAACGAAAAAGAAATTCAAAATATTAGAAAGAGCAACCCAGGGATTAAAATCATAGCTCACCCTGAGTGTCCACCAGATGTAATAAAGGCAAGTGATTTTGCAGGATCAACCTCAGGAATGATAAACTATGTTAAAGATAATCAACCAAAAAAAGTTATGATGGTAACTGAATGTTCAATGAGCGATAACATTCAAGTCGAAAATCCAAATGTAGAATTTATCAGGCCATGTAACATGTGTCCGCACATGAAGAAAATAACATTGCCAAAAATTTTAGATTGTTTAGAGAATGAAACTGGTGAAATTATTATGGATCAAGAAACAATCGATAAAGCAAGAATGTCAGTTGAAAAAATGGTTTCTATCGGCAGATAACTTTTTGTGTCTCAAATTAAACTTAGTGAAAATTTTATAAAAAGTAACGTTAAACTTGCACTCAATGAAGATTTATATCCTTCAGGTGATATTACTTCTAGTTTAATTAAAAATAATAAAATAATTGAGGCAAAATTAGTATCTAATCAGGATGCTGTGATTGGCGGGCTACTATTTGTAAAATATGCTTTTGTACTTATAGATAAAAAAATTAAATTCATTACAAAAACTAAAGATGGGTCTTTTGTAAAAAGAAATTCAATAATCGCAATTATTAAAGGAAATAAAAAAAATATTTTGATTGCAGAAAGAGTTGCACTAAATTTTTTATCTCATATTTCAGGTATTGCTACAAAAACTGATCAATTTGTAAAATTGGCAGGAAAAAAATGTAAAATTTGTTGCACTAGGAAAACTATTCCTAATTTAAGAGTTATACAAAAATATGCAGTAAAATTAGGTGGAGGAACTAATCATAGATTTAACTTAAGTGATGAATTTTTGATAAAAGACAATCATATTGCAAATTCAAACATAAGGGAATTAGTAAGTTTGGCAATCAAAAATAAAAAACGAAAAAAAATAACTGTGGAAGTAGATACAATTAAACAGCTGAAGAAAATAATCGGATTAAAATTTGATCGTGTTTTATTTGATAATATGAGTGTTAAAAATTTAAAATTAGGAGTTAAGCTTGCAAAAAAATATTATCAAACTGAAGCTTCAGGAAATATAGATTTAAAAAAAGTTAAATCGGTTGCAAAAACTGGTGTAAATAGAATTTCTGTTGGTGGCATAACCCATAGTGCACCAGCAATTGATTTTAAATTAGAAATTTAATTAACAAATTTTGAAAGATCTGGTTTAAAGTAATTTGGACCTTTCATTACTTTGCCGTGTTCATTATAAATTGGTTTTCCATTCTCGTCTAACTTGCTCATGTTAGAATTTTGAACTTCATCAAAACACTTATCTAAATCAATTCCAAAAGCATGTCCTGCCCCATAAGTAACATACAAGATATCTGTTAAAGCATCAGCAACCTCTAATAAATCCTTATTATTCATTGCATCTGTTAACTCACTCAATTCTTCTTTTATAAGATCTAATCGCAGTTTATTGATTTTATCTGTGCTAAATGAAGGTTTATTTTTAACCTCTTGACCAAAGGTTTTCATAAAAGTTCCAACCTTACTAAAATTTGACATAATGCTCCTGTAAGTTTTATAAAATTAATGTATATTTATAGTAATTTAATATTTGCCTATTAATCAATGAAATTAAGAAAAGAATTCGATAGTATTGGAACAATTAATGTTCCTAATGATAAATATTGGGGAGCTTCTACTCAAAGATCAAAAAAATATTTTGATATTGGTGAGTTTTTAGTTAGACCAGTTTTAATAAAATCTATCGCAATAATTAAAAAAGCTGCTGCTATTGTTCATAGAAAAGAAAAACAGATAGTCCCAAAAATTTCTAATGCGATTGTAAAAGCATCTAATGAAGTAATCAGTGGTAAATTAGACGAACACTTTCCACTAAAAGTTTGGCAAACTGGCTCTGGTACCCAGACTAATATGAATGTAAATGAAGTAATTGCGAATAGAGCAATCGAAATTTTAGGTGGAAGAAAAGGTACAAAAAAACCAGTTCATCCAAATGATCATGTAAATAAATCTCAATCTACTAATGATGTATTTCCTACAGCAATGCATATAGCTATAGCTATGGAAACTAAAAATAAGTTGCTACCATCTCTTGAGCTTTTAAATAGAGAATTGAAAAAAAAAGTTTCCCAATTTAAAAATATTGTAAAAGTTGGAAGAACTCATCTTCAGGATGCAACTCCATTATCATTAGGACAAGAGTTTTCAGGATACCAATCTCAATTAGAGGATTGTATTGTAAGAATTAAAAATGCTTTAAATGAAATTTATTATCTAGCCCAAGGTGGAACTGCAGTTGGCACAGGTATCAATAGTAAAAAAGGTTTTGATAAAAAAGTAATAAATGAAATAAAAAAAATAACTAAACTACCTTTTAAACCAACCAAGAATAAATTTGCTGCACTAGCAGCTCATGATGAAATAGTAAATTTTTCTGGAACCTTAAATACAACTGCTGTTAGTTTAATGAAAATTGCAAACGATATTAGATTTTTAGGATCGGGGCCCAGAGCTGGATATGGTGAAATAATTTTACCTGCAAATGAACCAGGTTCATCAATTATGCCAGGAAAAGTAAACCCAACACAATCAGAAGCAGTGACAATGGTTTGTGTTAAAGTAATTGGTAATCATAATGGAATAACAATGGCTGGTTCTCATGGACATTTTGAACTTAATGTTTTTAAACCTTTAATTGCTCACAACATTTTACAATCTATTGATCTTCTTGCAGATAGTACTAAAAATTTTGCTTTATATTGCGTCAAAGGAATTAAAGCAGATAAAGTAAAAATTAAAAAATTTTTAGACAACTCATTAATGCTAGTAACTGCATTGGCCCCTCATATTGGATACGATAATTCTGCCAAAATAGCTAAGACAGCACATAAAAAAGGCACAACCCTTAAGGAGGAAGCTTTAAAAACAAAATTAATTAATGAAAAAGATTTTGATAGAATAGTGAATCCAAAAAAAATGATTTATCCAAAATAAGCTACTAAAAGATCATTAACAAAATTTTTAAAAGTTACTTTATTAAAGAATTTTTTACTATTTGAATTAAAATTTGAGATAATTTCT
>CACNXC010000004.1 GCA_902624315.1 uncultured Pelagibacteraceae bacterium | reverse complement strand
ATAGTTAAGGATGTTAGTAAATCAGTTTTAAAAGTTATAATGATGGCGAAGTTAGAGCAAATTTTAAATTTGGAGTAATTCAACAAAATGAATACTGAAGTCACAGATCCAACAAATTTATCTGAAAAAAAAGATTTCCTAGTAAGGTCATCAAGTCTTAAGGATGTAAGAAGTTTCTCAAGAGAAGTTTTCGAAAAATTTAAAATAAATGAAGATTTAAGAGAAGAATTAGTTTTGGCGATTGCCGAAGCTGCACAAAACATTGTCAAACATGCTTACAAAGATTATCCTGATACTCAAGACAGGATGGCAGTTAGAATTTCTTGTACTGGTAAAGAACTCGAAATTGCTTTTTTTGATAAAGGAAAACCAGTTGAGGAAAGTAAAGTTAAACATAGAGCAATCGATGATGTCAAACCAGGTGGGCTTGGTACTTTTTTTATTCAAGAAATAATGGATTCTATAAAATTTAAAGAAGGTGATAAACCCTGGATCAACAATTTAGTTCTTACTAAAAAATTATAAGTTTTTTATGAAACAAAAAGGGTTCACACTAATAGAACTCCTAGTCGTCGTGGCAATCATCGGTATTTTAGCTGCAGTAGGAGTAGTTGCTTATAACGGATATACAGCTTCAGCTAAAATAGCAACTGCCAAATCAAATTTTGCTAGTGCTTCTAAATATATTTCAAATGAACTTATGATGTGCAATGTCGATCCAAACAGAAATTTATTTGATCAAAATAATGTTAAATGTTCTGATGTAAAAGCACAAACTATAGCTCAATACGTTGATGAAGCTTTTAGAGATTATAGTTTTAAAAATCCTTTTGGTGAAGTGGATGGCTCAACATCTAAAGCTGTTAGAAGTGGTGGGGCTGCTTATGAAGATAAACAACTTGGATACATAATTATTAATACTCAAGGAAATAAAAACGCCACAGTAGAAATGTGCTTCAAGAAGCCCTGTAATACAAAGGATGGTGATGGTAATTACACAAATATTCTAAGTATGAGTGTAGCATTACAATAATTCTAAATTTTTTTTGAAGAAATGATAAAAAAGATATTTTTATTTTTGATGCTTTTCTTAACCTTATTTAATTCACATTCATTTGCTGAATTTACTTTTGTACAAACAAAAGATGTTTCATCAGATACTCCTGGTATTAGAGGAATAAACTTTAAGCCAGACGGAACAAGAATGTATATAACTAATCGGGAGTCTGACCCAAATGATAAGAAAGCATACTTAATTGAATACTCTTTAACCACACCATTTGATATAAGCACTGCTACAATATCTTTTACAGGAGGGACGCCAAAAGGAACCGCATTAACATGTGCAGCTGAGGGAGTTGGTCAAATGAATTACCCTCATTCAATTGAATTTAACCCTGATGGAACAAGAATGTTTGTAACTACAAATGAAGGCATTGGTTCTCTTAGTTTTGGTGTTTGGCAATTTAAATTAACTACTCCATGGGATTCAACAACTTTAGTTTGCGAAAAAATATATGAGGTAGCAATAGGTAACGAAAATCAATTAAGAACTTTAGCTTTTAAACCTGATGGAACACGAATGTTTATTGGTGGAATAAGAAACGATAAATTGAGACAATATGATTTAACAAATCCTTTTGATCTTAGATCGGGAGTTACCCCTGGGGGAACTTCAGACTCCTTGGTAAGTGCTGATACCAGTATGAGAAATATTCAATTCAATTCAGATGGAACTCAATTATTTTTTGCTGGTAATGAAAACACAAGAATGAACAAATACTCTTTAAGCACAGCTTACGATATCACGACTCTATCTTCTACTTTTACTACATTTGATTTAGGAAGCAGAACAGATAACATGATGGGATTTATATTTGCTTCAAACTTTACAAAATTATTCGTTACCAGTGACAATGGTCCTCCAGGTACTAATCAAATTCATGAATATGAAATTGATTGTGCAGGCACTATAACGTGTAGTGATCCTTCAGCTAATTCAGATGTTAAAGCTATTATCGAGGCTAACGTAGAGATGTCAAAACGTGTAATAAGAAACAACACGCTTCCAATTTTTCATAGAATTGAGTGGCTTAGAAGACACAAAAATAAAGACAATCTCTCAAACTTAAATGCCAGTATTGACTTTAAAAATCAAAAAGTTGCAAAACTAGTAAGCACGTTTGACGCTTTTAAGAAAGAAAGAGATAGAACTTATAGAAGTAATAATTGGTTCGACTGGAGTGAGGGGAGAATTGTTATAGGAGAAAAAAATGTAAGCAATACATCCTCAAGAGATATTCAAAATTATGGAATATCTTTTGGTACTGACAGAATTGATGAAGACGATAGAGATTTAATGTACGGATATGTTTTTCAATTCGGAAAGGACGATGTAGATATTGGAAGCAATGGTTCTAATTTAAATACAAACACTTATAGTTTGGCTGCTTATCGCACAAAGATTAAAGATAATGATTATTTTACTGACAATATTATTGGACTTAGCTTACTGGAAATTGATCATCGAAGAGTTATTAATGGCAATAAATTAGAGGGTAATAGAAATGGGCACCAAATATTTGGATCAATGAATTTTGGGAAACGACTACATAATAAAGATATAAACTTAAATCCAGGTGTTAAGTTAGAAATTGGATATACTAAGCTTAAACCATTTGATGAAAAAACAATTTTAGGTAGTAGTTTAGCTGATGCATTACATTATAAAGATCAAAATATTAAAACTGCGATAGCCACTATTGGGGTGCTCTTTGATAAAACACATAAAGGAGAGAAAGATAAGGAAATCATTAATCACCATGGAAGATTAGAATTTATTGGAGACTTAAGTCCATCATCTAATGCAGAATTTTATTATTTGAATAATCAAAGTACCATCTATGAATATGAATCTAATAATAGATCCAAATATAATTATAGAATTGGTTATGGTATTGATAGAACATCGATAACAGGTTGGTCGACAGTTGTTAACATTGAGAGATTTGGCACGCGGGGAGGTTATTACGATGAGTTTTATTTATCACTAGGATATGTTCCAATAGATGAGATGAAATTTTCATTTGATTTGGATGAAGCTATTAATACTAGTTTAAAATTTTCTAAAAAAATTGACATTTTTGATTTTAAAATTTCTACTGACTATAACTTTTTTGTTGATAAACCAAATTACAGCGCAGATCTATTATTAAGTAATAGTTTTTAGAATATAAAAATAATCAATCTAATTAATTAAAGCACCAACGTTAAATATTGGTGAGTACATTGCAATCATTAGTCCACCAATCATCACCCCCATAAAAACAATCATGATCGGTTCTATTAGACTAGACATATTATCAACTGTAGTATCAAATTCTTCCTCATAATAAGTAGCTACTGAATTAAACATTTCATCTAATTGACCTGTTTGTTCTCCTACAGAGATTAATTGGCTAAATGTTGGGGGGAACAATGGCTCTTTTAAAAAAAGTTTTGTTAATGTGTCTCCAGAAAAAACTCCTTTTTTAACATTCTCTAGAGCATCCGTAATAACATCATTGTTACTGACAGATTTTGCAATCTCCAAGCTCTCTAATAAGTTTACACCCGCTGCACTTAAATTTCCCATAATCAATGAAATTCTAGCTAACATAGATTTTAAAATCATATCCCCAAACAATGGTAGTTTTAAAACTTGTTTATGCCATTTAAAACGAATTGCAGCGTTTCTTTTTGTAATAAACCTGAATCCAAAAAAACCTATTATACTTCCAAAAAGGATAACTTTTCCACCTGTTCCTCTTAAAAAATCACTCATAGCCATGATGGTTGCTGTAGCTGCTGGCAACTCTAAACCCATACCATCATACATTTTAGCAAATACAGGTACTACTTTAACAAGCATGAACGCACTAACAGTTATTGCTACTGTAAACATTATTGCTGGGTACATTAATGCAGATTTAATTTTCTTCTTAATTTTTTCTTTTTTTTCAAGCGAGTCTACTATTTTAAGTAAGAATACATCTAATTTACCACTAGCTTCTCCTGCCTTGATTAAGTTGACATACACATTGTCAAAATGTTGAGGATATTTTTCAAAACATTTTGATAAATTTACTCCACCCTCTAAACTCTTTCTTATATCCTCAATTATATCCTTAATCCCCTGGCTCTCCATTTGATCTCTAAGCATTGCTAAAACTTGTAAGATTGGCAAACCTGCTTTTACCATAGTTGCAAATTGCTTTGAAAATATAAGAATATCCTCTACTTTTACTTTTTTGCTTTTACCAAAAAGTGAGGATCCACTTTTTTTCTTCTTTTCACCTGCCTTCTTTTTAGACTTAATAATATTTGTGATTATTATTTTCTTTTCTTTTAAGAGGTGTGAGGCTTCATCAAGGTTTATAGCTTCTATATCACCCTCGACGTATTTTCCGTCAGAAATTCCTTTGTAAGTAAAAGCTTCCATTTTTACTCGCCTGAAAGAACTCTTTCGTACTCTCTAAAATTAAGCTCTCCAGATGCAATTAGTCTTCGCCCCATATCTTTCATGGTTTGAAAGCCCTCTTTAATTCCAATTTCTCTTAATTCAGGAGTAGTTGCTTGACGTAAGATTGCTTCTTTAATTGGTTTTGATACCACTAAAATTTCATAAATACCTTGTCTACCTTTATAACCAGTATCATTACATTTTGCACAGCCTTTGCCTTTAATAGCTTTAACCCTTGATGCTTGTTCGGCACTAAATCCTAAATCTTGTAGAACTTTTGGATTTACATCATCATCAGGTACTTTACAGTCTTTACAATTTTTTCTTGCCAATCTTTGCGCAACAACTAATTGCGTTGCAGCACTGATTAAATAATCGGGTGTGCCCATATTCTGTAATCTAGTAATTGTACTTGGCGCATCATTAGTGTGAAGTGTACTAAATACCAAGTGACCCGTTAATGCTGCTTTTAATCCAATATCAACTGTCTCTTTATCTCGCATCTCTCCAACAAGAATAATTTCTGGGTCTTGCCTTAGAAAAGATCTTAATGCTGATGCAAAAGTTAGGCCAATATGGTCTTTGATTTGAACTTGTCCAACTCCATCTAATTCATATTCAACAGGATCCTCGGCAGTTAAAATATTTAAATGAGGTTTGCTCACCTCTTTTAAAATACTATACAAAGTTGTTGATTTACCAGAACCTGTTGGGCCGGTGACTAATATTAATCCCTGAGTACTATGAATTGCTTTTCTCAAATTTTTTAAATCTTGTTCTTCAAAATTCAATTGTTCTAATTTTATATCACCCGCATCTTTGTTAAGAATACGCATTACAATTCTCTCGTTGTTTGCAGTTGGTAATATCGATAAACGAAGATCGACTACTTTATTTTCTATTTTAAAATTTATTGCTCCATCTTGTGGTAGTCTTCTTTCAGCAATATCTAATTTACCCATAATTTTAAATCGAGTAACTACCGCACCATAATTATCATGAAGGAATTGTTTATATTGCTCTTGTTCTTGCAACATTCCATCTAATCGATATCTTACTCTAGAAGTAAATCTATAAGGCTCAATATGAATATCACTCACTCCCATTTTAATTGCTTCAGCTACTACTGCAGTACTAAATTTTATTACCTCAGATTCATTCTCTATAGCTTCAATATCCTCCTCAGGTGCTTTTTCCAAGACTTCACCCGCTTCTCCTAAATCAGACTCAAAAGTTTTTATTTTTTTTCTATTTTCATCTCGTATTGATGCAATTGTGACCTCATCTGTTTCACTTGCTAATCTCTCTATAAACTCTGAGATATCAGAAACTTTAGCAGCATGGAGTTCAATATTTTTTTTTGTTATAGCTTTTAAATTTCTCATTAATCCAAGTTTTGAACTATCCGAAATTGCTATATGTAAAGTTTTTCCATCGATTTTGAATGGCGCTACAAAATTTACTTTTATATAATTGGATGGTAATACTGTTTTTACTTCATCTGTAATATCAACTTTTTTTAAATCAATGGTCTCTAAATTTTGTTCCTTTATTAATAAATCGATTATTTTCTTTTCATCAGTTAGCTTTAATTCAAAAATTGCATCAATTTGAGATTTATTACTTTCAGTGCTTATTTTTTTGATATTAATTAAATCTTTCCCAGAAATAATATCGTTATCAATTAAAACATTAACTAAATTAATTTCACTTTCTCTACTAATTTTTAACATTACAAAATCCTTGGAGCTATAAATACTAATAGTTCATTCATTGTATCAGCTTTTGAAGTGCCTTTTAATAAATTTCCAACCACAGGCACTTTACTCGCACCTGGAACACCTCGTTTACTACTAGCCACATTATTTTTCTTAATACCACCAATTACTACAATATCTCCATCTGCTACTAGTAATTTAGTGTTTATTTCCATTGTATTTATTCCAGGTGTACCTGGTGTAGACCTATTAGGAGTATCGTTGTTAACCACAATTGTTAACATTACATTTCCATCACCGATAATGTTAGGTGTTACCGTAAGTTTTAAAGCGGCATCAGCAAACGTGTCTGCTCCGTCACCTCCAGAAACAGGTATTTGTTCACCTTGTTTAATGCTTGCTGTCTGATTGTCTAAAGTAAATAATTTAGGATTGGAAACAGTTTTTCCTAGTCCTTGAGTTTCTAAGGCATCTAACTCTAGTTTTAACACTGCTGAGCCAGTTTTTCTTAAAATACCTATACCACTCGTTGCACCAGCAGTTCCGAAACTAAAAAGATTATCTGAACCAGCTGAGTTGGTAAAAGCAGCAGTACTTTCAGACAATGCAGCTCCAGAGCCGTCAGCTGCCCCGACTGAACTTCCACCTATTGTACCACCAATTCTCTCTCTATTTCTTGTGTATGCAGCACCCATTTTTTTTCCTAATGCTTGCTCAAAAGTTGATGTTGCTTCTACAATAAAAGCTTCGATCAAGACTTGCTTAGTTCTTTTATCAATTTCTCTTATTACTTTGTCAACAATGTCTAAGTCTTTTTCTTTTCCTCTAACTATTATTGATCTTGTAGTTTTTTCTTCGGTGACTTGTATTGGCATAAAACTTGAACCAGTTCCTACTGTAGTAAAAAGTTCTGTGATTGTAGCTTTAGCTTCTGCAGGTGAAATGTAATACAATCTAAAAATTTCTGAAATTATGGGCTCAACAGAGTCCTCTAGCTCTACTTTCTTTTTTACAGCTGAAGCTCTAGCTGATTTATAACTTTCTTGAGAAGTTAAATTTGATGGAGTTGATACTCTAATTATATTACTTGCGACGTCGATGTCTGCTGCGTAGCTTTTTAAATCTAATAATGCATTAAATGCTTTATCCCAAGGAACATTATCTAGTTCAGCAGTTATTGCACCGGCAACTTCCTCACCAACTAAAATATTTATTTTACCTACCTCGGCCATTAAAGCCATCGCTTCTTTATAATCTAAATTTTGAAATTTAAATGAAACATTTTGTTTTAAATTTTCAAATTCCTCAGAAATTAATAGATAGTTTCTTTCTTTAACAGATGATAGTTGTTTTCTTTTTTTAAGTTTTACAACATCTCCTTCAATTGGAATCGGTCCCATTTCAGCACTTTTTTCTAACTCTTTTTTCCCAAGTTGCTTAACATCTGTTTTAATAAGTGGAGTATTATGTTTAAAAGTCTTCTTGGCCATTTTTTCAGCACAGCCAGTCAACATTAAAAATAAAAAAGGAATTAAAATTAATGATATTTTATTTTTGAATTTCATAAATTAAAAGCTTCTTTCCGAAATTTGATTTTTAAAATTGATTACTAATAAAGACTCGCTATTTTTCTCAAACACTGCTTCTTTATTATTCACTGCAATTAATTTAACTCCTGGACTTAATTCCTCAAACATTCTTATAGTGATAACGTCTCCACCAGCATTAATTAAAGAGACAAATCCTTGATCTTTTGCAGTGGACATTACTCCAACTAACTTAAACTTATATAAACTCATTTCATTTTGTGCCTCTTTTGGATCACTCGTTAACATGGTGCTACCTCCTGATAGAGAACTGTCACCTACAAAAGGATCGTTTAATGGAAGTGGTTCCGCATTATCTATTTCGGAACCAATATTCGCTTGAGTATTTGCTTGCTTTTCTTTAACTTTTTGATTTATCTCTTTTGCTTTTTCAATTATATTTTGCTCATTATCATGGCTATCAGCCATTGATGCAAAAGCAGTATATATAAAGAGTAGGGAAATAAATATTATTTTAAAAAAATTCATCTGGTAATCCTACAATTGTTAATGTTCCTCTAACTTTTATCGCTCCAGTTGAATCTCCTTGTACCACTTGAATAGACTCTTTGTCAAAGTTTAACATCTTATTAGAAAGAGATAGTGCTCTTTTAAATTTAATATAACCAATAAAATTGCCATCTATTTCAAAGTCAACGGGAATAAGATAATAAGCAATATTCTTGATATCTTTTGCCTCAGGCTGACTCGTTTGTCCTGTTGTTTTCCCATCTGCTTTTGCCAAAGCAGTTGATTTTAGAACTTGTTTAATTTGTTTTTTTTCAATTTTTGAAATCACCAAGTCATTTTGTCCTGCAAAGATGCTTAGTGTCTGGTAAAGGCCTTCTACTTCAGCTTTTGAATGGAAAAGGCTCGAATATTTTTCATAATCTGGTTTAAGTTTTTTAATCTTTCTTTTCATTGAACTTATATCATTTGTGAATTTTACTGTTTCTTCTTTTTTTAAATTCATGTCATCTAGTTTAACTTTTCTAGTTTCCACCATTGGGCTTAAGATTGCGTAATAGATAATCAAGAAAAAAACAATTGCACCAAAGATAATACCAATTTTGATCAGTGTTTTTTTGTCAGCTAACTTTAAAATCTTGTCTTTTAAATCAGACAAGTTTATATTTTTTAAATCTATATTCATATCTAACGCCATAGCTAACCTCTTTTAATTTTTACAAATACTCTAAAACCTTTCATTGTTGCACTTCCGGCTTGACCCTGAGGTAGTCGCATAGAAGACAACGATGCTTGTTCAACTAATTTTTGTTTACCTAAATTATCGATAAATTTTAATATATCCTGATCACTTGCTGCTACACCTTGAATAGTTAATTTTCTTGATCCGTTAAATTCTACTCGGTCAAATCTTACTCTGTTGGGAACACTTGAGGCCACTTGGGCTAAAATTCTGTAAGTTAATTCTTTGTTAGATGAGAGTGATTGACTTAATTTCAAAGATGTATTGATAATACCAAGTTCTTTAGCAACTATTTTTTTTTGTGCTACTAATTTAGAATGTTTTGCTAAGACCGCGTCATATTCTTTTAGCTTAGAGTTGTAAGAAAAAATGTTCCAAAAAGATAAGCCAAATAATAATAAGTATACTGCAGCAACCACAGCTGTAACCCCTTTAAAGGCAAAACCTGAAATTGCTTTCATCTTTTTTTGTTTCATTACGCTTGATCGGTCAGGTAACAAATTGATATTTTTTACAGCAGTAACAAATTTATAATAGCCAAAAACATCAAGTTTTCTAAATGCTAAACCGATAGAGGTAGATAGGTATGATTTATTAACTTTATTCTCTAAAACTTGTTTATTTTGACTTGGAATTTGTAAACCTTCAGTTGGATCAAAAGTATTAAATCCAACATTCATTAAACTTTTTCTAAAACTCGCTAAATATTCCTCTACACTTTCAATGTCGGATACAACTTTTATATTTCTAATTCTTTTTTCGTATTTAGTTTCAAAATCTTGGATTGCTTGTTTAACTTGAGTTACATATCTTCTAACCAATCCTTCTTTTTCCTCAGCATCCTGTGACTCTTGCAAAATTTTTCTATCTTGTCCTCTTATAAAAATATCCGTTATAATCGGATTATTATCGTAAAGGATCATCAAATAATTTTCGTCCAAACCAAACTCTAAAACAGCAGTTAAATTGGCATCTTCTGGCCTATTAGTTAATTGATTGGATTGATCTACAGCTGACTTTAAAGCAAAACATTTTACATCAATAATTACTGGGTTTAACCCAGCATTTTTTATAATTGAAGTATAACTATTGATGTCCGTTAATTTTGAAGCAACGAATAAAATATCCATCGTATTATCTTTTTGATTCCTGTTAATAACTTGATGAAAAATGGAGTAATCCTCTAAATTATCTGTCAACTGAACTAAATTTTCCCATAATGAGTTTGTTTCTATTGCCTTACCTAACTCTTCATCATTCATTAAAGGCGCTGTCACAACTCTGATGATTGCGCTAGTGACAGGAATAGATATCGCTACATTTGGTGATGATAATTTATATTTTTGTATAGCTAATTTTAGTTCCTCTGAAAATTTATCAGCATTCTCTATAGGAGTAGTATCATCACTTATCTCAACGGGATGAATGTAAAGCTTATCTAATACCCATTGATTAGCTTTATTGCTTGATACTTGGACTAATCTAATTTCTTTATTAGCAAGTTCTATTCCTAATATCTCTTCACCTTGAACGGTTGATTTGCCTAATTTAGATTTAAAAAAACTATCAAACTTTGATTTTAAACTTCCAGCTTGTGACTTGTTAAAAGAAGGTTTGTCAGTTTTATTTCCAAAAGATAATTTCTTTAAATTAATATCTTTTAGTTTTCCAAAAATATTTGAGATTTTACCCTTTAGTTGCTCTTGCTTACTTATTTCAGTATTTTCATTACTGATAACCGGACTTGATTGACCTTGTGTCTGGGTTTCAGTATTATCAATTGGTGTTTGAACTTTTTCTACTTCTCTTAAAGCATCTTGAGATATTTGTTTATCTTCATTAGAGGAAATATTTTCTTCAGGAGAATTTATATTTTCACCAATTTCTTCATTGTTAACTTGATTTTTTAATCTTTCGCTCTCTTCTTGAATATCATCAAACCATTTTTCTAAAATTGGGATTGCTTCATCTAAATTAGTTGTTCCAGAAGAAGAAATTTTTTGTTTTCCATCTATATAAAGTCTACCAACCCAATTTTTTGATTTTAATTCACCTTTATATTTGTCTTGACGAACATAAATATGTAGTCGACCATCTTTTTTATGTATAACTTGATGTCCAGAACCAGTATCTTCGTCTTTTTTTTCACTTGAGACATCAGAGTTTTGCGCTTCATTAGCGTCCTGGATGTTTGATTCATTGTTTTGAGTTATTGGATCCTGATTTTCATCTTTTTTTTCGTTAGCAGTATCAAAAATTTGTGGCTGATCATTATTTTGATCATTATTTTCATTCAATGACCCCTCATTAGAAGATTCTACACTCTCAGGTTGATTATTTTCCTCAACCAAAGATTTATTATCAGACTCATCACTAGTTGAATCTTGATTTATATTTTTTTTATCATCATCATGATCACTCATTTACAACCCTTTAAAATATTCTCTAACACAATTTAACGAATCTCTAACACAAAACTGAATTAAAGTCTAACACAAAAAAATATATTATGTTCAAAATGGGCTATAATTGTGAAAAAGTGAGTAAAATCACCATTTTTTAAAAATGCTTTTCTATAGAAATTTTAAATCTAAACTCATAGCTCTAACACAATAGTAAAAAAATAAATTGTGTTAGAGTATTTAAGAATTGTGTTAGAGAAAAATTATCTAATTAAAAATAAAAAAAGTCAATAAAATCAACAAAAATTGATTTTTAACGTAATTATTTTTTTTTTGTGTTAGAGTATAGCTTTTTGTGTTAGAGAAGATGTTTTAAAAATTATTTTCCTAAAATTTAATCAAAAAAAAATAAAATTTTATAAAAAAAACTCAAATTTTTACTTTTCAATCAAAAATTGATTTAATTTTTCGCTTAAAAAGTGAATTTCAATAAAAATATTATAAATTTTTAAAAATAATATTCTTAAAAGCTAAAAAAAAAGAAAAGACAAATATTTCCCTCTAATTTGGGTTTCCTTTTATGTCAGTTGTTAATTCTTGATAGATCATAACAGATAATGTGTTTAAATTCTGCAATACTCTATCAAAATCCCATGTTAAGTTTACACTATTACAATTTAATTCTTTAAAATAATAAACTTCTGCAAGTGGAAGAGTAGGTTTAAGTTCTTGTGCAATAATATTTAACTGATTTGTTTTTCTTTCAATTGTAAAATTATATCTACAAACATTTGAAGTCGCCCAATACATAATTGTAGTAAGTACTATTGCAAAAACTATCATTACTTTGCTTATTGCAAACATAATAAATCAAATTAAATTCCATCTACAACCACAATAGTCAAATCATCTTTTTGTATTCGACCAGACTTTATAATATCTTCAACAATTTTATTTAATCTCTCGTGATTTGGAGTTGGTTGATACTTTTTAATATAATTTTTGAAACCATCTGACTCTAACATGTTTCCCTTCGTATCTTTTATCTCAGTGATACCATCTGTAAAAATGTACATCGAACTATTCGAAAAATTAATTTTTGTTTCTTTAAATTTAAATTTTGGTGCAATACCTAATGGTGGACCAGCTTCTTCAAAATTTGAAAAGTTACCATCATTATTATAAATTAGTGGAGGTTCGTGGCCCGCATTAGCTAAAGTTAATTCTTTTTTGTTACTATCATAGATTCCTATAAGCATTGTTACAAACATTCCTCTTGATGTTGTCTCACATATTTCTGAGTTTAAAATATTTAAAAGTTCTGCTGCAGAAAAATTTGTTTTGCTAAGGCATCTGTATAAACTTGATGCTTTCGACATTAACAAAGAAGATTTAATTCCTTTTCCAGATACATCTGCAACACCAAAACCATAAACACCTTCAGACAATTCGGCAAAGTTATAAAAATCTCCAGAAACAATTTTTGCTGGGATGTTTATACCTGCGATTGGGAATTTTTCTTTTTTGTTTTGAGATAATAAAGTTTTTTGAATCTCTCCAACGATTTCTATTTCTTTTTGCATTCTGTTTTTATCTATTAAATCTTTTGCCATCTTGGCATTATTAATTGCTAAAGCTGCTGGTCCAGATAAAGTTTCTAAAAGTTTTCTGTCATTCTCTTCAAATAGCTTGTTATTTGTTTTCTTATTTAAACAATGTATTACACCAATGCATTCGTCAGAAACTATTAGTGGAGAACATAAAACTGAATATGTTGTAAAGTTTGTTTTATTATCTAAATCAAAATAAAACTCTGCAATCTCTCTTACATCTTTACGCACATCACCTACTCTAATACATTTTTTCATCACTGCTGCTTTACCCATCACACCTTGAGTAATTGGTATTTCAAAATCCTCTAGGTACGCTTGATGTTTTGATGCAATACATTGGAATGACTGATTTTTTTCATCAATCAAGAAAATATTTGCAGCTTGTGCATTAATTCTTTTAATGATTAGTTCCAAAGAGTTATTTAATGTTTCTTTTAAATCAAGAGACTTAGCAAACTCTTGATTCATTTTAGTTACTAATTCTAGATCTTTGCTACTTGTGTCATCTATTTTAGTTGTTTCCTTTTTTTTTGCGCCAAAAAACATGCTATTTATAAATTGATATTCATTAATTTTTTGATAATTTTGAAATTGATGGAAATCATTATTCATGCGCCTAATTTCTACCTGCACATAACTGATGCAATTATGCTTGTACAATACTGCATTAATGGGCTCATAGAACTTTCCTCTCAAATTAAACTATAAATTGTGTTCTATATTATAGTATTTATCTTTGGATGTATATGGGGGAGTTTTAGTAATGTATGTATTAATAGAATCCCCTTTAATAAAAATGTAATTTCTGGCCGTTCGTATTGCCCTCAATGTCAAAAACTAATTAAGTGGTATGACAACATCCCTCTATTATCTTTCATACTGCTTAAAGCACGATGCAGAGATTGTTCTACAAAAATAAGTCCCAAATACTTTCTAATAGAATTAATTTCTGGTCTAAATTTTGTTATAGCATTTTATTTTTTTGGTTTTTCGCTAACAACACTTTTATTTTTTATTTTAAGTATTTGTTTTCTTATTATTTTTTTTATTGATTTAAAACATTATATAATTCCAAATGAACTTACATACCCGTTGATGGTAATTGGTTTGTTGAAATCGTTCGATCCCAATCTTAATATAAATTTGTTTCCACACTTTATTGACTCTTTAATTGGTGGATGTTTTGGATATACAATTATTTGGTTAATAATTTTTGTTTATAAAAAACTTAGAAACAAAGAGGGAATGGGTTTGGGTGATGCAAAATTACTTTCGGCTATTGGTTTTTGGTTTGGCTGGGTGTCAATCCCATTCATAATATTTTTTTCATCTGTTGTTGCTCTTATAAGTGCAATCCCAGATTTAATAAAAAATAAAAAAAACTTTTCTTCTCAGATACCTTTTGGTCCTTACATTATCATAGGCAATTTAATTTTTTTAATTGTATTTGATTATATTAAATTATTTCTGGGTTAAAAATTTTACCCAGATTGATCAGAAAAATATTAGAGTTTTATTTTAAATAAGATAATAAACTTTTATGAAAAAGATTATATTAATTATTACAATTTTAATAATTTCTTCTTATTTTTTTATTGAATTTGTAAGTGATAATCTTGTAAAAAATATTCTACAAAAAAATATATCAAGTTCCTTAAACAGAGATGTATCTATTAAAAAATTAAATATAAATTATTTGAATGGTGAAGTAGATGCAAAAGAAATTAAATTACTTAATAAGAAATTTGATGGTTACTTATTAAATATAAAAAACATTAAAGTTTCTTTAGATGCATTTTCAATTTTTTCAAATAATATTTCAATTAATAATATTCTATTAAAAGACATAAGTGTAAATTATTATCTTAGTTATGATGGATTAGAAATTTTAGATAATGTTAAGTCTTTTCATAAAGATTTGGGCAATAAAAAATCTAATTCTCAATCCAATAAATATTTTACTATTGAAAATCTTGATGTAAAAAATGTTTCTTTATCAGTGCTTTCTCCAGATTTAGATTTTGAAAAAACTTTTACTTTAAGTGATATGAATTTACAAAATATTGGTAATACCAACAATAGTAAAGACTACAAAAATATACTTAAAAAAATTTTTAAAGACACAATAAATACGATACAAGGAAAAGTTTTAAATAATAATTTTTTGAATAAATTACAAAATTACGATCCTAAATTAATGGAGGATAAAGTAAAACAACAACTAAATAAGAAAAAAAATAAATTAAAAAATAAACTTAAAGGGCTGATTAATTAAAAACCAGGATCTCTCCAGCTACTTCTATTTGATAAGACCTCACCAGGAGCAGCTAAAACAGAATACAATGTATCAGGATCATCACTTGGTCCTGCAACATTAGCAAATAATTTGTCTCCAAATACTACTAATTCAGACAAAACTCCTTCTCTTACAAAAGCACACTCTTTTCCATTAGCAGCTGAACCTTTGAGTAATTTATGAGAATTATTATTTCCACACTCATCATCTGCAACACAAATATATGCATCTCCAATATTACACCTATTTGCACCAGCAGGTGGCTCATATACAGGGAAATAAACTTGTCCCTTAAATAAAGTTGGAGGTGCAGAAACTTTTCTAAAGGAATTGTTTTGTTGCGTATCTAAGTGGATTACCCAGGCATTTTCTGCATCAACAATACAACCAGCCGTTTGCGCTGTTACATCTGCGCATACATTCGCATCATCAATTGATTTAGCATTATTCGCACCTGTATGAGCTAATTCTGTGAAATTACTAGTTCCAAATGATGGAATTACCACATCATTTAAATGTTTAAAAAATGGATAATCGAAATCTCTAATACCATAAAGAATATTATCCATAAATGGTGATTTGTCTCCCAATTGATTGAAGTCCCCGGTTCCCCCAAAAAGCCAAAAGTCTTTTGTTGTGACTCCAATACCTGCATCCATTGAGAAAAATGAATATCTTCTATTTGTTGTATTGGCATTTAATCTAAACAATGTTGTTTGGTCAAAAAGATTAGCGTTATTTTCGGTTGAGTCTGTTAGATTAACTTTTGTAATTTTTCCCTCTCTATCATTTATGTAAACCATCGCACCACGCCATGGTATATTTTGAGCTGTATCAGGAGTAATGACAACTGGCGAGGTTATAATAGCATTTTTAATATCACTGCCATTTGGTGTTGGAAGAAAACTATTTCCAACCATTGGGCCTGTTGGCGTTGAGTCAATAATTGTAAGTGGACCTCCGTTAATTGCAGCACCATATAGTTGTCCAGGATTTTCTAAATTATCTAATTCAACCATAAATAACGCAGAGCCTGCGCATGGGTTGGAGTTAGACGCACCCCCACCCATAATCGCTACATATTTATCATTTGCAGGATCATCTCTCTCCGATGCAAGGTCAGACGGAAGTTTAACTATTCTTGGTGTAGACCAAGTCTCTCCTAATCTACTATAATCAATAGAAGGATCAACTCCCGATGCAATTTTACAAGATGTGTTTACAAAAACATTATCGGTAACACTTATTTCATTTGAACTAGTACCCATATTAACAGTCAGTGTTTCATCAAAAGTAACTCTAAGTTGACCATTTATCATTCTTACATCATTAATTTTTATTGGCGTAAAAGTATCACCAACCATTTTTGAAGCATTTAAAAGATCTGTGCTAAGTGGTGTGTTATTTTGAGCATTTTGGATTGCAATACTATCAAAAGTAAATGTATTACCTCTGTAACAAGAATTTGTTCCGTTATTTTTAAAATCTATAGATGAACTATTACTTTGACATGGTGCAATATTGTCTTGAATAGTTGTACTATTCTCTCCATCAGAATTTTGTGCTGCGTTGAAATTAGTTGTTGCTCTTTGACCCTCTAAAGAATTACCGATTTCTGCAGACCCAGATGTATAAGGATATGATTCTGTTTTTCCTTCATAGTCAGTTATGTATATCGTGTTGTTTATATAATCATTATATACTGTGAACATGTGCAGTGGGCCTGTCCCGTTTTTTACAATTGGGTTTGTTACATCTAAAACACTAAATCCAGATCCACCTCTGCCAAATGGTACAAATAATATAGTGTGCCAACTTGGAGAGTCAGCGCTCTCAGGTTTGTTTTCAGGAGTTAACCCAGCCATAAACACATCATGAACAACAGGTGAACCATCTACACCAAATATTGCATTAGTGCCTCCTCTTGGAGGATTATCACCAAGTGATCCTTGCAGAGCTCTATTAATAATTAAAGGTAATTTTCCAGCCAATAATGGTGGCAGGAAAGCCCATTCTTCTCTTCCAGTTTCAGCATTGAATGCATGAAGTAATCCAGTATTTGAACCTGCATATAAAATATTTCTTCTGTTTTGATTTGCATTTCTAAAACCTTGATAATTATTGATTGATCTAAAATAAGCCTCTTGATTTACGTCAGTAAATTTTACTTCTCCGTTTGGTGGCCCAATTTCGATTAATTGTGAGTGATAAATATCGCCAAGAACATGATTTCTTAAATCGGTTTTGTTACAACCCCCAATATAATCAAAAAAATCTTGGCCAGCAATGAAACGTAATATACCTTTCATTTCGTCATCCGTACCATCGGGTCCTGTACATGGTGATGTGCTCGTTGTATAATAGTCATTTATCACATAACCTAATCTCTCCATCTCATCCCTCATGTGTTCTAGGTTATCCGGTCTTTCATTTACATTGTTCCAGCTTTGAGTGCCATTGTTAAAGTAAGGTACATCTTCAAGTACGGTCCAGATATTTCGATCATCGTTCTCTCCAGGATCAGTTGCACCAGAACGTGCTTGAAGTCTCACTTGCTCTGCTGCACTCCAATTCCCTGGAAAGTTCATGTCATGCTCGACTGTTCCATCTGGATTCAATGTTTTTCTTAAGATAGTCCCTTGCCATTCACCATATTGTTCATACGAAAATTGTGCTTGATACAAAGAACCTCCTTCCTGAATTGTTGCGGTAATTGAAGGAGCAGTAAATGCCAATCGTTCAGCTAAAATTTGTCTAATTCTCTGTGAAAGTTCTGTTTGAAGTTTTTCAGGTGTTTTGGCAATTATAGTCGACTCACAATCTTTATCTCCAGCACTTTCACATGAGCCAACTACGGCTAATTCGTCAAAAGTCTTCATGCCATCAGGTTTAACTCCTTCCCCATAAGCAACCATTAAAGTTTTAATTCCTTTTTTTCTTAATTTTGTAAGCCTGTCTGCAGTTCTTCCTTTAAACTTATTTTCTTTTGTTCCTGTACTGGACATCTTTCCATCACCAATAACAATCACATAATTTAATTGGCAATCAGATGCAGGATCATGCGGTGAAACAGGGCCAGTAAAATATTCATATGCTATTTGAGAGAAAGCTTCTGAGTCAGTACCAAATTCTATTCCCTGACGTTGAACAATTGGAATTGCTCTAGAAGCACCTTCGGGGCTAATCGCAACATTTAAACAAGAATTAGCAGAACATACTTTGCTTGTACCAGATGGATGAACGCCTTTCCATCCACCATAATACTCGCACCTTGTATCATTGTCATGACAATAGCCACCACCTTTACCCCTTTTTGCTTTTTTATTTGGTAGTTTTATTGGGTGTGGATAGTCATATTGACCACTATCACCCTCACCAGAATTCCAATGTCCATAACCAAAATTAGCACCACTAGTTAAAGTTGTGTCTGATAACACTGCAACAATAGCACGTTTTGCTCCCTCTAATCTTGATATCCTTAAACCTCCAAATTGTTGTTGCCATGCAGTATCAAAACTTCCTGAAACGAAAGCACTCTCAGTTAATTCATCAACATGACCCTCATGACTGAAGATAATTCTTTTATTGGCTCCAGTTCCCGATATACTCAAAAGACTAATATCACTAGTTATTTTAATATCAGCAGCAGCTAGAGTTCCGGGTGTTATTGCTGATTTGTCATCGTTTATATTTTTTGTAGTATCAAATTTACCTGCAGTAATTTGTGCGGTGCACGTATTGCTATCGCCTGGATCCCATTCAACTCGTTGAATTCTGTGTCCTCTTCCACCGCTGTACATTATATCGTCTATTAAAGTAACTGCCGCATCATCATCTGGAGTTGCTGCTAATGATTGATCTAGACCTAATGTATAAGACCCCCCTGTATTATTAGTGACTGATTGAATTTTATATTGAGTTGTATTACCTGCGATAGTAAAACTCTCATTTACTACTGGAGCTCTATTAAATCCATCTATTGTGACAGAGCTTCCTGTCTGATTTTCACCTTGAACAAGAAGTGTTCCTTTATTGTTTCTTGTAATGTCAAAATAATCTATGTATCTAACTTCGGTCCCTGTAGCACTCGCACTGCCATCACAATACTTTTCTCTAAAACTCCCAATCATTGGGTAAGTTCCAGTGCTCATTTTATATCCAATTACATCACCATCATCAGCGATATAAACCATGGTTGAGTCGCTATTTAATCTTAAACTTTTTCCATCGAATAACCTACCATAATTAGTTGTCTTACCTTTGCCTCTAGCATTTTTTAAATCACATTTTCCCTGACTGAAGTTACAAGTTATCATGAATCCATCTTTACTTATTCTACCATGACCTACAAAAATCATCTCACCGCTCGCATTTTGACTAACGTCAAAACCTAAATTAACATTACTCTTTTTCCCTGATTTAGGATCTGGAAATATAGCTAACCTACAATTATAATTTTCATCAATAGCAATGAATGCACTATTTTTATTTTTTGGTTGAGCTTGACCAATAAATAACAGGTTTTCATTGGATATATTAGTATTTTTTACAGTAACACCAGTTACAAACTTTACACCTGAAAGAGCTCTATTTTCAGTGACGTATGCATTCTTAAATGCATTCCCTTTATACGGATGCAGCCCGTAATCACACCATTGACCTGTTTTTGTCGTTCCGTTGTTATGTGGTAGCGTAGTTTTATTCGCCCACCAAAGACCAAGATCATAGTCGTCTGTAGTCCAATTAGTCCGGGACCCTGTAGAATTAAATTTATAAAGTCCACCATGATTTTTATGGTTATATGAAAATACTCGATCACCATTCCACACAATTGTACCCGAATTCACTGTTGGCATTCCGTCACCAACCAAATTGTTCATGCTTTTAGAACTATCTAATAAAATTAAAATGTTTGCCGGAACGTCCCCGCTACCAGATCCTGGTGGTAATGGTTTAGCATTTGTAAATTGATTAAAATTTATGCATAGAATAAATAAAATAAATGTTTTAAATAATTTTTTCATAGATTTAAAAAAATTTTACTCATCTCACCATTTTTACATTAGGTCCTGACATAAACTGTTGTAAATCAGGATTAGTAATAATTAACATTTCATAATTTCCTTCATTACTTTCAACCACACCATAAGTTACTTTTTCTACAAATGATGAAAGGCTAATGCCACCAACCCAATTTTCATTTAAATCTTCTTCAGTTGTATAACCTAACTTATTTTTTGCAAATTCTAAGATTTTTCTCACTGCGGCCTCACCTTTTTTACCCTCGATTTCATTGCCAATAATCTTTCCATCTTTAACAAACACTTTTATAATAGAATTGTCTAATTCTACATCATCACAAAGACTCATACTGTCGTACTCTTTCACTAAAGTTAAATTTTCAGTATCTTCATCAGAAGGATCATCTAAAAAATCATATTTTTCTGTCAAATCAACAATTGGAGAACCAATTTGTTCTTTCAAGAATTCACAAGCAACACCTGTGTTAATCAAACCAAAATACAATATAATTGAAATAAAAAGATTAAGGATTCTTTTCATAATTTTTATATTACTCAATTTGTAAAAAAATAAAATTGGACATTTAATACTTGGTGATCATTATGTGTTTAACCAGATAAAATAACTAAGCTTTCTAGCGGAATTAAAATATCAGGATTATCATAGTCACCTAAATCAGTACCATTGGGCATTAAATATCCACATCCATAAATTCTAAAGGCTGTACCTTGTCTTTGCGTATTTGTGCTGGTTTTTTTTACACTTGTTCCAGCTCCTTTAAAGTTAGCAGACCCAACATTAATCGAAAAAAATTCATATCGAAATCTTTTTAAATATTCTTTTTCTTTAGCTGCCTCTGTGATATTTAAATCTACCTTACTTGCAGTCGGATTATCTAAAATTGGTTCAATCAAATTACCAAAATTTTCATTAATCTTGTGATCCGTCACCAATACACTACCTTTCCTTAAAAAAGTTCCGATCATTGTATAATCTGGATTTTGTGCACCCAGTGCATCTACATCAGCTTTTGTATAATAATAATTCTGTTCTCTAATTAAGTTTCTAAAACTTTTAAAACAAGGTGTTTGTGTGGGCGTTATCAAGTTTCTTGGTATACCTCTTCCATCTGTATGTCTCGCTATCCCGTCAATTGCAATAGCTTTAAGTTGAGTAATGTAATTATCATGAGCAATAATTTCCTCAGGTCTAGATCCCACTGGTGCGTCTTTAATAGTTTCAACTTCCGTCCAAGGTCCGATCATTCGATTTAAAATTTGTTTCTCTGCTTCTAGTAAAGCATGCTCAGCGACATAAAATGTTTGTTGATATTGATCACTCGTATTATTACTTTGATGATCTCCAGAGGATATAACTATTAAAGTTCCCCCCATTAAAGACATTACTAACAACAAAACAAGTGACAGAATTAGAGTAAAACCACCATTATGATTATTTTTTTTCATCAATAACTACCCTGTGCTGCAATATTTCTTGTATAAACTGTGACTACAACATTATCTCTTAAGTTTCTGTCAGAGAATGCTCTTATACCTCTAGAAAATCCACTCAACTTTCTTTCTTTTCCTTGCTTACTCTCAAATCTAAAAAAAGGTTTTTCAGATTTAAATGCCACCCTAATATCTACAGCTCTAACTTTATACAAGTTGTTCCTTGATGCCACTGATGCCGGACTTGGGTAGGGATTTAAAACTTTTCCATTAGCGTCTAATGGTATGAACTCCATATCTTCAACAAAATCTCTAATAAGTTCATCATGATAACATTCTGGACAATTTTCATCCCAATCTCCTTCGTCCTTATCTACACTTTGAATCCAGCTCATTTTAGATTTATAAATAGCATATCTTGGATTTATAGGTTTTGTATTTTCACCTGTTCCTTCTGTCCCGTCATCTTTAGGTTTTGCATAATAAGTGAGCTTGTATCTTTTGTAAGGTTGTGTTGAATCTAAATGATTGAAATCATCATAAACAATATGAATTTTATCACAACATGTATCATTAGAATTATTTTTTGTAACTGTAGTTGGAGGATCATCTAATTTCTGATGTCCTAACTGATTACTTATTATAATAATTGGATCATGACTTTCTTTTAAAGTATCTGCCCCTCCTTTAAACTCTAAGTAACTTTCTTTTGGATAATTTAAATCATTTTGACCAAGATAATACTTAAACCCTGCCATCCTTATATCTCGAATTAATAATTCTATTAAATCTCTTGATGATCTACTAACCTTAGCTTTTTCTAAAACTTGACCATAAGTATTATTTACAACTGAATAGGTTGTATAAATTGCAGCCATCATAATCGTTGATACTACAACGCCAATTAAAATTTCAATTAAAGTTAGTCCAGCAATAGATTTAAATTTTTTTTTAATCATATAACTTTCAAATCATTTTTTAAGTTTGTAATCTGTTTGAAAATATAAATATTTTCTTTTTTTTCCGTCATTTAATCTCATTTCAACTCTACCCATATAAAGCGGTTCGTCGTACACAAAGTCTGCTGTATAATCACAATCACCACCTTTCCAACGGCAGATTCTAAATACTTGTAATTTTTTTTTCTCAGCTGAGCTTTTACATTTTAGGAATCTATTTTCTTGAAATATCGTATTCCATTTATCCATTTTATTTCTGGGAGCATCGACTTGTTGAGTAGCATATATATTATCTTTTTTTTGGGCTGCATTGCCTGTTGTATTTCCCCCACAATTTAGGGATGGCTGCCATTTTGTTTTACTTAGATATCTTGAAAAATTATCTAATGGTTTGTCGTCTTTTTCATATTCTCCAGTAGAATTATTAAATTTTATATCTGGATCATTAAGGTCTAGTTTATAAAAAGAGTCTTTACTACCAATCACATCCTCTGCAATCATTTCAGTTAAAAAATTAGCTTTAGTTCTCTCTCCTGAATTATCAATTGATTGAACAGAAAAGTTTGTCATTTGTAAAATCGCAATAAATCCAATTCCAACTATAGCCGTTGAGACAAGCGCCTCTAAAATAGAAAGTCCTGAGGTTTTATATATTTTTTTTATCATTTTATTATTGATTAACCCATTTTGCTTTTTTTTTATCCCATTTTTTAAGAGCTAAATTACCAAATCTCGACCATTCTATTTTAAATAATTGTTTGTGTGTTGATTCTGGTGCCCCTTCACCTTTGTTGGCTGTTTCGTTGACATCACATTTAGACATAGCGGCTGTTCTTCTGCAGACAAATAATTGATTTTTAGGAGTTTTTAATAAACTATCCATTGCTGGTTCACCTCCTTCCGAAGGTGGTGAAGGGTCTGACGCTAAGTCTCCTGCTGCACTAAACCATTTTTCATTTTTACCAAAACAAACTGCTGCATGTGTATTCACCCAAGTTGTTGCTACGTTATCAAGTTTAATTTGTCTTACTTCAATTTTATCTGAACCTTCGGTAGGATCATCATCCCAATATCCAACGATGCTAGTATCAGTATTACATCTACCATTGATATTACTCCACCAGGTACTAGTCCCATCAAAAATTAAATTTCCTAGTTTAGCTGGTTGCATTCCTTTTGATGTCACAAATAATTTACGTTTTTTATCTGTGTCTATTGCCTCTTCTATATGTACTTGGACAAAAGCGTATTGTCCTCTTTTTACTTGAGCGTTAATACCTTCAAATAAAGATTTGATTTTATAAACATCACTTCTTGTTTCTCTATCAATTCGCCATTCATTAAATTTTGGGTAACCAACACCAGAAATGACACCAATAATTACAACGACAATGATTAATTCAAGAAGGTTAAAACCCTTAATTTTCTCGTCCTGCGCTCGCATCTATTTTTCCTGCTTTTACTAAATCTTCTAAAGATTTGGTCATTGTGATCATACCATCTTTAACAGCAGTTTGCATGATGCTTGGGATCTGATGTATTTTAGATTCTCTTATTAAGTTTTGAATCGGAGGTGTACACTTCATCACTTCAAAAGCACCACAACGGCCTTGGCCATCTTTAGTTTTTAGAAGTCTTTGGGTTACGACCATTTTTAAAGATGTAGAAATCTGTGCCCGTATTTGAGCTTGTTGCTCGGGTGGGAATACGTCTATAATTCTGTTTATTGTACTTGGTGCACCACTAGTGTGCAGTGTGCCAAACACTAAGTGTCCAGTTTCAGCAGCTGTTAATGCTAGAGAAACTGTTTCTAAATCTCTCATCTCACCAACTAAAATAACATCTGGATCTTCTCGAAGAGCAGCTTTTAAAGCAGTTGCAAAAGTCTGTGTTTGTTTGCCCACTTCTCTATGAGAAACAATACTTTTGAGATCTTTATGAATAAATTCAACTGGATCCTCAACTGTTATTATATTTGAGGTTCTTGTTTTATTAATTTCATTTACAATTGCAGCAAGCGTTGTTGATTTACCTGAACCAGTAGGACCTGTTACTAGCACAAGTCCTTTATGCATATCTATTATATCATAAAGCACTGGAGGTAAATCAAATTGATCCATAGTTGGGATTACACTTTCCACTCTTCTTAATACTGCAGCAGGTCCCTGAATTGTTTTGTAAAAGTTTGCTCTAAATCTTAGTCCGCTTAATGTCACCGATGAATCTAGCTCATGGGTGTCCTGAAATCTTTTCATTTCGATTTCATTACAATTCGTAGACAATAAATCTTGAAGGTCTTGAGCTTTGACTAATACATCAGGTATTTTGTGAATTTCACCAGTTTGTCTATAAGCTAAAGGCCAACCAGTTCTGATATGAAAGTCGGAAATTTTTTTGTTATTTTTTGCTAGTTCCTCTAATTTTTCAAACATACTGAATTTTATATATAATTTTTAGAAAAAACAATATTTAGTTAACCAAGAGCGACCAAAATAGGTAATTATCTAATAGAAAAAATAATACAGAACCCATGCAATCAGTGAGTATTCAAAAAAGTTTTTTGCTAGATGCAATTGTTTTTCTGTGAATTTCATCTTTAAAAATTTACCTAAGAATATAAATCCCAGATGAACTAAAGCAATTGAAATTATAATCCCAATTAAAATATATTCAATTGCGAAATTCTTATAGCCAAAATAAATTGCGGCTAAAAAGGTTAACCAAGAGACTTTGGAAATAAAAATCTTGAATATGAGACCTGCTTTTTTACTAAAAATAGATTGCGTCTTTATTAAAGAGTAAGACCAGGTTAAACCAATTAAAAAACTTATATACTTTAAAATCATTTTTTATTTTTTTCATGAAATACTAAACACACACCATTGTTACAATATCTTTTGCCTGTGGGTTGAGGACCATCGTCAAAAATGTGTCCATGATGAGCATTACAATTTTTACAATGATATTCTGTTCGAGCATAACCAATCAGATAGTCAGTTTTAGTCTCAAAGACATCGGGCAAAGATTGATAAAATGATGGCCACCCTGATCCACTTTCATATTTTGCAATTGAGTCAAATAGTTTAATTCCACAATTGGCACAATGATAGCTACCTTCTCGTTTTTCATTATTGAGTTCACTACTACCTGCACGCTCAGTGCCATCTTCAAACATTACTAATTTTTGTTCAGCAGTTAAATTAGGATTCTTTTTAGTCATTTAAGTAATTTAGCACAGGATTGATGTAAAAAAGAATGCAATTCAACTAATTTGTTAAAATCTTTATTATAACCACCACCAAGAACACCACACAAAGGAACTCCTTGTGAAAAAAAATTTTTTGTTACTATTTCATCTCTTTTTCTTATTCCCTCATCAGAAATTTTTAGTTTTCCTAAACGATCGTTATGATGAATATCTACTCCTGCGATATAAAAGACAAAATCAAAATTTTCTTCGTTTAATTGATGTAAATAAAATTCAAGTACTTTTATATATTGTGTGTCTTCCATATTATCCTCCAGTTCAACATCAAGATCACTGATTGATTTTTTTGCTGGATAATTTGATTTTGAATGCATACTAAAAGTAAATACATTTTTATTTTCCTTAAAAATATCTGCATTGCCATTCCCTTGGTGAACATCTAAATCGACAATTAAAATCCTGCCAGCTAAACCTCTATCAAGCAAATATTGAGCGGCAACTGCTACATCATTGAATACACAATAACCTGCACCTCCATCATAATTAGCATGATGACTACCACCAGCAGTATTACACGCTACACCGTTTTTTATTGCAAGCTTTGTAGCAAGCACTGTTCCACCGGTTGCAACTAATGATCTTTGAATGACACTATCCACTAATGGAAATCCAATTTTCTTAATTGTATTTTGGTCTAAGGTTTTATTTTTAACATCATTAATATATTTTTCAGAATGAGCTCTTTTTAAAGTTTCATCAGAGCATGCATACGGCTGATGAAATTTTTTAATTATCTTTTTATCAATTAAATACTTTGCAAGTTCTCCAAATTTATTAATTGGGAACTTATGATCATCACCAATTTTTGCAAAATAATCCTCGTGATTGACAACTGATAAATCCATAATTATTCAATTACTCGGATTGGCTTACCCGATGCACAAGCTTCAAGTGACTCTATCATTTGACTATAATAAACATTATAATTTTCTGCAGTCACATATCCTAAGTGAGGTGTTAATAAAGCATTAGGTAAAAATCTTAGTTTGTTATTCTCTGGTAAAGGTTCTTTTTCATAAACATCCAATCCAGCGCCTGCGATTACATTTGTAGATAAAGCAATTATCAAATCGTCCTCGTTTACTATTGGGCCTCTTGAAGTATTAATCAAAAAAGCAGTTTTTTTCATTTTATCTAGTTCTTTTAAAGTAATACAATCTTTATATCTTTTGCCACCCTGAACATGAATAGATAAGAAATCAGAATTTTTAATTAAATCTTCTTTGGTGCAAGGTAAAACATCGAGCTCTTTACATTTATCAAGATTAAGATTTTCACTCCAAGCCATTACTTGCATACCAAAAGCTTTGCCTATCTTTGCTACTTGAGAGCCTACTTTTCCAAGCCCAATTAATCCTAGGATTTTCCCTTTGAGTTCAACACCAACTGTGGTTTGCCAATATCCCTGATACATATTATCTATTTCCTCTTTAATATTTCTGGCTAACCCAAGAATTAAAGTCCAAGTTAATTCTGGAGTTGGGTTTAAATTACTTTCGGTTCCACTAACTATAATCTTTCTTTTTTTTGCAGCATCCAAGTCAATTGATTTATTTCTCAACCCACTGGTGATTATAAATTTTAGCTTAGACAAATTTTCTATAATATTTTTTGTAATTGGTGTTCTTTCTCTCATGACTAATAATGCCTCGAAATCAGCCAATTTATCTATGACATCAGCCTCATCCTCAAATGGCTCACTAAAAATTTTAATTTCATATTTTCCTGCAAGTTTTTCAAGATCAACAAATTGTTGAGAAACATTTTGATAGTCGTCTAATATTGCAACTTTAAGCATTTTTAATTTCTTTATTTGATAAAAATAAACCTAATATAATTAAAATTGCCCCAATCAAGTGAAAAAATTGAAACTGCTCATTATAAAAGAATATCGCCATCAAAGTACTAAATAATGGAATTAAAGATAAAAATATTCCAGCTCGATTTGCCCCAATGATTGAAACAGCGCCAGCCCAACAATAGTAAGAGCCAATACTTGGAAATATTGCAACATAAGCTAAAATATAAAAAAAATTACTACTCATCTCAATAATTTTGCCTTGTGTCATATCTAAAATAAATAGAGGTAAAAGAAAAATTAATCCAAATGTGCAAATTATATGGACAAGAGCAAGTAAAGATACTTCAAAGGTTCTTTTTCTCAAATATGCAGAATATATTCCCCAAGCAATAATTGCTCCAACCATAAATAAATCGCCTTTGTTAAAATTTAAGGTAAGTAAAATATTTAGATCAAGTTTAGTAATAATAGCTAAAATTCCTAAAACTGAAATGACTAATCCAGATATTTGAAAAATATTTGTTTTTTCAATTTTTAATAAAAAACAAACTAAAATTATTGTTACGGGTATTGCGGTATTAAAAAGTGATGCATTAATTACTTGAGTGTAATTTAAAGCGTTATAAGTAAAAGAAGTAAATATACATACACTAGTAGAACCTAGAATAAGAAATAATGATAAATTTCCTTTAATTTGATTTTTTAATTTTAATATCTCTTTATAGGTGAAGGGAAGTAATATTATCCATACTAGGCACCACCTTAAAAATGCGAGTGAGTTGGGAGGTATATTTTCTAAATAAGCAAGCTTTGCTAACGTAAAGTTTCCTGCCCAAAATAATGTTGCACATACTAGCATTATGTACGCCTTAGTATTTTGCATTTGATTAACTAAATCTTACTGAGCTATAAGGATCTAAATTTAGATTTGTGTTTTCTTTAGCTATCATTCCAGAGACAATCTTTCCAGAAATCGGACCTAATGTCCATCCTAAATGATGATGTCCAAAACAATAAAATACATTTTTATAATTTTTTGAGGGTCCCATTACAGGTAAAAAATCTGGCAGTGTAGGTCTAAAACCTAACCATTCATCTTCATGTTCTGGAAGATCGCCTAACATATACTTTGCATTATTAATCAAATTTTTTATTCTAGATTTTGAAAGGGGATTGTCTAATCCACCAAACTCAACTGTGCCAACCACTCTTAATCCCTGTTCCATAGGAGTAATACCAAATCCTCTATTAGAAAAAATGACTGGTCTACTTAAAAGATGATCACAATCCTTAAAGTGAACATGGTAACCTCTTTCAGTATCAAGTGGAATTCGTTCACCTAAATTGTCTGTTAATTTTTTTGAGAAAGCTCCACAAGCAATTACAATTTTATCAAAAGTATATCTTTCCCCATCTGTTACAAAAACTGGTTTTTCTGTATCAAACTCAATATCATTAATATTTTTCTTTTCAAACTTTCCACCCTTTTTTAAAAATAATTCAAATAATTTAAGTAAGATTTTTTTAGGGTTTCGGGCATGTCGTGCATATGGATAATAAACTCCTGCATGATAAAAAGGTTTTATGTTAGGTTCTAGATCGTGAATTTCAGATTTATTGACTAGTTGTTGTTTTACACCGAGTTCATCTCTTACTTTAATTTCTAATTCTCTGCTTTTTAAGTCTTTATCATTCCAAATATAGAGAATTCCTTTATTTTCAACGAGACCCTCTAAATTAATTTCATCAAAAAGTTCATCATATGCAGGTAATGCTAAATCTAAAATTTGATGCATATTTCTTGCAGTGTGCATCATCTTGTTTTTACTGGTATTTAAAATGAATTTAAAAAACCAAGGCAACATTTTTGGCACATAATTCCATTTAAGAGCTAGAGGGCCTGTTGAACTTAATAACATCGCTGGAACATCAGCAAGAACATCAGTTCTATTCAATGATAATGAAGCATAAGGTGAAAAGTGACCCGCATTTCCATATGAAGCCGCTGGACTGCCAGGGTTATCTCTATCAAATATAGTTACATTAAAACCTTTTTTTTGAAGAAATAACGCGTTTGAAACCCCTTGAATTCCTGAGCCAACAATTCCTACATGTAAATTTTTACTCATAAAAAAATATACAATCTATCTGTCAAATAAGTTAAGCGACAAATTATACTTAGGCAATCAATTGTTGATTGTGAACTCTAGCACTCATGACAATTCCAAAGCCAATCATAGTTGCCAGCATTGAGGAACCACCATAAGACATAATTGGTAAAGGGGAACCTACTATAGGTAGTAAACCCAAGACCATGCTCATATTAATAGTGATGAATACAAAAATTGCTGCACCAAAACTATAACAAAAAATTTTTGCGAAATAACTTCTGGAATTAGCTCCTATTGCAACAATTCTATAAATAATAATCGCATAAATTATTAAAAGTATTGCAGATCCCACAAAACCAAATTCCTCTGAGAAAAGTGTGAAAATAAAATCAGTATGTTTTTCTGGTAAAAACTCAAGATAGCTTTGAGTGCCTTTTAAAAAACCTTTACCAAATATTCCTCCAGATCCTACAGCTATTTTTGATTGTATGATTTGATAACCAGCACCTAGAGGATCCTTATCAGGATTTAAAAATGTTAACACTCTTAATTTTTGATAGGGTTTTAAAAAAGCTATGACAAAAGGTAAGGAGATTACGAAACCTAAAATAGTATAAATAAAATACTTATAATTTATTCCAGCAAACCACAACACTGCTATTCCACTAATTGCGATTAACACTGCAGTTCCAAGGTCTGGTTGCACAATTACCAGCCCCATTGGTAACAAAATAATTATTAAAGAAGTTAAAATTGTATAAATTGAATTTACATTTTCTAACTTCATTCTATGAAAAAATTTAGCCAAACAAACAATGATAAATATTTTCATTAATTCAGATGGCTGTAAATTAATAAAATATAAATTAATCCATCTTTGAGATCCTGATGAGGTAATTCCAAATAAATAAGTCCCAACCAATAAACCTACAACTGCTATATATGCTAAATAACCTACTGAGAACCAATATTTGATATTTATAAATGACATTACTAGCATCATCAAAGTAAAAACCGCTAATTTTGTAAAATGACTTTTGGTATGAAATTTAACCTCACCACCATCTGTGGAGTACATAGTTGCTAAACTAATAAAGCCAAGTAACAATATACAAACCAACAATATATAATCAAAGTTTCTAAATTTTTGAAAAAAGCCAAGTCTGTTTGTTGTAAGTCTTGTATGTTGATACATCTATATCTCCAAATACTTTTTATTTCCTAATGACTCTCTCATCTTGTGCCGATCAATAATCAATTTAAATAATTTAGTTGCCATGGGTGCAGCCGTTGTACTTCCATTTCCTCCGTGTTCTACAATGATACTTAATGCATATCTAGGATTTTTATATGGACCAAAGGCTACATACAAAGCATGATCTCTTTGCTCGTATGGAATCTGGAATGTTTTAAGATCTAATTCTCTTTCTTCCTCAGTAATTTTTTTAACCTGCGCTGTACCGGTTTTTCCAGCAAACTGATATTTTGGGTTATCAATTCTTGAACGATAAGATGTACCCATCACCTCATTAGTTGATCCAAAAATAGCATCTTGGACAATTTTAATATTTTTTGAATTTTTATAGAGTGGTATAAATTTATCAATAGGCTGATCTTTAACTTTGTCATCTACAACAAGATGAGGATAAATTTTATAACCACCATTTGCAATTTGCGCTGTCATTAAACATAATTGAATTGGGGTAGTTTGTATGTAGCCTTGTCCAATTCCTGTTATTATTGTTTCACCTAATAACCATCCTTTACCCAGAGCATTTTTTTTCCATTGAGTATTTGGAATTAATCCTTTTTTTTCAATATCAAATAAATCACCAAAAACTTTTTCTCCAAGGCCAAATTTTTTTGCAGTTTCGCTCAATTTATCAACACCAAGTTTACGAGCAACTTCATAAAAATAGGTGTCACAAGATTGCTTCATGGCATTTCTTAAACTTACATAACCGTGGCCTTTTTTCTTCCAGCAATGATAAGTTTGGCCATACATTTCTGTTTTACCAGTACATCTAACTGTAAAACTTGTATTAATTATTCCATTCTCTAAAGCAGATAAGGCAACAATTGGTTTAATCGTTGAACCTGGTGAGTAATTCCCTTGTAAAGTTTTATTAACTAATGGTTTCATTGGATCATTTCGAATTAATTGCCAATCATCTTGACTAATACCAAATACAAATAAATTTGGATCAAACGATGGTGAAGAATGCATTGCAATTACTGCACCTGTATAAATATCCATTACACAGATAGAACCTGCTTTATCTTTTAATAATTCATTAGCTAACTTTTGTATCTCTGTATCTATGGTTAGTCTTAAAGTTTTACCTTTTTCACCTTTTTGAAATTCCAATTGACTTATTCTTCTGCCATAAGCATTTACTTCATATCTCTCAATATCGTTGGTACCTATTAGTTTTTCCTCAAATGTCTTTTCTAAACCTACTTTTCCAACTTTTAAACCTGGGACAAAATTCTTTTTTATGGCTTGTGTTGATTCGATATCATCTTGGTTTGCTTGACTGACATAGCCGACTAAGTGTGTGAAATTTTCTTTAAAAGGATAGTTTCTAGAAATAGATATAACTGGTTTTACCCCATTTAAATCATACAAATGATTATTGATCTTTGAAAACTTTTGCCAACTTAAATTATCAGAAACAATTAAAGTTTCCCAAGGCTTTATCTCATTTTTCTTTTTTAATACTTTTTTAAATTCGTTATCTGATAATTCTAGTAAGTCTTTTAATCGATATATAACATACCTAAAATCTTCAACTTGTTCTGGTATCACGTGGAGTTGATAAGCTTCAAAATTTCCTGCAATAACATTACCAAAATAATCATGAAATTCTCCTCTCACAGGAGCTAGCTTCCATTCTCTAATTCTATTTTTGTCGGAAAGAGTTAAATACTTTTTATTTTCTTTAACTTGTAAAAAGAATAATCTACTGACTATTCCTATCATTACAAAAAATTTTAATGAACCTGTAATGAACATTCTTCTATTAATAGAGTTAAGTTTCTTTACATTATCACTTGAAGAATTAATCATTAATTCCTTTCATGTAATATTTAAATATTGATACAAAAATTATATAAAGTAAAAATGTACAAGTCGTGTTAACTAGATAACTCGTTAAAACCAAATTGTACGAAAAGAATAAACTTAAAACTGAGTAATTTAAAGAGTTAATCAAACTTATTATAAATAAAAAGTAGAACCAATCTTTCATGGGACTTGGCCTAATTGTTATATTTCTAATATATGCCGTAGCAATACAAATTAGTGTATAAGACAAGCTGCTAATACCTAGGGGCAAACCTATAACAGTGTCGTTGAGCAAACCTGCAAAAAATACAAAAAGATAATCAAAATGTTTAAAATCTTTTAAGGTAAAGAAAAAGATCAAAATAAATGGGAAATTAAAAGAAAAATACTCAAGTTTTAAATAATTAAAATCAAATTCATTGAGCACTGAGACAAATAAGAAAATTATTGGTAACCAGGTATATAATTTAGAAAATGTTCCCTTTGTCTTTAAGTTAGCCACCTGTTCTACCTCCATTTAAAACACAACTCTTGTACTCTTCAGTTCCAACATTAAAACCATCAGCATTAAAAAAAGATTTTCTACATTTATGACCATGTTCTAAGTTTAACTTTAAAAATTCTAATTCTTGAGTATCAATATTGAATTGATTGATTTTTTGCTTTTGTAAAAAAATTTCATTATTTAAAACTGAAATTTGATTGTTTAAATCATTAATTTCACTAGTTAAATTTTCATTTTCTTCTATAAATTTTGAATTAGTCTCCTCAATAATTTTAAGTTCATCTTCTAAAATCTTTAATTTTGACTCTTCAAGTTCTTCACTTTTATCTTCAATTGGAACTATTTCTGGTTCAACTTGAGGAATTTCAATTTGAGTGATTGTTTCTGCAAAAACATATTTTAATTGTGTAAAGTCGCTGTAGAATTCAACGTTGTATCTATTAGAAGAACCAATTTTTTTAGATCTTAATTTGCCTATTGGTACTCCACTTTTAAATATTGCTCCAGTACCTGAGGTGTAAACTATACTTTCATCAACTAACTCCTCTGACAAACCCGCTTTAATATATTTAATTTGTCCAAAATTGTCTCCGCTCCCTGTGACTATTGCTTGAATATTTTGAGGGGCAATTGTTACTGGAACATTAGAATTTAAATCTGATAACAATAATACCCTTGATGTTTTATAATTCACCTCAATTACCCGACCAACTAAATAAGATTGATCATAAATATTTGTACCAATTTTTATATCGTCTTTACTTCCTTTATTTATGATTATGCTCTTTAGAAAGGGACTATCATGATCAACAATTATTTTTGCTAAAATTTTATTTGAACTTGAAATATAATCATCAATTAGTACCTTCAGTTCTTGATTTTCATACTGAATAATTTCGTTAGATACAAAATCAGATTTAAGTTTATCCAATTCATCTCTATTATTTTGATATCTATTAAAAAATGTTGTGTATTCAATTATATTAATAAATGAATTCCTGACAAAGTTTTCAGGTATAGAGACAATAAAAGATGATCGATAAACCACCTCACTTAATCCAGCCTTCAGATATCTTACTGCCTTAAAGTCTAGGCTTGATAAAAGGATAATAAATATAGAAATAAATACTAAAGTAAGTAGAGAAAATTTTTGCTGAGTGCTTTTTTTTAAAAAAGCAGAACGAATTGCTATTATAAAATCATCTCTGCTAGAGGCCATTACTCTTAATATTCAGTCAACATAGTCGAGAATGTTTGTTCTTGATCAAGAGCTTTTCCAGTACCAACTGCTACACAAGATAATGGATCATCAGCAATGTGAACTGGCAAACCTGTTTCCTTAGAAAACCTTCTGTCTATATTTTTTAATAAAGCTCCACCACCAGTTAATGTAAGTCCCATATCAACTAAGTCGGCAGATAATTCTGGAGGAGTGCTTTCTAATGCATCCTTAATTCCATTCACCATCTCTTTTAATATAATATTCAATGCTTCTGCTGTATCTTCCTCTGTAATATTAACTTCTTTTGGAGTTCCAGATCTTAGATCTCGTCCTTTAACTGCATAAGTATTATTATTTGTAGGAATTGCAGTACCTATTTCTTTTTTAATTTTTTCCGCAGTACTATCACCTATCATCAAATTATATTCTTTTCTCATATAGTTGACCATTGCACCATCCATTGCATCTCCTGCTACTCTTAGAGATTTTGAATAAACTAAACCTCCTAAGGACATAACTGCAATTTCAGTTGTACCACCACCAATATCAACTACCATTGAACCAGTTGCTTCAGATATAGGAAGATTAGCACCAATGGCAGCTGCGATCGGTTCCTCAATCAATTGAACTCTTCTTGCCCCTGCTGCTAAAGCACTATCTTGAATAGCTTTTCTCTCGACAGGAGTTGAACCCGTTGGAACGCAAATTAAAATTCTTGGATTTGCAAATGTACTTCCTTTATGAACTTTTTTAATGAAGTGTTTTATCATTTCTTCAGTGACGATAAAGTCAGCTATAACACCATCTCTTAAAGGTCTAATAGCTTGAATATTTCCGGGAGTTCTTCCTAGCATCGTTTTAGCTTCATCCCCTACAGCTAAAACTTGTTTTTTCCCTGATTGATCAACAATTGCAACAACTGAAGGTTCATTTAAAACAACCCCTTGTCCTTTCACAACTACTAAAGTATTTGCTGTTCCTAAGTCAATTGCCATATCCTGACTCCAGATTTTCTTCATTCTGTCAAATATACCCATTAAAACACTCCTTTCACTTTTTTAGGTTCTATATTTTTATAAAGAGATTTCTTTTCTCTTTTAATTAACATTTTATTTAATGCATTAAGATAAGCATTAGCTGATGCTACTAAAGTATCTGTATCAGCTGATTGTCCAACAGTAGTTCTGTCATTCTCCTCAATTTTAACACTGACTGTAGCCTGTGCATCTGTTCCTTCAGTAACTGCGTGAACTTGATACAAAGACAACTTTACATCATGTGGATAAAGCTCTTTAATACATTTAAATATTGCATCAACAGGACCATCGCCTGTTTGTGTAGTATGTTTAATATCGCCAAAAACATCTAAAGTCATTTCAGCTCTTTGTGGCTCGCCTGTGCCAGCAAAAACTTTTAAAGATTTTAGATTTATTGCATTAATCTTATTGTCTATAATTAAACTATCATCAACTAGAGCAACTATATCTTCATCATAGATATGCTTTTTTTTATCTGCTAAAATTTTAAACTTTCCAAATGCTGCTTGAACAACATCATCTGTAACATCAGCGTAACCTAAATCGCTTAATTTATCTTTAAATGCATGTCTTCCAGAATGTTTACCCATAACTAATGATGTTTTTTTTACTCCAACACTTTCGGGTGTCATAATTTCATATGTTTCTCTATTTTTAAGCATTCCATCTTGATGAATTCCAGACTCGTGGGCAAATGCATTTTTTCCAACAATCGCTTTATTAAATTGGACCGGAAATCCTGTAGCATTTGAAACAATTTTCGAGGCTTTACTAATTAACTCTGTTTTTATACCTGTTTCATAAGGTAATAAATCATCTCGTGTTTTAATCGCCATGACTATTTCCTCTAAGGCTGCATTACCTGCTCTTTCACCAATTCCATTTATTGTACATTCAATTTGTCTTACACCAGCTGACAATCCTGACAATGCATTTGCAACAGCTAAACCTAAATCATTGTGACAATGAGCTGAGATAATTGCTTTATCAATATTTGGCACATTGTTTTTGATTAGTTTAATAGTTTTAGCAAATTCCTCGGGTATAGAGTATCCAACTGTATCAGGAATATTTATTGTCGTAGCACCACATTTAATTGCAAGCTCGATTGTCTTGTACATAAAATCCAAGTCTGTTCTTGTGCCATCTTCACAAGACCATTCAACATCATCAGTAAATTTTTTTGCATAAGTAACACTCTCTTTAATAGCCCCTAAAACTTGTTCGTTAGTCATATTTAATTTATGCTTCATATGAACGGGGCTTGTTGAAATAAAAGTATGAATTCTAAATCTTTTTGCAAATTTTAAAGACTCATGACAAGCATCAATATCTTTTTTGGTTGCTCTTGCCAAACCACAAGGTATAGAATTTTTTACGCTTTTGCTGATTGCGCTTACAGCCTCAAAATCACCAGGAGATGATATCGGAAAACCTGCTTCTATAATGTCGATTCCCATTTCATCAAAAACTCTTGAGATCTGAATTTTTTCTTCAACGCTCATAGAAGCTCCAGGTGATTGCTCACCATCTCTCATCGTTGTATCGAAAATAAATACTTTATCTTTATCAGCCATATTAAAAATTTTTTGTTTTTGAAATATACAACCTCTCGTTTAGATTGCAAAAGTAAAATACTGAATTTGTCCCAATTTGGAACTAAAATTTACTTCTTATCACTATCAACTAATTTCTTCTTACCAATCCATGGCATCATGGCTCTTAAACTAGCCCCAACTTTTTCAACTGGATGCTCAGCTAATTTTGCCCTTGTAGCAAGAAAGTTTTTTTGGCCACTTTTACACTCAGTCATCCATTCTTTAGTAAATTTACCAGACTGAATATCAGCCAAAACTTCTTTCATTCTTTTTTTAGTTTCCTCTTTGTTAATTACTCTAGGTCCAGATTGATATTCTCCATATTCTGCAGTATTTGAAATAGAGTAATTCATATTTGCAATCCCACCTTCATAAATAAGATCAACAATAAGTTTTACTTCATGAACAGTCTCAAAATATGCCATCTCTGGTTCATATCCGGCTTCTACCAAGGTTTCATAACCATTTTTTATTAGTTCAACTAAACCCCCACAAAGAACAGTCTGTTCACCAAACAAATCTGTTTCAACCTCATCTTTAAATGTTGTTTCAATTATACCTGATCTTCCACCGCCTACTGCTGATGCATAAGACATAGCAAGATCTCTTGCTTTACCAGAACCATTTTGATGTACTGCAAATAAACATGGTACTCCCCCACCTTTTTCATACTCACTTCTTACTAAATGACCTGGTCCTTTAGGAGCAACCATAAAAACATCTAAATCTTTTCTAGCTTTAATAAGATCATAATGAACATTTAATCCGTGAGCAAATGCTATTGATTTCCCCTCTTTAACTCTTTGCTCTATATGATTTTTATAAATTGAGGCTTGTAATTCATCTGGCGTTAAAATCATAACAACATCTGCCCACTCAGCGGCATCAGATAAATTCATAACTTTCAATCCTTTTGACTCTGCCTTAGGTATGCTTGAAGAACCCTCTCTCAATGCAACTACAACTTCTTTAACACCACTATCTTTTAAATTTAAAGCGTGAGCATGTCCTTGACTACCATAACCAAATATCGCGATTTTTTTATCTTTGATTAAATTTACATCTGTATCTTTTTCATAAAACATTTTCATAATTTTCTCCTCAATAATTAATTAAAAACTTTATCACCCCTTGTCATAGCAACAGCTCCAGTTCTGGAAACACTTACTAAACCAAATTTTCTTAAATTTTTTGCCATCCTGTCTATTTCTCTTCTTAATGCAGTAATTTGAATAACATTTGATTTTTTCGTTTTATCCAATATTACAGCATCATACTTTTTACAAGCATTAATAGCTTTTTTGATTTTTACAGAGCTGCCAACAACTTTAAATAATGCCATTTCCTTAAATATTACGCCCTTATCATTCCTTTTAAAATCTGCCACTTTATGAACTGGAACAAGTTTTTTTAATTGCAATTTAATTTGATCAATTACTTGAGGTGTCCCAGTCGTGACTATTGTAATTCTTGATATACTTTTTTTTGCATCCACCTCAGCAACTGCAAGTGACTCGATATTATAACCTCGACCAGAAAACAATCCTACAACCCTTGCTAAAACTCCAGATTCATTATCCACCCAAACAACAATGATGTGTGTATCTGATTTTTCTTTTTTCGAAGAAACACTATATGCAGATTTTGGATTTGTCATACTTAAACTAAAGCTTTACCTTTACCGGTAATTTTATTTTCCTCTTTTTCACTTGGCCCTAATATCATTTGGTTGTGAGGTTTTCCTGAAGGGATCATTGGAAAACAATTTTCATTTGGATCTACTCGACAATCAAAAATAACAGGTCCATCAAACTCAACCATTTCTCTAATTTTTTCATCCAATTCATCTGGTTTTTCAGCCATTATACCCTTACAACCATAAGCCTCTGCCATTTTTATAAAATCAGGTAAAGCCTCTGTATAACTTTCAGAATAATTTTTCTCATGTAACAATTCTTGCCATTGTCTCACCATTCCCATGTATTGATTATTCAAAATAAAAATTTTAATAGGTAGATTATATTGAACTGCTGTAGACATCTCTTGCATTGTCATTAAAACTGAAGCTTCACCTGCAATATCAATTACTAATTTTTTTGGATGAGCTATTTGCACACCCACAGCGGCAGGTAATCCATATCCCATTGTTCCAAGACCACCAGAAGTCATCCAACGATTTGGTTTATTAAATTTGTAATGTTGAGCTGCCCACATTTGATGTTGACCCACCTCGGTCGTGACATAAGTGTCTTTATGTTTTGTAAGCTCGTACAATCTCTGAACTGCATGTTGAGGTTTTATGGTTTCATCACTATTTTTAAAATGAAGAGAATTTTTGGTTCGCCATTTTTGTATTTGCTCCCACCATTTAGCAATTTGTTGCTTATTAGATTTTTTCAAATCTAAGTTTTTTTTCTTTAGAGTTTTGGTAATTCCTTTTAAAACCTCCTTAACATCACCAACTAATGCTAAATCAACTTTAATGATTTTATTTATTGATGAAGGATCAATATCGATGTGAACTTTTTTCGATTTTGGAGAGAACTCGTCAATTTTACCAGTTATTCTATCATCAAATCTAGCACCAATATTTATTAATAAATCACAATCATGCATTGCGTTATTAGCTTCATAGGTTCCGTGCATACCAAGCATGCCTAAAAATTGATTATCATCTCCTGGGTATGCTCCCAGACCTTGCAACGTAGAGGTGATTGGAAAACCTGTGAGTTCAATAAGTTCTCGTAAAACATTACTCGCCTCTGGTCCAGAGTTAATGACTCCACCACCAGAATAAATGATAGGTTTTTTTGATTTATTCATTAAACCGATCAAAGTATCAATGTCTTTTTGTGAAAAATGATTCGATGATTTTCCATTTAGTTTTTTTTCAACTTTAGGTTTTGAATACCTAATTTTTGCAAACTGGATATCTTTAGGTATATCTACTAAAACTGGTCCAGGTCTTCCTGTAGTTGCAACTTTAAATGCCTCATGAAGAGTTTTAGATAAATCTTTAATATCTTTGACTAACCAATTATGTTTTGTGCATGGTCTCGTAATTCCAGTTGTGTCACATTCCTGAAATGCATCAGTGCCAATTAAATGCGTTGGCACTTGTCCCGAGATACAAACTAATGGAACAGAGTCCATATATGCATCTGTTAATGCTGTAACAACATTAGTTGCTCCAGGTCCAGAAGTTACAAGTACAACACCTGGTTTGCCAGATGATCTGGCATAACCTTCTGCAGCATGACCTGCGCCTTGTTCATGTCTAACTAAAATATGTTTAATTGAATTATGATTTTTTAACTCATCATAAATGGGTAACACTGCACCACCTGGATAACCAAAAATAAATTCAACATTTTGGTCTTCTAGACATTTAAATACAATTTCAGCACCTGTATATAATTTAGACATTAATGCAATCTAGCTGAAGTTGTGCTTATTGGTCAAGAATTACTACGTGATATCTAAATCTTTTTTAAAAATTTATTTAGGTCCTTTGAATTTATTTTGTTCCAGTCAATCATATTCCCTCTGCCCCAAGTAGATTGTCTCTTTGCATATTGCCTAGTCTTTATTGATATTTTCTCAATTACCTCTGATATCTCAATTTTTTTCTCAAGATATTCTCTAATTTCTGCAATTCCGATCGCCTTTGAGGCAGTTTTAACTCTTGGAACTTTTAATCTTATAAATTTTTTTACCTCTGAAATTGCTCCATTTTTAATCATATCTTCTGTACGATCACTAATTCTTTTAATCAACTCAACTCTGGGATAATCAATACAAATTTTAAAAAAATCGTCCTTTTCGTAATCTGATCGTGTACTTTTGAACCAATCGTAAATTGATCTTTTTGTAAATGATTTAACTTCATAAGCTCGAATTACTCTTTGCGTGTCCGTAGGCTTAACAAAGTTTTTTGATATAGGATCTAGCTTTACTAATTCTGAAAAAAACTTCTTTGTTCCAATTTTTTTATGAAACAACCTAATTTTTGATCTTAATCGAATTGGGATATTTGGAATATTTACTAAACCCTCAGTTATTGCTTTAAAGTACAATCCGGTACCACCCACAAGAATAGGAGTTTTTTTTCTCTTTTTTATATCTAGAATTTTTTTATTAACTAATTTTAACCAATCTCCTGAGGAAAAGTTTTTTTTTACACTTTGAAATCCATATAAATGATGCTTTATATTCATGTAATTTTTTGGAAAAGGTCTTGCAGATAAAATTTTTAATTCTTTATATACCTGCATGCTATCAGCATTAACAATTTCTCCTTTAATCTTTTTAGCAAGTTTAATTGCAAAATTTGACTTTCCTGATGCAGTTGGGCCATAAATTAAAATAATTTTGGATTTTAAATCCATTAATTAATCTAATTTAACTCCAATATATCGTCTCTGATTTTGGCTATTGTAGATAACTAATAAAATAGTTTTTTGATTACTATTTAAAACTTGTTTCACGATTTGGTTTAGATCATTTACGTTTCTTATCTTTTTTTTTTGGGCTTCTAAAATAATACTATTAGCTTCAACAGAACTTAATAAAGGACTATCATTTGCTATCTTAGTTACAACTAATCCAGAGGTTTGATTAGGTAAGTTTCGTGATTTGATATCATCTTTGGTAATTTGTCTTACTGTTACTTTTAAATCTTTTATTTCTGTTTCTTTCGGACTTTCTGATTTTTCTGAAACTTTAAAATCTTCTGAAGTTTCTAATCTTCCAAGTTTAACAATTTTAACAATTTCTTTTTTATCTCTCCAGATTTTAACTTCCACTTTCTTACCAACTTCAGTTCTTGCTACAATCATGGGAAGTTCTTTCATCTGATTTATTTTTTCACCATTAAATTCTAAAATAATATCACCGGCTTTTACTCCTGCTTGGGCAGATGGACTATTCTCTGCAACACTTGCAACTAGTGCCCCACGTGGTTTATCTAATTTTTCGACTTCAGCAATTTCTTTTGTGACATCTTGAATTCTTACACCTAACCAACCACGTTTTGTTTCTCCAAACTCTATTAACTGATCAATAACTATTTTTGCACTATTTGAAGGAATTGAAAAACCAATTCCAATTGATCCATTCCTTCCAAGGATAGCTGTATTAATTCCAATCACATCTCCGTTCATATCAAATAAGGGCCCACCAGAATTTCCTTGGTTGATCGATGCATCTGTCTGAATATAATCTTCATATCTAGATAAACCTATAGATCTATTTCTTGCAGAAATAATTCCTGAAGTTACAGTCCCTCCAAGACCAAAGGGATTACCAATTGCTATTACCCAATCACCAATTCTTGCTTTATCAGAGTCGCCAAATTTTACAGGTTTAAACTTCTCATTTGTTTCTAATTGGAGTACCGCAATATCAGACAAAGGATCAGCACCTAAAACTTTTGCTTTAATTTCTTTGTTACCTACTCTTATAATAATATCATCAGCATCTTGAATTACATGATTGTTTGTAACAACAATACCTTTTTCATCTATGATAAATCCTGATCCTAAAGCTGCTGATGGTCTTTCTTGTGGTGTTCCAAATTCCTTAAACATGTCTTCAAATGGTGAACCGGGGGGAAATTGAAAAGGGAAAGGATTGGTTTGTGTTTTAACTGTTGTAGTTGTTGATATATTTACTACAGATGGCATCAACTTTTCTGCTAAATCAGCAAAAGAACTAGGGTGATTTTGAGCTAACGATTTTAATTGAGGGCCTATAATCAAAATAATCGCTATAAATAATGTATTTATTCTGCTCATTTTAGTTCTTCATATAATAAACAATTATAAAACCTATGACTGCAAAGATTAATCCACCTGATCTTAACTGACTATCCTTAATAAGTTCTAATTTTTTTAACATACTTTTCATTTTTGATGGAAATATGGCATATAAAATTCCCTCAATAAACAAGAATAGACCAAAGGCAATGATCAATTCTTTCATGAATAGTTTATTGTGAATTTGGTTTTATATTTCCAAAAAATTTAAAGAACTCACTATCAGGAGATAATATTAATGAAGTCTCTCCACCAATTAGAGCTTTTTCGTAAGCCTGCATAGCTCTGTAAAAAGCAAAGAATTCTGGATCTTGGCCAAAAGCATTAGCGAAAATATTATTTCTTTTTCCATCGCCTTCACCTTTCATAATCTCAGATTTTTTTTGTGCATCTGCTAAAATAACTGTCACTTCTTTATCAGCAGTCGATGTTATCGTGACCGCCATTTCAGCACCTTTTGCCCTAAACTCTTTTGCCTCTCTCTCCCTCTCTGTTTGCATTCTTCTAAAGATCGCATCACTATTTGCTTGAGGAAGATCAGCACGTTTAATTCTTACATCTACAATTTCAATACCAAAGTTTTGTGCTTCATTGTTTACACCCTCTTGGATTAAAGCCATTTGTTTCGTTCTATCCTCTGATAAAAGTGTTTGTAGCTCTTGCTGACCTAAAACATTTCTAATTCTTGAATTGATAATTGTTGCTAATCTAGATCTTGCAACTCTCTCATTTCCAACTGAGATATAAAACTTAAGAGGATCTACAATTTGAAATCTTGCAAAAGCATCAACGATTAATCGTTTTTGATCTGAAGCTATCACCTCTTCAGGTGGTGTATCTAAATTTAAAATTCGTTTATCAAGAAATACGACGTTTTGAATAAATGGTAATTTAAAGTTCAAACCAGGTTTTAAAATTATTCTTTTTGGATCACCAAATTGAAGTACAATTGCTTGATTAACTTCTTTAACAATAAATATTGAGAAGAATAACGTTGCTGCAATAAAAACAGCTAGACCTGCTATAATTTTTCCTGCTTTCATCTTAATTCGTCACTTTCTTTTTTAATTCTGGTAATGGTAAATATGGAACCACGCCTGAGCCAGCATTTTTCTCAATTATAACTTTATCAATGTCAGCCAATACTTTTTCCATTGTCTCTAGGTACATTCTTTCTTGAGTTACAGATTTTGCCTTTTTATATTCATTATAAATAGCTAAGAATCTGCTTGCTTCACCCTCAGCTTTAGCTACCACTTCTTTTTTATAAGCTTCTGCGGCTTGTAAAATTTTTGCAGCTTCCCCTCGTGCTCTTGGGATTACATCATTGGCATATGCCTCAGCTTCATTTTTAGATCTTTCCATGTCAGCTCTTGCTGCTTGCACGTCACGAAACGCATCAATTACTTGGTCTGGTGGATCTGCTTTTTGAGTTTGAACTTGAGTAATTTGAATTCCTGATGTGTATTCATCTAAAATTTTTTGGATTATTTCTTGGGTATCTGTTTCAATTAATGATCTTCCCTCTGTCAAAATTGGCTGAATATCAGATCTTGCAATTACTTCTCTCATTGCTGTTTCTGCTGCAGCTTTAACAGTTCCTTCAGGATCTTGAATCTTAAATAAAAAATTACCTGCATCTTTAATTACCCAAAAAACAGAAAAATCTATGTTCACAATATTTTCATCACCAGTAAGCATAAGACTTTCTTGTGGTACATCTGCTACTCCTCCAGCTGCAGAAGAAAAACCACTATCTCTTTCTGACCTAAAACCAATATCAATTCTATTAACTTTAGTTACTTTTGGAGTTAAAACGGATTCTACTGGAAAAGGAATATGATAATTCAAACCTGGTTGAGTTGTTTTGACAAATTTTCCAAATCTTAAAACAACTCCTTGTTCATCAGGAAGTACTCTATAAAGACCACTTGCTAACCAAATAAAGCCTAAAATAATTAATACTAAAACTGCTTGCTTTCCTCCAGAGGAACTTCCACCTGGTAAAAATTTTTTAATTTTTTCTTGAAACTCTTTTATGATTTTATCTACATCAGGTGGCCTCGGACCTCTTCCAGAGCCATTACCACTACCACCTCCACCTGGAGGTGATCCCCAGGGACTTCCACCTCTTTGTTGAAAATCATCTGACATAGACTATCTATATAGTGTCTAATTTCACAAAAACAAGCTAAGATCAAAAAATGTCTGATAAAAAGCCAGAACTTAGTGCCGCAACGAGTAAAGATAATGGACGAAAGGTATTCACCAAAAAACCAATTATTGGAACAAAATTTACTATTGCAATTTCGAGTGCAAAAGGAGGGGTTGGAAAGTCAACTTTCGCATCCAACCTTGCATTAGCTTTAAAACATATTGGATGTAAAGTTGGTTTGTTAGATGCAGACATTTATGGACCTTCAATTCCAAAAATGTTTGGTATAGATGAAAAACCAAAAAGTGATGGCCAAAAACTAGATCCTATAATTAAATATGATATTCAGTGTATGTCTATTGGTTTTCTTACCGATCAGCAAACTCCAATGATTTGGAGAGGTCCAATGGTAACCAGTGCAATAAGAACTTTTACTCAAAAAGTAAATTGGAAAGATTTGGACTTCATAATTGTAGATATGCCTCCAGGCACAGGAGACACGCAGTTAACTTTCTCACAAGAGATAAAAATGGACGGAGCAATCATAGTTTCTACACCTCAAGAAGTGGCTTTGTTAGATGTAAAAAGAGGAATTAAAATGTTTGATAAATTAGGGATAAAAATTTTAGGACTTGTTGATAACATGAGTTACTTCATTGGAGATGATAATAAAAAATATAAAATATTTGGTGAGGGTGGAGTTCGCAAAACCTCAGAAGAATTTAATAAAGAATTTTTAGGAGAAATACCAATTAATTCTGAAATAGCAAAGACAAGTGATAATGGAAAACCAATAGTTGAGGAAGATCCAAATTGTGAAATTTCAAAAATTTATATAGATTTTGCTAATAAAATTAAATCAACTTATCTTTTAGATTAAAAGACTCCATTAACTCATTCCACTCCCTTTTGGACAAACCGGAGCTTTCTAAAGAGACGTCTTCACCTTTAATTAATTTTTGAATAACGACATTTCCTTTAGCAGAAACCTCTGTACCACCTACTCTATAATCCATAAAAGCTTCATGAGTTATTGGCACCCACTTTTTTAATGTATCCAACATAATGTCGGCATAAACTCTAATTTCATATTGAGCATGGTGATCTGCTCTGAGTCTTAAAAAATTCATTAAATTTAAAAGATCTGTTTTCCAATACCACTGAGTATAAGTGTTTAATGTTAAATTCATTCTAGCAAGTTCCCTAGCTAAGCCTTTTTTATTATCATCTATAGTAGATCCATCATATCTTTCATTAAGCATGATTTCATAATTGGAATAAGTTCTTTCAGCATCATTTTTCAAAAGCTCTAAAACCTCTTTTGCTTGACTTCCTTCAAGGACATTCCCTCTTCCTTGTCTATTACTTGTTGATTGAGCTGCTAAATTTTCAGAGGTTGGTAAGTAAAATTCTTTATCTAAAATAGAATATCTTGCAGAATATTCATTAACATTTGCAGTTCTATGTCTTATCCATTGACGTGCTATAAAAATTGGTAATTTGATGTGATATTTAATTTCACACATTTCAAATGGTGTGCTATGCCAATGACGCATCAAATATTTTATCAATCCGGCATCAGTTGATACTTGTTTAGTTCCTTTTCCATAAGAAACTCTTGCAGCTTGAACGATGGATGTATCATCACCCATGTAATCAACTACCCTTACAAAACCATGATCTAAAGCTGGTATTGCCTCATAAAGAATATTTTCCAACTCTGATACTACAACCCTTTTTGTTTTATTATTTTGAGACTGCTGACTCTTTATTTCCGCAGATTGTTCTTTAGTTAATTTCATGATTGTTATTGAATCTCTTGCGATTCCTTTTATATTAATAAAGTTGGTTTTCCAACTATGACGATAAACGAATTTCGTAATAACCATTGCGGACGTGGGGGCAGTACCCACCACCTCCACCAATTACAACTTATGGGGGTGAACTAGATTCGACGGGTGACTAAAGGCTATTCTTTCGTTCGGAATTGTTCCTCCGTAAAGGGCTAATTTATAAATGCTAACGAAAGTTACGCAATTGCTGCTTAATTAATTTATTAATTGAGTAAACGGGGTTTGGGGCACCTGGCAACAGAACGCCCCCCCTATAAAGTATTTTTTGTCGCTTAAAATTTTTAAAATTTATTTAGTAAAATTTAAATATAAAGTGTAGGAAAGTTTAAATGAAAGTTAAAGCAAATTTTATTTATCTTATAATAATAGCATTTTTAATTGCTTTATTAATTATTGGTCACCAAATTAACAAGAAGAGTTCAGCATCCAAAAAAAATGAGATTTCAAACATAGTAAATCAACTTAAAACTAGAAATAATCAGCTAGCTAAAATACAAAAAAAATTATTCGAAGACGGAAAAAACTTAAATGATATAATTAATAAAAAAGGGATCACTTTTAAAAATATATTTAAAGATAAAAAACTTGATGGATTGAATAATTTTTCTTATTCAAAATATTCAACTAAGGATATTTTATTTAATGGTAATCGTGGTGCTACTGGGACAGCATATATTGACTTTTATAATAATGATAAAAATTTATTGATCGCAACTTATGATGGAATTTTTGCATTTACTAATCTTAATAACTTAGAAAATTTTATAAAAATCGACTCAAATATTAATTCAATAATAAAATATGATAAATTTTATTTTCATGAGCAATATGGTATTAAGGACATTCATATAGACAATAATAAATTATACGTCTCATATATTGGTGAAAGAAAAGATAATTGTTACGATCTTAAAATTATTTTTAGCGAATTAAATGAAAAATTTTTAGATTTTAATTTATTTTATCAAACATTAAATTGCGTTGATAAAAATAACAATCATGGATTTTGGGCTCACCAAGGTGCAGGCGGAAGAATTGTAAATCTTGATAGTTCAAACCTATTATTTACTACAGGAGATTTTAGAAATAGACCCCTTTCACAAGATTTTAAAAGCGACTTTGGAAAAATTTTAAAAATTAACATTCAAAATAAAAATTCAGAGATTGTATCCATGGGCCATAGAAATCCACAAGGTTTATATTACAGTAAAAAATTTGACTTTATTTTATCTACTGAGCATGGACCAAAAGGTGGTGACGAAATCAATATTAATAATAAACCTTTTTTAAAAGTTAAAAATTTCGGATGGCCGATTTCATCGTATGGAGAACATTATGCAAAGAATTATTCAGACAAAATATTGAAAGAAGCACCACTTAATAAATCTCATAAAAAATTTGGTTTTGAAGAACCTATTAAATATTTTGATCCATCAATTGGTATTAGTCAAACAATTTCCCTTAATGAAGCAGATACAGAATTTTTAATTGGAGCAATGGGAAATGAGATTGCCGATCAGGATTTAGGACTTCACTACATTAAGCTAAATGAGAATAGAGATAAAGTTATTAAACATGATTACTTTTTACTAAATGAAAGAGTTCGTGATATGATAATCTCTAAAGATAAAAAATTAATTATAATTTTTTTAGAATCTACAAGTTCAATATCGGTTTTAAGAAAAAATAGCTAATTGTTATATCTATTTTTTAAAAGAGATTTTAATTTCAGGTCCTCTTTTACGATTTTTATAATCTAAACCTTGAATAGGATAATTTCTTGTCGTTTTTTGTTTTTTTATCTTAAATTTTTTTGGATTTATTAATGTCATTTCAATTACTTGGGGGATACCCTTATTGTCTACCATACCATAATTATTTGCACTTATATGAATATTTCTTAGCTTTGTTTGATTTATGAAGTCTTTTATTTTTTTTAAATTTTTTTGAAGTTCGTGAAATTCTATAATTACTAAATTTAGTTTGTTAAAATTTTCATTAATTTCTTTTAAAACCTTATATTCATCACCTTCAATATCTACTTTTAAGATAATATCCTTATTGTCTCCGATTGCCTCAGAAATTGTGATTTGATTATTTTGTTTTGTCTTTTTTGAAACAATTTTTTTTAAATAATGTTTATTTTTACCCTTGAAAAAAGTTAAGTATTGCACAAATTTGAAAACATCTAATATTTGATAAGGTTTAATTTTTCTCAACAATAATAAAGAAATAAAATCTTTTAAAAATCTATCAGCCCAAAATTTATTGTTGACTGTGTGGTCAAAAGCTAAAATTTTACAATTTTTATTGTATTCTTGGAATTGTTTTTCAAAACTCCATTCGGCTTCAAGTCCACAAGTAATAATTGCTCTAGTTTTACTTATAACACGTTTGTCTATAACATATCCACCATCTGATTTTCTTCCAAGCCTAATTAAATTAGATAAAGCTGTATGATAAGGTTTTAAAAAATTTGGTAACATTTATAACTTAACTAAATTCTATTTATTTATTTCAGCCTGGGCTGCAGCCAGTCTTGCTATTGGAACTCTATATGGAGAACATGAAACATAATTAAGACCTATTTTTGAGCAAAAATATATACTTTTAGGATCACCTCCGTGTTCACCGCAAATACCTAACTTAATTTTTTTGTTTTGTTTTTTTCCTTTAGTAACAGCTATCTCAACTAAATCTTCTACACCTTCATCTATTGAAATAAACGGATCAATTGAAAAAATCTTGTTTTCAATATAATCATTCAGAAATTTTCCACTATCATCTCTGCTAATACCAAAAGTAGTTTGCGTTAAATCATTAGTCCCAAAGCTAAAAAACTCAGCATGTTTTGCTATATCTTTTGCTTTAATTGCTGCTCTTGGTAGCTCAATCATTGTTCCGACTAAAAATTCTATTTTTACTTTATTTTCTTTTTGTACTTTTCTTGCGGTATTAATTACAAGGTCTTTCATTATTTTGATTTCTGCCTCAGTCGACACAAGTGGAATCATTATTTCAGGGAATGCAAATTTTTGTTTATTTTTTTTAAGCTCTGACAAAGCTTTAAAAATTGCCTCACATTGCATTTCATAAATTTCAGGGAATGAAATACCTAATCTACAACCTCTGTGTCCAAGCATGGGATTTTGTTCATGAAGTTCATCAATTCTAGATTTTACTTCTTTAACACTTGTACCAACCACTTCTGCAACCTCTGAAATTTCCTTTTCAGATTTTGGTAAAAACTCATGCAATGGAGGATCAAGTAAACGAACTGTAACTGGTAATCCATGCATAATTTTGAATATTTCAACAAAATCTTTTTTTTGATGTGGTAAAAGCTTTAAGAGTGCTTTTAATCTATCATCTTTAGTTTTAGAAAGTATCATCTCTCGAACAGAAATAATTCTTTCCTCATCAAAAAACATATGCTCCGTTCTACATAAGCCAATTCCCTCTGCTCCAAAATCTCTTGCAACTTTTGTATCTAATGGAGTTTCTGCATTTGTTCGAACTTTAAGTTTTCTAAGATTGTCAGCCCAACCCATTAACCTTGAAAAGTCACCAGAAATTTCGGGTTTTACTGTTGGTACGCTTCCTAAAATAATTCTTCCAGAGGACCCATCAATTGTGATTATATCACCTTCTTTAATTTCCAATGAAGCAGTTTTGAAAATTTTTTTTTCATAATCAATATCAATTTCACTTGAGCCTGAAACACATGGTCTACCCATCCCTCTTGCAACAACAGCTGCATGACTAGTCATTCCTCCCCTAGCAGTCAATATTCCTTTAGCAGCGTGCATACCCTGAATATCTTCTGGAGAAGTTTCTACTCTAACCAATATTACATCTTGCATCATATTATTAAGTCTTTCAGCTTCTTCAGATGTAAACACTACTTTTCCACTAGCAGCCCCTGGTGAAGCAGGCAAACCATTTGCAATTATTTCTATAGAGCTTTTTTCATCCAAAGTTGGGTGCAATAATGTATCCAAAGAATTTGGATCAATTCTTAAAATAGCTTGTTTTTTTGAAATCAATTTTTCTTTAACCATATCTACAGCAATCTTAACTGCTGATTTCGCAGTCCTTTTACCTGACCTGGTTTGTAGTATCCATAATTTTTCATTCTCAACTGTAAATTCTACATCTTGCATATCTTTGTAATGCGCCTCTAACTTTTTTAAAATCTTATGAAGCTGTAAATAAACTTTTGGCATAGACTCTTCCATAGAAAGTGCTTCAACTTTTGCCTCTCGTTTGGCTTTTTTCGTAATATATTGCGGTGTCCTTGTTCCTGCTACTACATCCTCTCCTTGAGCATTAATTAAATACTCTCCATAAATATTATTTGATCCGTCTGACGGATTTCTTGTAAAAACAACTCCAGTAGCACAATCATTTCCCATATTTCCAAAAACCATAGATTGCACGTTAACTGCTGTGCCCCATTCAGAAGGTATATGATTTAACTTTCTATAAATTTTAGCTCTATTACTTTCCCAAGATAGAAATACTGCACTTATTGCTCCAAATAATTGTTGATAAACATCTTGAGGAAATTCTTTTTTTGTTTTTTCTTTAACAATATTTTTAAAATCGTTTATTAAACCATCCCAATCATCTTCATCAAGTTCTGTATCCAGCAAAACTCCTTTGGTTAATTTATAATTTTCTATAAGTTCCTCAAAATGATAACTTTCTACTCCAAGAACAACATTTCCATACATTTGAATAAATCTTCTATAACTATCTTTTGCAAATCTTCCGTTAGAGGTTTTGTTTGCTAGTGCCTTAACAGTTTTGTCATTCAAACCAAGATTAAGTATTGTATCCATCATACCGGGCATAGATACTCTAGCACCAGATCTCACAGACAATAAAAGTGGATTTTTTAGATCCCCAAATTTTTTTTTTACATCTTTTTCAATTATCTTTAACTCTTTTTTAATTTGATTTATCAATGAAGAATTCAATCTCTTTTTATTTTGGTAAAAAAGATCACAGACGTTTGTTGAAATTGTAAATCCAGGCGGAACTGGAAGACCCATTCTTCCCATTTCCGATAAATTAGCACCTTTACCCCCTAAAAAATTTTTGGGATTTTTAATTTTTTTAGAATCTTTAGATTTAAAATTTAAAATTAACTTATTCATTATTTGCTTTTAACAATTGAAAATTCATAAAATTTTGAAAGGTTTTACATAACATATTTATAAGTTCCAAACGATTTTTTCTTAAATCTTCATTATCTTCATTCACTTTGACATTATCAAAAAATTCGAAAACTTCTTTTTTTGCTCCAGCTAAGATCGATAAAGATTCTTCAAAATTTTCATTATTATCTATATCTGAATAATACTTCTTTATATCAGTAATCTTTTTAAACAAATTTTTTTCATAATCGCTTTTAAAAATACCAGGATCAGTTGAATTAGTTATTTCAATTTCTTTATTTTCCATTTCACTTTGAAGTATATTGGAAGCCCTTTTATAACTTGATGTTATATCTATACCAATTTGATTATTTATTACTCTATTTACACATCTTGCTTTTTCGAAAGATGAAAACAATTTATTAGTTGAAAAATTTGAAATCGTTGCCTCAATGATATCAAATCGAATATCTTTTTCTTTAAGATAATATCTAAATCTATCTTTTAAGAAATTACTTAAATCTTTTTTTAAATCATCATTTACGAGAGTAAAATTTTGTTCTTGATATAAACCAATAGAATAATTCAATAAATCGTTTAATTTTAAATCTTTTTTATTTTCAATTATTATTCTTATAATACCAAGCGCCACTCTTCTAAGTGCAAACGGATCTTTTGAACTTGTGGGTTTTTCATCAATCCCAAAAAAACCAACAAGATTATCTATTTTGTCTGTCATCGATAAAGCAATACTGAAAGGTTTTTTTGGTACATTTGAAACTAATCCAATCGGTAAATATTGTTCAGTTATTGATAAACAAATATCTTTATCAAAACCTTGTTGTGCAGAAAAATAGCCTCCCATAATTCCCTGTAATTCAGGAAACTCACCAACTAAATCAGAAGTTAAATCTGTTTTACAAATAGATGCTGATAATTCTACTTTTTCTTTACTAATTAATAATTCATCAGATATCATTCCACCTAATCTTCTCATTCGCTGAACTTTATCAAAATAGGTTCCAAGTCCCTTGAAAAAATTAATTTTTTTTAATTCAGATACCTTTTTCACTAAATTTTGTGTTTTATCTTTATTCCAAAAAAATTCTGCATCGCTCAATCTAGCATCAACAACTCTTTGATTTCCAAGTTTGATTAACCCTTTTTGGTCTTTTTTATTTGCAACGAGTAAAAATTGATTTGTAATTTGATTATTTTTATCAATCGTAGGAAAATATTTTTGATGTGACTGCATAGTCAAAATAAGTATTTCCTTCGGAATCGACAAAAATTTTTTGTCAAAATCACATAGTAAAACGTTTGGACATTCAACTAAATCTACAACCTCATCAAATAATTTTAAATTTTCTAAAATAAATAATTTTTTTTTACTTAATATCTTTGTGAATTCCTTTTGAATAATTTGTTTTCTTTTAGTTTGATCAACAATCGTTCCATGTATTTTCATAAATCTTTCATAAGATTTGAAATTTTTAAATACTCCTGTTTTTTCCTCATAATCCTTATCAATAAAGGTCCTATTAGAAGAAGTTAGATGGTAAAATTTAAAATCTATTATTTTTTCATCAAACACTGATAAAATAGACTTTAGTGGTCTCGCCCAATTAAGGTTAAATTCACCCCATTTCATTGATTTTTTCCATTGGTAGCTACCTAAAAGTTTTGGTATTAAATCTTTTAACAAATCTGAAGTGTTCAATGTTTTCGAGGGTGTTTTAAAAAAGTAGAATTCTCCTTTTTCTGTATCACGTTTAATAAGTTGTTTTTTGTCAATTTTATTTGATCTCAAAAAACCCTCAATTGCTTCTACAGGAGCACTAGTTTTGGGTCCTTTTATTTCCTTAGACCCAACTTTAATTTTTTTTTGTAAACCCTCAAATACGATAATTACTCTGTTTGGAGTTGATAATGAAAAACTTTTTTTTGATTTTATAGATTTATTGATAAAATATTCTCTAAATTCCTCTAAAAGTTTTTCACGAAAATTTTGTTGTAAATTAGCTGGAATTTCCTCACTAAATAATTCTAAAAAAAATTCTGCCATTTTATATTTGTGTATCAATCCAAATTGAAGCAACAGATTTTGTAATTTCTCTTATACGTCCAATATATTCTGCTCTCTGGGCAACACTGATAGCTCCTCTTGCATCGAGTATATTAAATACATGACTTGCTTTTAAGCATTGATCATAAGCTGGGAGCGATATTTTTTTATTTATTAATGATTTAGCCTCATTTTCGAACATATCAAATATTTTAAACAGATTCGAAGTATTAGCATGTTCAAAGTTATAAGCCGAAAATTCTTTCTCCGCTTGATGAAAAACTTCTCTGTATTCAACATTTTCGTTATTCCAAATTAAATCATAAACATTATTTTTTTGTTGTGTGAACATACAAATTCTTTCTAAGCCATAGGTAATTTCTACTGAAACAGGTTTACATTCAAAGCCAGCCATTTGTTGAAAATATGTAAATTGAGTTATTTCCATTCCATCACACCAAACTTCCCAACCAAGACCTGCTGCACCTAGAGTTGGACTTTCCCAATCATCCTCAACAAATCTAATATCATGATTTTTATGATCAATACCAATTGTAGACAAACTATTTAAATAAAGTTTTTTTATATTTGATGGAGAAGGTTTAATTATAACTTGAAATTGATAATAGTGCTGAAGTCTATTAGGGTTATCTCCATATCTTCCATCAGTCGGTCTTCTAGAAGGTTGTACATAAGCTGCTTTCCATGGTTTCGGTCCAAGTGACCTCAGAGTTGTGGCTGGATGAAAAGTTCCTGCCCCAACCTCCATATCATATGGTTGTAAAATTATACAACCATGTTTACTCCAATATTTTTGGAGGTTTAAAATTGTATCCTGGAAAGTTTGAAATTTTGGTTTTTTTTTACTTTTTTTAGAGGCCATATTTTTGCCAAATAGATTTTTCTTCTAATATATTTGCAACCTGATCGACGTGATCGTTAGATGATGATAATTTTTTACTTAACCAACTTTTAGATTTTTCAAATTTTTTGATTATTACATCTTCTCCAAATTTTTCTCTCAACACTTGATTGGCATCACCTATTTCGTCAATCAAACCAAGTTCTTTGGATTTAGTTCCAGACCAAAACTCTCCAGAAAATAACTCAACTTCTGATTTCTTAAGTTTTTCACCTCTACTTTTTTCAACAACATTAATGAAATCTTTATGCAAATCTAATTGTATATTTTTTAATCTTTCTATATCTTCTTTTTTTTCTTCAAGAAACGGATCGAGAGTGCTTTTATTTTTACCAGCAGTATGAACTCTTCTTTCAACTCCAATTTTTTTAATTAATTCTGTAAAACCAAATGATGAATAAATTACACCTATAGATCCAATAATTGAACTAGAGTTTGCATAAATTTCATCACCAGCACACGCAATCAAATAGCCTCCTGATGCAGCAATATCCTCTGCAAAAACTATTACCTTTTTTTTATTTTTTTTCGCTTGTTGTCTTATAAAATTAAAGATTAAGTGTGATTGAACAGGTGATCCACCAGGAGAATTAATTGTAATAGCAACGCATGGTGCTTTTTTTACAGAAAAAGCCTTTAAAATAATATCTTCTTGACCTGAAAAATCTATACCTTGTTTAAATTTACCTACGTTTCCGATAACACCAGCTAATTTAATATGAGGAATAATTTTCTTCTTTTTAAAAATTGAGAGCATAACAAAACTTTATAGAATTTTTGTATTAATATAAAGACACCTTATAATTGAAGATTTAGGTGCGTCAATTGATAAGTATCAAAAGAAACTTATTACACTAATTTGCTCACATTATGGGAAGCGTAATTCAACTTAAAAAACAAATTAATAACTCTTACTTTCAACTTAAAAACTCAGTTGAAAATAAGTTAATGCTTGTTGAAGAAAAAATTAAATCAAAACTAGATAGTAATGTTGAGCTAGTTAAAAAAATGACAGATTATCATTTAAATACTGGTGGCAAAAGGTTAAGAGCCTTATTAACTTTGGGTTCATCAAAGTTATGTGGTTATACAAAAGGTACCAGAGATATTAATTTAGCAGCTTGTGTAGAACTAATTCATGCTGCAACTTTGATGCATGATGATGTTATAGATAATGGTTCAATTAGAAGAGGTAAAAAAACACCAAATAAAATTTGGGGTAACCACTCATCTGTTCTGGCTGGCGATTATCTTCTAAGTAGGTGTTTTGAAATGATGGTAGAAGATGGAAATATTGAAGTTTTAAAACTATTATCGTCAACATCATCAATAATTGCTCAAGGTGAAATTTTGCAACTCCAGCATAGAGGTGAAGTTGATATGCTTGAAGAAACTTATTTGAAAATAATTTCTTCTAAAACGGCTGAGTTATTTGCTGCTGCAACTAAAGTAGGAGCAATTTTATCAGAAATGAAAACTAAAGAGAAAGAAGCTTTAGAGTTTTATGGTAGGAATTTAGGTCTAACTTTTCAAATTGCTGACGATACTTTAGATTATAACTCAGAATTAAAACTATTTGGAAAAAATATCGGTCAAGACTTCTATGAGGGAAAAATTACACTACCAATAATTCTTCTGTTTCAAAAAGCTAATAAAGATGAAAAAGAAACTCTTAAGAAAACTTTCGCAAAAGAAGAGAGAAATCAAAGTGATTTAAATTATACTTTATCTTTAATAAAAAAATACGATATTATAAATAGTTGTTATCAAAAGGCCAAGCACTACATTAATTTGTCATCAAATTCATTGTCGGTATTTAAAGACTCTGAAGAAAAAAATATCCTCGAAAATTTAACGTCTTTTAGTTTATCAAGAAATTTTTAGGGGCTTAAAAGACTTTTTGTCCAATCATTATTTGCTGTCAATTTATACTTTAGTCTTTCGTGTATTCTATTATCTCCATCTAACCAAAATTCTATGCTCGTAGGTTTTAAATTCCAGCCTGACCAATGATTTGGTCTTGGAACATTATTTTGATCTTGGTATTTATTTTTAAATTTTTCTAGTGATTTTATCAATTCTTCCCTATTGACTAATTCACTACTTTGTTTTGATGCCCAAGCCCCAATTCTACTTTCGTAAGCTCTAGAATTAAAATAATTATCAGCTACCTCATCTTCTACTTGGCTCAAAGTACCTACAATTCTAATTTGCCTAAGCAAACTTTTCCAATGAAAACACATTGTAGCATTGGGGTTTTCTTTTATTTCGTTTCCTTTCTGACTATTAAGATTAGTATAAAAAACAAATCCATTTTTATCGTAGGCTTTAAGAAGCACCATCCTTACTGATGGAACGCCTTTTTTTGTTGCAGTTCCAAGAGCTAAAGCATTTGGATCATTAATTTCATTCTTTTTTGCCTCTTCGTACCAACTTTCAAATAATTTAAAAGGATCATCTAAATCCAGAAAGCATTTATTAAGCCCTAGTGAGTTTTTTTCATTCATAATTTTAACAAAATAATCTATACAATATAAATAATGTCATTTAATACTTTTGGAAAGGTTTTTCGTTTCACTACATGGGGAGAATCTCATGGTCCTGCAATTGGTTGTATAATAGATGGTTGTCCACCACTAATAAACCTCAATGAACGAGATATTCAGATAGAACTCAACAAAAGAAAACCTGGTCAATCTAAATTTACTACTCAAAGAAAAGAGAGTGATAAAGTAGAGATTCTTTCAGGAGTCTTTGAAGGTAAAACAACTGGAACTCCAATCTCTTTAATAATTTATAACGAGGATATGCGCTCAAAAGATTATAGTGATATTAAGGATAAATTCAGACCAGGTCATGCTGATTTTACTTACTTTAAAAAGTATGGCATTAGAGATTATAGAGGTGGTGGAAGGTCTTCTGCACGAGAGACTGCTTCTAGAGTTGCAGCAGGAGCGGTAGCAAAAAAAGTTTTGGAAAAAAAATTAGGTAAAAAATTTAAAATTTCTGGTGCAGTTACACAACTTGGAATTCTTGGATGCGATACAAACAAGTGGGATGATAAGATAATTTATAAAAATCCGTTTTTTTGTCCTGATAAATCTATGCTTAAAATCTGGGAAAAATATCTTTTAAGTATTAGAAAGGCAGGTTCGTCTTGTGGTGCTATAATTGAAATTAGAGCTAATGGTATTCCTGCAGGACTGGGGGCACCAATTTACTCAAAACTAGACTCTGATATTGCATCTGCAATGATGAGTATTAATGCTGTAAAAGGAGTTAATATTGGCTCTGGAATGAATTCCGCTCAATTGTCTGGAGAAGAAAATTCAGATGAAATTTCAAAATCAAAAAATAAATTAAAGTTTAACTCAAATAATGCAGGTGGAATTCTTGGTGGCATCTCCTCTGGTCAGCAAATAATTGTTTCATTTGCAGTAAAGCCTACATCATCAATTTTAAAGAGCAGAAAGACAATTAATAAATTTGGAAAAAATACTAGCATATCTGTTAAGGGAAGACATGATCCGTGTGTTGGAATTAGAGCAGTTCCAGTGGGTGAGGCTATGCTATCATGCGTTTTACTTGATCATTATTTATTGAATCAAGCTCAATGTGGATAACCACTTTATTTTTGTTTTTGTAAGATAATATTTGAATTTAATACATCTAAAATTTGTTCTTCAATAGAAATGCTATCTAAATTTGCGAGTTTATACATGTTTTCAGGTTTGTCTTGATCAATAAAAATATCTGGAAGTTTCATTGATCTAAATTTTAAATTTGAGTCCATTAGTCCCTTTTTTGTTAAAAAATCAATCACATGAGAACCGAATCCACCAATTGACCCCTCCTCAATAGTTACAATTGCCTCGTGTGTTGTTGCTAATTGCCATATCAAATTTTCATCCAATGGCTTGGCAAATCTTGCATCCACTATTGTAATATTAACACCTTTTTTTTTTAAATTTTCTGATGCCCTTAAACTTTCACTTAATCTTGCACCAAAGTTTATTAAAGCTAACTTTTTTCCATCTTGAATAATTCTTGATTTACCAATCTCTATCTTTTCATTAATTGATGGCAATATTGATCCAATACCAGTCCCTCTTGGATATCTGAATGCACAAGGTCTATCATTAATTTCTGTAGAAGTATTAATCATTCTTACCAACTCGGCCTCATCACTTGCAGCCATTACAATAAAATTTGGTAGTGTTGCTAAATAAGTCGTGTCAAAACTACCAGCGTGTGTAGGTCCATCAGCTCCAACTAATCCTGCTCTATCTATTGCAAATCTTACAGGTAAACTCTGAATTGCAACATCATGAACGACTTGATCATATGCTCTCTGAAGAAATGTTGAGTAAATTGCTGCATAAGGTTTGTAATTCTCAGTCGCTAAACCAGCTGCAAACGTAACAGCATGTTGTTCTGCAATACCAACATCATAAGTTCTATCTGGAAATTCTTTTCTAAAATTGCTTAATCCAGTTCCATCTGGCATTGCTGCTGTTATTGCAATTATTTTACTATCTTTTTTTGCGTGTTGTATCAGAGTATCAGCAAAAACTTTAGTGTATGATGGTACTTTACTGGAACTTTTTTCCTGTTCTCCAGTCTTAACATTAAATTTGGATACCCCATGATAATGATCTTTTGCCTCCTCAGCAAAAGAATAACCTTTTCCTTTTTTCGTTTTTATATGAATTAATATAGGACCTTGGTGTTTTGAGTCTCTTGCATTTCTTAAAATTGGAATCAATGAAGAAAGGTCATGGCCATCTATAGGACCAATATAATAGAAACCTAATGAACTAAATAAAGTTCCACCAGTTACAGCTGATCTTAATAAATCTTCAGCTTTACCCGCTTTTGCACTAAATCTTTTTGAAAATGCTGATGTAATCAATTTTATAGTTTCTCTTAAACTAAAATAAATTTTACCAGAAAAAATTTTAGCTAAATATGTTCCCATTGCTCCAACAGGCCTTGCAATTGACATGTCGTTATCATTCAATATCACAATCATTTTAGTCTTAGAGGCACCTGCATTGTTCATGGCCTCATAAGCCATACCTGCACTTATTGCACCATCACCAATCACTGCTATAACATTCTCTGATTTTTTTGATAATTTATTTGCTTCTGCAATTCCCAAAGCTGATGAAATTGAGGTAGAACTATGCGCAGCTCCGAAAGGATCATATTCACTTTCTAAACGCTTAGTAAATCCTGAGAGACCCCCTCCTTGCCGAAGTGTTCTTATTTTATCTTTTCTTCCTGTTAAAATTTTATGTGGATAACATTGGTGTCCTACATCCCAAATTAATTTATCACTTGGTGTGTTAAAAATATAATGTAATGCTACGCTTAATTCTACTACACCTAAACTAGCACCCAAATGTCCTCCAGTAACTGATACTGCATCGATCATTTCCTCTCTTAATTCATCAGCAACCTTTTGCAGTTTTGTTTCAGGAACTTTTTTTAAGTCTGATGGAAAATTAATCTGATCTAAAAATTCGTAATTTTTTTTCATTTATTTCTATTTAAAATATAATTTAGAGTTTCGGTTAAATTCTTAGATTTTGGTCCATACTTTTTTAACTTAGTATTTATTTTTAAAATTAGTTTATTCGCATATTTAATAGTATTTTTATCTCCCAGTAAACTAATAAGAGTTGCTTTACCTTTTTTCTTATCTTTTCCAGTTTTTTTTCCTGCAGCAGAAAGACTTCCATTATAATCAATTAAATCGTCAGCAACTTGAAATAGTAATCCTATATCAGCTCCAATATTTTCAAATTTTTGGATATCTTTTTTACTTTTGTTCTTTAAAATTAATGGAGCTACACAACAAAAACTAAATAGTTTTCCAGTTTTTTTTATTTCCATTTCAATTATTTTTTTTTCCGAAATTTTCTTATGTTCATAGCTAAGATCTAAATATTGACCACCCGCAATCCCTAGATGTCCAGAACTCTCAGAAATTTTATTAATTAATCTAATTTTTGTTTTTTCATTAACATTCAAGTCTTTGTGACTCAAAATTTCGAATGCCATAGTTAAGAGTGAGTTTCCAGCAAGAACAGCTGTAGACTCTCCAAATTTGATATGAGTAGAAGGCTTACCTCGTCTTATTAAATCATTATCCATACATGGTAAATCGTCATGAATAAGTGAATAAGCATGAATACATTCAACAGCAGCACCAATAATTAGTAAGGTTCTATAATTTAAATTAAATATTGAACCAACATCAACTAGTATTTTTGATCTTATTTTTTTGCCACCCGAAAATAATCCATATTGCATTGGGACAATCAGTTCTGATTTTTTTTGCTTTTTTATAAATCTTTTTAAAAAAATATTTGTGTCTTTAGCAATTTTATTTAGTTTTTTTTGCATTATTTTTTGAGGTTATCTTAGATATATTATCTTTTGTTGTTGAATTAATATCGGTGACTTTTTTTTTAAATTTTTTCTCGATGATATTGTTAAGTTTTATCAAATTTTGATATTTTTCAATTGAATTTTGTAAATCTTTTTGACTTTCTAAATCCTCAATTATCTTATTAGCTTCGAGAGTTAATTCCTCCAGAGACGAAGATTCATAATCATTTGGTAAATCTTTATCTTTCATATAATACTCTCAGATAATACATGAAAATTAATCTTGCAAATATTAAAAAAGCAAAAAAACTTCTATATAAAAGGGAGTGTATTGCTATACCTACAGAAACAGTTTATGGTTTGGCGGGTAATGCCTACTCAGACCAAGCCTGTCAAAAAATATATAAACTTAAAAAAAGACCAAAAAATAACCCTCTAATAGTTCATTATCTGAATATTCAAAGGTTGAAAAAAGATTGTCATTTAAACAATGACTTTATTAAACTATATAAAAAATTTTGTCCTGGTCCTTTAACTTTTATACTAAATCTTAAAAAATCATCAAAAATTTCAAAAATGATTACTAACAAAAAAAATACATTGGCAGTAAGATTTCCGCGGCACTCAGTCACGAGAAGATTACTAAAAATTTTAGAATTTCCTTTAGCAGCTCCAAGTGCTAATCCCTCATCTAGGGTTAGTGCTGTTACATCTAATCATGTAAAAGAAGATTTTGGAAAAAAAATTAAGTACATACTTGAGGGCGGAAAATCATCTATTGGGGTAGAATCAACAATTATTGACCTTAGAGAGAAACCTAAAATCTTAAGATTGGGAGGCTTAAATGTTTCAACTATTCAAAAAATATTAGGAAAAAAAATAACAATAAATAACAAACCTTCAAAAATCGTTTCACCCGGCCAATTTAAGGTTCATTATTCGCCAGGTTTGCCCATCAGACTTAATGCAAAAAATATTCGTAAAGATGAGGCATACTTATTGATTAGAAAGAAAAAAGTAAGTAAACCAAATTATTATTTTTTGTCACAACAAGGAAATCTAAAAGAAGCTGCAAAAAATTTATATTCTACTTTAAGAAAAATAAAAAAAAAGAAATACAGCTCGATTGCAGTATGTAAAATTCCTGATAGAGGATATGGTAAAACAATTAATGATAGGTTATTAAGAGCATCAAGATTCAATGAAAAAACCACTTGAAGTAATAGGATTATCAAAAACTTATAATACAAAAGAAGCAGTAAAAGAAGTTTCTTTTAAAGTAAATCAAAATGAAATTATTGGTATACTTGGTCCTAATGGTTGTGGAAAAACTACTACAATCGGTATGATTTTAGGTTTGTTAAAACCATCAAAAGGAAAAGTTTTAATAAATGGTGTCGAAATTGAAAATCAACGTGTAGATTTATTAAATCAATTAAATTTTATATCACCTTATATAGAGTTGCCAAAAAAATTGACAGTTAGACAAAATTTAGAAGTTTATGGGAGGCTTTATGATGTAAACAATCATAAGGAAAAAATTGAATATCTGTGTGAAAAATTAAGACTCTACGAATTTATAGATAAATTAACTGGGGAGTTGTCATCTGGTCAAAAAAATAGGGTTAGTCTTGCAAAATCAATAATTAATAATCCAAAAGTTTTACTTCTTGATGAACCTACGGCATCACTTGATCCTGAAACAGGTGATTTTGTTAGAAGTTTTTTAGAGGAATATCAACAGGAAAATAAAACATCTATTCTATTAGCATCACACAATATGGCAGAGGTAGAGAGACTATGTTCTTCAGTTTTAATGATGAATAAAGGGTCAATTATTGATGAGGGTAGACCAGAGGAATTAATTAAAAAACATGGAAGAAAAAATATGGAAGAAGTTTTTTTAAAACTAACAAGGGAAAAAGTATGAATTTCAATAAAATGTATGGTCTTTTTCTAAGACACTTTTATTTAATTAAAAGTTCTTTACCAAGAATTTTGGATTTAATTTATTGGCCGACAATTCAAATAATTTTATGGGGTTTTATCTCGAAGTTCTTCTCAATACATAGTGACTACTATAGCAATACTTTGGGAGTAATTTTAACTTGCGCAATACTTTACGATATTCTTTTTAGATCAAGTATTAGTTTTAACATGCTTTTTTTAGAAGAAATCTGGAGTAGAAATTTCACAAATTTGTTTATTGCTCCCCTAAAGCTTAAAGAAATTATTATTTCATTAATTTTTACAGCTTTGATAAGGACTTTGATAGGATTGGTTCCTGCGATAATGCTTACCTCTCCTCTATTTGGTGTATCAATTTTAAAATTAGGAATACCACTTTTATTCCTATTCCTTAGTTTATATCTTTTTGGAATAACACTTGGGTTGTTTGTGAGTTCAGGACTAATTAGATTTGGTCCATCTTTTGAAAATATTGCATGGTCATCCCTATTTTTGCTAGCTCCTTTAGGATGCATATATTATCCAATAGAAATTCTACCAGAATTATTTCAATTCATAGCAAAAGGTTTACCACTTGTTTATATTTTCGATGAGACTAGAAACATACTTTTAAATGGTTCAATTGATTATACAAATTTAAAACAAGCATACTTGTTAAACCTGATCTATTTAATCATCGGAATAATTCTATTTTATTTATCTTTTTTGAGAGCTCGAATTAAAGGAACATTAATTAATATGGGTGAATAATTGGTGCGCCTGCTAGGAGTCGAACCCAGAACCTCCTGATCCGAAGTCAGGCGCTCTATCCAGTTGAGCTACAAGCGCATATAATAGTAATATATCATTTTATGAAAAAAAAAATAAATTTGATTGTAAAAGAAAGTAATAAAAATATGCGTGTGGATGTTTTTATTAATAGTAAGGAAAATGAGATAAGTAGAACTAGAATAAAAAACTTAATATTAGGCAAGAAACTTAAGATTAATGATAAAGTTATTTTAGATCCTGCTAAGAAGGTTTTAAAAGACGATGCTATTGAATTAATAATTCCAGAGCCTAAAAAAGCTTCGCTGAAACCATTTAAATTCAAATTAGATATTGTTCATGAGGATAAAGATATAATAGTGCTAAACAAACCAGCAGGTATTGTGATGCATCCAGGAGCTGGAAATTTTGACAATACAATTGTAAATGCGTTAGTAGATTACGATAAAGACTCTCTTTCAAGTATTGGTGATGAACTTAGACCGGGAATAGTACACAGGATAGACAAAAATACATCAGGTTTAGTAGTCATAGCAAAAAATAATCTATCACATGAAAACTTATCTAATCAGTTTAATAAACACTCTATAACAAGAGTTTATCAATTATTAATATGGGGAAAAGTAAGACCTTCTAAGGGGAAAATTGAAACTTTAATAACACGAAGTTCAAAGAATAGACAAATGATGGAAGTTAGTCAGACTAAAGGAAAAAAAGCAATAACCAATTATAGAACTATTGAAATTTTTGAAAATAAACACACACCAACTTTAAGTTTAGTAGAATGCAAACTAGAAACAGGTAGAACCCATCAAATTAGAGTTCACATGAATTTTTTAGGAAATAGTATTGTTGGTGATGATAAATATAAAAAAAAGTTTAAGAAAATTAAAAACATTAATCCGTTGATAGAGCAAAATTTAAATAGTCTTAATAGACAATTTCTTCATGCTAAGACTCTAGGATTCATTCACCCCACGAAAGACAAAGAAATGACTTTCAACTCAAATTTACCTTTGGAACTTGAGAATATTTTAAAAATACTAAGAAATACTAATAAATAAATCATTGAAAAATATAAATAATTAATTAGATAAACTCATTATGAGTACAACAATAAATAATAACTTGCCCATTTTAAGTAATGAAGGTGGCCTATCTGCATATCTGGAACAGATTAAAAAATTTCCTATGCTTGATGCAGAAGAAGAATATATGTTGGCAAAAAATTGGAAAACAACTGGTAATATCAAAGCAGCAGAAAAATTAGTGACGAGTCATTTGAGATTAGTTGCAAAAATTGCAATGGGATATAAAGGATATGGATTACCAGTAAATGAAATGATTTCTGAAGGGAATATTGGTTTAATGCAAGCGGTAAAAAAATTTGAACCTGAAAAAGGTTTTAGATTAGCCACCTACGCGATGTGGTGGATAAAAGCTTCAATACAAGAATATATTTTAAGATCGTGGAGTTTAGTCAAGATTGGTACAACAACTGCACAAAAAAAATTATTTTTTAATCTTAAGAAATTAAAAAACCAAATAGCTCCTCAAACAGAGGGTGATTTAAAAAATGAACATGTTAATGAAATAGCTAACAAGCTTGATGTTAGTAAAGATGAAGTGATTTCGATGAATCGAAGGTTATCGGGAAAAGAATTCTCACTTAATGCACAAGTTGGTGAGGATGGTGATGAGTGGCAAGACTGGTTGGTTGATAAAGAATTAGATCATGACTTAAAATTTGCTCATCAAGAGGAAATGGAACAAAGAAAAGACTTATTAAAAAACTCAATTCAAGTCCTAAATGAAAGAGAGAGAGAAATTTTATATTCTAGGAGATTAAATGATAATCCAACTACATTGGAAGACCTAAGTAAAAAATATAAAATCAGTAGAGAAAGGGTAAGACAAATTGAAAACAAAGCTTTTGAAAAATTACAAAAGCATATGCTTTTACTCGCAAAGTCAAAAAACTTGTTACCTGTAAATTAAATCTCAAAAGGATTTTCGATTAATATCGTATCATCACGCTCTGGGCTGGTTGAAATACTTGATATTTTTGTCTCAATAAAATTCTCAACTTCTTTGATATAATTTTTAGCATTTTCTGGAAGATCATCTATATTCTTAATACCACTTGTTGATTTTTTCCAGCCATCAAAAGTTTTATAAATTGGTTTTATTTTGAGCTGATCCTCTACTGCTGCTGGTAAATAATTAATTTTTTTTCCATCTAATTCATATTCAACGCACATCTTTATTTCATCTAATTCATCTAAAACATCCAGCTTTGTCAGTGCTATACCATCAATCCCTGAGACTTTAATAGTTTGTCTTACTAAAACACCATCAAACCATCCGCATCTTCTTTTTCGACTTGTAACTGTTCCAAATTCTTTTCCTCTTGTTCCTAAAAGTTCGCCAATATCATCTTTTAATTCTGTCGGAAACGGACCTTCTCCAACCCTAGTCGTATATGCTTTAGTGATTCCTAAAACATAGTTAATTGTATTTAGTCCACACCCCGTGCCAGTAGCGGCGCTTGACGCAACAGTATTTGAGGATGTCACAAATGGATATGTACCATGATCAACATCTAGTAATATGCCCTGAGCTCCCTCAAATAATATTCTCTTTTTCTGTTTTTTGAATTCGTCAAGTTTCAACCAAACTGGTTTTGAAAATTTCAAGATTTTGGGGGCAATTTTTAATAAATCTTTTTTTAATTGATCTTTCTCATAGATTTTTTTACCTAAGCCTTTTCTAATTGCATTATGATGTAAAAGAACAGACTCTAATCTTTGATCTAGATTTTTTTCAGATCTCAAGTCCATTACTCTTATTGATCGTCTACCAACTTTATCTTCATATGCTGGTCCGATACCTCTTCTGGTTGTTCCAATTTTTCCATTACCCGCACTATCTTCACGGATTTCATCCATTTCTCTATGAAAAGGTAAAATTAAATTTGCGGACTCTGAAATTATAAAATTATCAGTGTCGACCTTAACTCCTTTTGATTTAATTTCCTCAATTTCATCTAATAATGCCCAGGGGTCAACGACAACTCCATTTCCAATTATTGATATTTTATTTTTTCTTACAATTCCAGATGGAAGTAGTCGAAGTTTATAAGTTACACCATTTATTACAAGAGTATGGCCCGCGTTGTGACCACCTTGAAATCTAACTACAACATCAGCTTGTTCGGATAACCAGTCAACTATCTTGCCTTTTCCCTCATCTCCCCATTGAGAACCAACAACAACAATATTTTTCATTAATTAAATTTTTGTTTTATTTTCATTGAATTAACATGATTTATAGGACCATGTCCTTTTCCATAATTTGGATTTGTCAGTATCGCAGAATTTACATATTTAATTCCCAACGCACAAGCGCTCTTAATGCTTTTTCCACATGAAAGAAAAGTTGCTATCGCACTAGATAATGTACATCCTGTACCATGAGTATTTTTTGATCTATGCCTAAAACTTGTAAAAACTCTTAAATCAGATTTGCTTAGATATAAATCTATTACTTTTTTTGATTTTAAATGGCCACCCTTTAACAATACATTTTTAGCTCCTAAATCTATCAATTTATTTGCTGCAAAAATCATATCCTCTTTGTTTTTAATACTGGTCTCTGCTAAAATTTCAGCTTCTGGAATGTTTGGTGTGATCAAAAGAACATTTTTTAATAGCTTTTTTTTTAAAGTTTGTATTGCTTTACTATCAATTAATTTAGTACCACCCTTTGCAACCATTACAGGGTCTAAAACAATTTTTTTTACTTTTAATATTTTCAAAGCGTGAGCTACTTTTTCGACAACTTCAGAAGAGTGAAGCATACCTATTTTAATGGCATCAGGTCTTATATCTCTTGATGAATAAATAATTTGATTTTTTACTTCATTAGTTGGTATTGAGACAACTGATTTGACACCCATTGTATTTTGAACAGTCACTGCTGTAATAGCAGTCATTGCATAAGAGCCAAGACTGGTGACAGTTTTGATATCTGCCTGTATACCAGCCCCACCAGATGAGTCTGACCCAGCAATTATCAAAATTTTAGACTTTAATCTCAATTTATTTAAATTCTTTTGAAATCATTTTTATACATTTTTTAAGCAAAATTTTATTTTCGCTCTCACCCATTATTCTTATCTTTGGTTCAGTGCCTGATTTTCTTACAAGAATTCGACCTTGATTTTTAATCAATTTTTTTGCAATTTTAACGGATCTTTTAACAGAGTGATTTTTAAGTATTTTATCATCTTTTATTTTTATATTTTCTAAAATTTGTGGAATTTTTTTAAAGACGTTAAAAAAATCACTGGCTTTAGTTTTTCTATTCATTGATTTGATAATCTCTAAAGCAACAAGCACACCATCGCCAGTTGTTGCAAATTTTCCTAAAATAATATGACCCGACTGTTCTCCTCCTAAATTGAATTTTTTCTTTTGCATCAATTCCTTAACATATCTGTCCCCAACATTAGCTCTTAAAAATTTAATACCTTTCTCTTTTAAAAATTTTTCTAAACCATAGTTTGACATTAATGTCCCGACAACGCCTCCTTTAAGAATTTTTCTCTTTTTCCATTGTAAAGCCAATGCAGCAATAATTTGATCACCATCAATTATAGATCCTTTTTCATCACACATTATTATTCTGTCAGCATCTCCATCTAAAGATATACCCAAATCTGCTTTGAATTTTTTAACATTTCTTTGTAGTTTTTCTGGAAAAGTTGAGCCACAATTTTTATTAATATTAAAACCATTTGGTTTATTGCCTATAACTTTCAATTTTGCTCCAAGTGATCTGATTAATTTTGGTGCAGATTTATATCCAGCTCCATTTGCACAATCTAGAACTACTTTCAAGTTATTTAACTTAAAGTTTCTTGACAACTTTTTTTTACAAATTTTAATATATTCATCAGTTCCAGTCTCTAGCCTTTTAACCCTTCCTAATTTTTTTGGATTTGATAAGTGTTTTTGAACTTTGCTATCTATTAAATTTTCAATTTTTTTTTGAATTTTATCAGATAGTTTTAATCCATCAGGACCGAATAACTTTAAACCATTATCATAAAATAAATTGTGCGAAGCAGTGATCATAATACCAAGATTTGCGTTCATTGATTTTGTCAACATTGCAAGGCCATTAGTAGGCAATGGACCCAGTGTATAAACATGCATTCCTGCAGAAGCTAAACCAGAAACTAATGCTGGTTCTAATGCGTATCCTGAAAGTCTAGTATCTTTAGCAATAATTGCTGTTTGTTTTCTTTTTTTTAAATTTGTAAAATATTTTCCTGCTGCTAGTCCAAACTTAAAGAACATATCTCCATTAATGTTTCCACTATTTACCTGCCCTCTAATTCCATCAGTGCCAAAATACTTCATTATTTATTTATAAGTGCTTTGAAAACTTTTATAGCTTGATTAACTTCGTTGACATCATGAACTCTCAACATTTGTACACCCTGTAACATTGCAAAAATACTGCTACTTATTGTTCCTCCAATTCTTAAAGAACTATCATTACTTCCAGATAAATCTTTTATAAATCTTTTTCTGGAAATACCAAGCAATATAGGTAAACCCAAAGAATGGTAAATTGATATATTTTTAATTATCGTCATATTATGTTTCAAATTTTTTCCAAAACCTATACCAGGGTCTAAGATTATATTATTATGATAAATTCCATTTTGACGTAAATTATTTAATTTTTCTTCAAAAAAATCGTAAATATCTAATAATACATTTTTATATTTTGGATTTTTTTGCATTACGTCAGGATTACCAAGTGAGTGTTGGAGTACGAAAGGTATGTTATACTTTTTTAAAATCTTGATTGAGTTTTTATCAAAATTAAGACCAGAAACATCATTAATCAATTTTACTCCTAGTTTAATTCCCTTTTCCATGATTTCTGATTTTCTAGTATCTAGAGATATAAAATTTTTTTTATCAATTAATTTTAAAATATTTTTGAGTCTATTCCATTCTATTTTTGATTTAATAGCTTTAGATCCAGGTTTAGTGGTCTCTGCTCCAATATCAACAAGGTTTGCGCCAGAGTTTAAAAGAAAATTTAATTGTTTTTTGGCTGATGCATAATTAAAAAATTTTCCTCCATCTGAGAAACTGTCTGGAGTAATATTTAAAATACCCATTATTTGAGGAATATTTTGAAAATTTAAATTTTTAATATTTCTTTTTTTTTTTGTAATTAATCTTAGATCTTTTTTTACTTTTGTCTTTAAATTTACATGTAATTTGTTCACCTCATTTAGAGAAATTAATTTTTTTGAATTTCTTGTTATTATTTCTATTTTATCAAAAGAAATTTCAGAATTATTATGAAGTGGTAAAGTCTTTTTTTTCTTAACTAATAATTTAGATTTTGCACCATAATAGAAATTACACACTCTAGTGTAATATCTAGACATTAAGTCTAATGAACAATTTTTGGTTTTAGGCCTAGAGCACCCATTGCTGACCCTTTATCATCTTCTACTTTCAAGTCTTGTTTGTCTGCTGGGTATATATTTTTATTGATTATATTTTCAATCTCTTCTCCAGTTAATGTCTCATAAGTCATAAGAGCTTTAGCAATTTTGTGTAAATCTTCAACTTTTTCGGTCAAAATTTTCTTTGCAGTATTGTAACCCTCATCTATAAGCTTTCTGATTTCTTTGTCTATTTTTTGTGCTACTTCCTCAGAAACTGACTGTGTTTGCGTTACTGATCTTCCTAAAAAAACCTCTTCTTGATTTTCGCCGTATTCAACAGGTCCCATTTCCTCGCTCATTCCATACTTAGTTACCATTGCTCTAGCAAGCTGCGTAGCTTGATTTATATCTGATCCACTACCTCCACCTGCTCCTGTTGATATATTATCTTTTCCAAAAATTACTTCTTCTGCAACTCTTCCACCAAAACAAACTGCTAACCTTGCTTTTAAATATTTTATAGAATGACCATGTTTATCTCTTTCTGGCAAATTCATAACCATACCTAATGCTCTACCTCGGGGAATTATAGTTGCTTTATGTATAGGATCATAACTTGGCATGTTAAAAGATACGAGCGCATGACCCCCTTCATGATAAGCTGTTAATTTTTTTTCATCCTCGGTCATCACCATCGAACGTCTTTCAGCTCCCATCATTACTTTATCCTTTGCCTCCTCAAACTCATTTAGCGTAACAATTCTCTTATTTTTTCTAGCAGCCAATAAAGCCGACTCATTTACTAAATTAGCTAAATCCGCCCCAGAAAAACCAGGAGTACCTCTCGCAATAGTTCTTAAATTAACATCCGGTGCCATTTTTATTTTTTTAACATGAACCTTTAAAATTTTTTCTCGTCCAATTATGTCAGGATTGGATACAACCACTTGTCTATCAAACCTACCTGGTCTTAATAAAGCGGGATCTAATACATCTGGTCTGTTTGTTGCAGCAATAATTATTACTCCTTCATTTGTATCAAAACCATCCATCTCAACTAAAAGCTGGTTAAGAGTTTGTTCTCGTTCATCATTTCCGCCACCTAAACCAGCGCCCCTACTTCTTCCAACAGCATCAATTTCATCTATGAAAATTATACAAGGGGAATTTTTTTTTCCTTGTTCAAACATATCTCTCACTCTAGAAGCACCAACTCCTACAAACATTTCAACGAAATCTGATCCTGAGATCGTAAAAAATGGTACTCCAGCTTCACCAGCTATCGCTCTAGCTAATAAAGTTTTTCCAGTGCCTGGTGGACCGACCAATAAAGCACCTCTAGGTATTTTTCCCCCAAGTCTACTAAATTTTCTTGGATCTTTTAAAAATTCTACAATTTCTTCAACTTCTTCCTTTGCTTCTTCTACACCTGCAACGTCATTAAATGTAACTTTACCCTTAAGTTCATTCATCATTTTTGCTTTTGATCTTCCAAAACCCATAGCTCCACCTTTACCACCTTGCATTTGTCTCATGAAAAAAATCCAAACAGCAATTAATAACAACATAGGAAACCATGAAAGCAGGACACCAAATAATGATGGCATTTTTTCTTCAATAGGTGCAGCTGAAATACTCACTCCTTTTTCTGAAAGTTTTTCAATTAAATTTGGATCGTTAGGAGAATAAGTTGTAAATGATTTTCCATTTGAATACACACCTTTGATATTGTTACCTTGAATTTCTACTTTTAATACTTCTCCGTTTTCTACAGATGTCAAGAATTCTGAGAATATAACCTTGTCCCCACCTCTAATATTTGTTTGGGGATTTTTAAACATATTATAAAGACCAATAGTTAAAAAAACTATGATAGCCCACATTGCAATGTTTTTCATATTCATAGGCTTAAAATAAGAATTATTATCAATTTAACAAGTGGCATTTTGTATAAAGTGGCATTATTTTAGGGCTCTTTAGAGATAATTATTGATTGATTGACCTTTTCAATAATACAACCACCTAATGTAGCTCTATTCAATCGATTATTTTCAACTTCCCAGATAATTTTTTCTAATTTTTTTCCTCTCACAGAATAATATTTTTTACCAATTAACTTTAATGATTCCGAAAAAGCTCTAAAAGTAACCTCTTGGGGTTGAAGAAAAAAATCACTATTGATGACTAATCTTTTTTTATTGTTTAAAAAAGAAGTATTTTCTCGTAAATTTTTATCAACATAAAACTCAATTACTTTGTTTGCATATTTTAAATTTTTAATCGTTTTTTTTAATTTATTTTTATCTAACCCATCTCTTTCAAGATTTTCCATTAATTTTCTTACTCGAACTCTTTGATATTTTTCATCATAGTTTGTTGGATCTTCTACATAAAAATTAAAAACTTTTTTTGAAATAAAAATTAAATCCTCTTTTTTTATATCAATTAAAGGTCTTAATATGTTCTTTTTTTTTATTGTTGTCTTTATATCTAGAGATGTGAGACCTTTAATTCCACTACCCCTCAGAAGTCTTATAAAAAAATTTTCAATAAAATCATCCTCGTGATGTCCCATTAAAATATCTTTGATTTTTAATTGATTACATTTCTTGAAAAGTATTTCATATCTTTTTGTCCTAGCAATTGACTGGATGCTTTTCTTTGGTTTCTTTCCTTTCAAGGTTAATACTTCTGATTTTATAAAGTTTCTTTTAAGCAAATTTAAAACGAGTTTAGCCTCTTTTGTAGACTCAGGTCTAAGTTTATGGTCGATAATATAAAACTTTGATTTTAAATTTTTTTTAATTGCATAAATTTTAGATAAAAAAGCTAAAGCAAGACTATCTGGACCACCTGAGACCGCAACTGCAAAACTTTCATCTAAATTTAAAGAGATCTCAAATTTTTTATAAATCTTATTTATTCTTTTATTATTTAAGTTATCTCTTAAAAGTTTAGGAATTTTGGTTGTTGCATTCGAATTTCTGAGACTCATATTTAGCTTTTTGTATCACAGATTGGTTTGCCTCTGGATATTGTTCTTCAACACCATTGATCATTTTGCAACCTTGATCTTTTTCTCCAATTTGTACCATTGATACACCAAGCTTTAATAAGTTTATAGGTGCTTTTTCACCTTTAGGGTATCTTTGATAACCTTCTAAATATGCTGAGGCTGCATCCGTATACAATTGTCGTATCCTAAAAGTTTCTGCATACCAATATTGAGCATTCCCAGCCAAATTATGTTCAGGATTTGTGTCAACGAACTCTCTGAATGCTCTTTCAGCAGTTGAATAATCACCAACTTTTAAAAAGCTTGTAGCAAACTGATATTGTTTATCTGGAGACTCATTTGGAAGAATTTTCTCTTCAGCTTGAAAAGTTTCAGTTACTACTAAAGCTGTTGAGTCTACAGAATTTGTTTTTTGTGATGTTTCATTGGTCGCTGTATCTTTATATGATATCGATCCCAAATCTTGAGGTTGAGAACTTCCAGGTAAAACTTCTAACTGCTCATTATTTGTTTTTTTTGTTAATTTATTTATAGTTTCATCAGAAGACACAACACTTTCTAAGTCCTGAAATCTTATTTGATTATCTGCTTGCACTTTTGACATTCTGCTGGATAGTTTGTCTAACTTAAAATTTATTTCCTCAAACTTATTTGTAAGTTCCTGAAATTGATTTTCAATTTCTGTAAGTTTTAATAAATGTCTTGTAAGAACATCTTCTGAACTACTATCTAAATTTGAATTTAAATTTATGGAGCTATCACTATTTAATTCTATTGATCCTGAGTATACTGCTTTTTCTAGTGTCTTTATATCTTTCTGAAGTTGATCTATTATTTCATAAATATTATGATTGTCAGCGTAAGAATAAGTTATCAAAAAAAAATTACTAAAACAAAATGTAATAATATTAAATTTTCTTAAAATGTGTCGCATTAAAATAATCTTATGATTAAAATAATGGCAAAAAAAAGACCCTTAACTAATTGAATTAATTAAGGGTCTTAAATTTTTAAAATTAATTTGCTTTTACTGTAACAGATCTTCTGTTTTTTGACCAAGCCAAAGGATTAGAACCAGAGTCAACTGGTCTTTCTTTTCCATAACTTAGAACTGAAATTCTGTTAGAGGAAATCCCATAAGTCATTAAATAATCTTTAGCAGCATTAGCTCTTCTTTCACCTAATGCTAAGTTATATTCTCTTGTTCCTCTTTCGTCAGCATGTCCTTCAAGCACGATTGTAATGTCAGAATTTTTTCTTAACCATGCCGCTTGTTTTCTTAAAGTTTCTCTTGATGCGGTAGTCAAAACTGACTCATTAGTTGCAAAGAAAACTCTGTCAGGAACACCTGAAGCTAAATATTCAACTGTATCAGTTCCAGTGTAAACATCCCCTTGCATTTGTCCTGTAGATTTTTTTGATGTTGCGCAAGCAGACAACACTAAACATGCAAATAATACTAAAAAAGTGTTCTTTAAAATTTTGTTTAATTTCATTAATGCTCCTTGGTCAATATTTCTTAAAACTAACTTTTTCACAACTAATTAAATGTTTCAAGGTAAAAAATCAAGATATTTTAAGTTAATTACTTAATAAAGATGACCATGATGGGTCTGATGCATCAGTAGGGGTATCTACAAGCCTCTCATTATAGCCTGTTAAATCAATTGACCACAATTTAGCAGAAAAACCCTCTCCTTTATCATCAGTTTTAGTCTCTCTATAAAAAATTAAAACTCTTCCATTAGGCGACCAGGAAGGAGCTTCTTGATAAAAATTTTCTGTCAACAATCTCTCACCAGATCCATCAGTTCTCATCACACCGATGTAGAATTTACCTTTATGTAATTTTGTAAAAGCGATTAAATCACCTCTTGGAGACCAAACAGGAGTACCATATAAACCATTTCCAAAAGAAATTCTTTTAACATTGCTGCCATCACTTTTCATGACATAAATTTGTTGGTACCCACTTCGGTCAGAGTTAAAACAAATAAATTTTCCATCCGGGGAATAAGATGGTGAAGTATCTATAGAGGGATGATTGGTAATTTTCTCTACAATTCTATTTTCTAAATCCATTGTATAAATATCTGAATTTCCATCCTTAGCAAAACTCATTATAATTTTTTTTCCATCTGGAGAAAATCTAGGAGCAAAAGTCATTCCTGGAAAATCTCCTACAACTTCTTGAATACCTGTTTCTATATCAAGAAGATAAACTCTAGGTAAATTTCTAAAATAAGATAGATATGTTACCATTTGGCTTGTAGGATTAAACCTTGGTGTCAAAACAAGTTCATTTCCTAAAGTTAAAAATTTGTTATTTGCACCATCTTGATCCATGATGGCTAATTTTTTAATTCTCTTTGTTTTTGGACCCTCTTCAGCAACATAGATTATCCTCGTATCAAAATAACCTTTTTCTCCAGTTAATCTCTCGTAAACTTTATCTGTTATTATATGACCAACACGTCTCCAGTTGTTTGGCACTGTCGTAAATGCTAGAGCCATCATTTCTTTTCCAGCAAGCACATCCCATAATCTAAACTCAACTCTTAGTTTATCATCAACATTTTTAACTTTACCTGTTATTAAAGCTTGAGCTTTAATTAAATTCCAATCCTCAAAACGTGGTTTTAGGTGAGCAATATCAGGTGCTTGAAGAAAAGCATTTTTATCTAACGGATTAAAAAGACCTGAAGTTTTCAAATTTTTTTCGATAACTTTAGAAATTTCTGACCCAATATCTTTTTTCTTTAAAGTTTTCTCAAAACTCTTTTTTGACTCGTCATCAATTGATAATGGTGACACTGCAATAGGCAGTGGATTCAAGTTTCCTCGTGTAATATCTACCTCAATTAGACCTAATGCTTTAGTAGGTATTATAAATATTAAAAATAAAATAATTAGATTTCTCATTAAAATATTCTATCCCTCTAACATTTCTCTTGCATCAAAATTTAATTGTAATTCTTTCCATCTTTCATAACCAGTTGTTGGAACTCTTAAGGGCTGGCATAATTTTATTGCTCTAAGAGCACTTTCCGCCAAAACCTTATAAAAACCCTGACCAGGTTTATTCATTCTTGCATGATCCAAAATCTCTGACTCTTGAATTGTTCCATCTGGATTCAGTTGAAGTTTGATTCTTACTAATAAATTTTCATTGTAAGGCAGACCTAAAGGAATACTCCAACAACCAAATATTTGAGCTTTTAAAGCATCCTCTTCGCTTAAAGATAAACCTGCATTTTCAACATTCTTTTTTTGATCTTGCGTAATTTTGTTATTTTTTTTTATCGTTTCAGCACTTTCAACTTTAGATTTATCAATTAAGGCTGCAATATTATTTGGATCGAATAACTCTTTTTTTTCAAATTCAGAAACTTGCTTAACTTCATTATCAATTTTTTCTGGATTTTGTTTATCCTCTTTTATTTTCTTAACCTTTTTAGGCTTATCATCTGGCATTGGAACCGCATCTGGTTTAATCTTTTTTACTTTTTTTGGGGGAGCTTGTTCAGATACCAACTTTTTTTCTTTCTCTTTAATTTTTTCAATAATTTTTTTTGCTTTAGGTGCGTATGGAATATTCGTTTTATCTGTAATCTGTATTAATTCTACAGATACAATTGGGGGAAGATCAATTGGTTTTTTAGCTAAGAAAGGTAAACTAAAAGCTGTAATCATTATTAAAACCAGATGTGATACAGAAGATATAATTATACTTCTATTCACTTCTTACCTTTCTTTATATGGTTCGGATATAAGTGCTACTTTAGTGAAACCAGACCCAGATAGTAGGCCCATAATTTCTAATACTCTTCCATAATTAATTGTTTTATCACCCCTCACGTAAATTCTTGTATCAGTTCTATTTTTTGAAACCGCTAAAACTTTTGCTATTATTTTTTCATATTCAACTTTTGATTCTTGAATATAAATTTCACCCTTAGAGTTTATTGTTAAAGTCAGTGGTTCAGCTTCTTCGGGAAGAGAGTCTGCAGAACTTTCTGGTAAATCAACCTGAACTCCAACAGTTAACAAAGGTGCAGTCACCATAAAAATAATTAAAAGCACCAACATTACATCTACAAATGGTGTTACATTTATTTCGCTCATTGGTTCTTTTGATGAACGATTTAATTTAAAAGCCATTTTAGATAATCGTTAAAAATCTTTTTGAGAAATTTTCTAATTTTTGGGAATACTTAATCGAGTCATTATTAAATTTATTATATGCAACAACCGCAGGTATTGCTGCTAGTAAACCTAAAGCAGTTGCGAATAGTGCTTCAGCTATTCCAGGTGCAACAATTGCCAGACTCGTATTTCTTGAAATTGCTATAGATTGAAAAGAGTTCATAATTCCCCAAACTGTTCCGAATAAGCCTATGAATGGAGCTGTTGATCCTACTGTTGCTAAAAAAGTAAAACCTTTAGTGATTTTTGATATTTGTTTTTCAATACCCGTCTCTAACATTGTAGTCATCCTATTGTTTAAATCTGTTCTAGATCTTCTCTTCAATAAGTTTTGCATCGCATCTTTAAAAATTAAAGCCATTGGGTCTTGAACGTTAGCTGGTAGATTATTATAAAAAGTTTCTGCAGATTTAGAATTCCAAAACTTTGTTTCAAACTCTTCTGTAGATTGATTTATTTTTTTAAACAATCTATATTTTTCAATTATTACTGCCCATGAATATATAGAACAAGCTATTAACATTATGATAACTGACTTGACAACTATGTCAGCTCTAATAAATAAATTTATTAAAGAAAAATCAGCACTTGAGGCCAGCCCAACTGCTTGAGACGTGATATCAGCTTCCATATCGTCTTCTCACACTTAAATGTGTCATGATTTTGTCTGAATAATTAAAGCTATTCATCAATTTTGTAAGTTTCATGATAAAAACTTGCTATCAAAATCGCATCAGCTTTATTTGAGTCTTTCTTTCTAGATAATTGAGATGAAAAATAAGGAAATATTTCTATTGCTCTTGTCCTGCTGGCATCTTTTTCAGAGTTTAAAAGGTTAAAATATTTTTTCCATTTTGCAGGCCTTACAAAGTACATGGGTAATTGCATCGCGGTACAAATACCCTTTAAAATTCCAAATGATTGTCCAAAATTAAACATACTAGTAACGCCTTGACCAGGCATTGCAGAAACGTGTTCGATAACAACTCTAATTTGATTTTTTTCAAATTGTTTAATTCGTTTGGTAAATTCATTATAAACTTGCGAACCATTTACTTGTTTTTTATTTTTTTTTCCGTCTGTCATTATGGGCATTTCAATAACGTCTAGGATTTTTCCATTATCTAAAAAACAAATTGAACCAGAAATTCCAGGATCTATACCTATTATTAACATAATTTAATTTACAAATTCAGCGTTAGAATAAACATTTTGTACATCATCATTGTCTTCAAGTAATTCAAAGAAATTTATTAAATCTTCATTTTTTTCTTTAGAAATTTTTACACTATTGAGTGGCACCCATTCAATTTCTGTTGAGATGAAATTAGCTATTTCTTTTTCTAATTCTTTTTTAACATTATAAATTTCACTGACAGGACATTGTATTTCGTGAAAATCATTTTCCGATTTACATTCATCAGCTCCAGCATTTGTAGCTAGCTCAAAAATTTGATCATCAGAAACCTCTTTTTTATCGATCTTTATTATTCCTAATTGATTAAAATTATGAGAAGCAGAACCCTGGGTTCCTAAACTGCCACCTGCTTTTTGAAAAATTGTTCTAATACTGGACGCTGTTCTATTTTTATTATCTGTTAATGCTTCTATTATCACTGCTACTTTTTCTGGTCCAAAGCCCTCATATCTTAAATTTTCAAAATTCGACTCGGTATTGACCGAAGATTTATCAATCGCTCTTTCTATATTTTCTTTGGGCATATTTGCTGATCTTGCAGCTTGAATCGCGGATCTTAATCTTGGATTCATTGCTGGATCTTTGTCACCAAGTTTTGCTGCAACAGTAATTTCTTTCGACAACTTTGAAAAAATTTTAGATCTTTGCTTATCGGCTTTACCTTTTTTATGTTTTATTCCTGCCCAATGAGAATGTCCTGCCATAAACTAATTAAGTATTCTTTAGCTGACCTCCAAAAACATAGCTTTCAATTTTATTTGCTAAACCAGTTTTTATATCACAATCAACAATTACTCCACTTAAAGTAGCATCACCAGTTGCTGGATAATGTTTGGTTGACTCTTTTTTCATAAATCTGTTCAAAGAGTTATCTTTATTCATTCCAATAACTGAGTCATAATCACCACACATACCTGCATCTGTTTGATAAGCTGTCCCATTTTTCAAAATTCTCGCATCATTTGTTGGAATATGTGTATGTGTTCCAACTACTAGAGTAGCTTTTCCATCAAAAAAATATCCTATCGCATTTTTTTCACTAGTAATTTCTCCATGAAAGTCAACAACTAGAAAATCATAATCCTCTTTTAGTTTATGCTCTTTTAAAAATTTTTCTGAAATCTCAAATACGTCATCACATTTTTTCATAAAAACATTGCCCATTAAATTTAAGACACCAATTTTTATATTTTTTTCATTTTGAAAAACTTCAAATCCTTTACCTGGTGCTGGCTCAAATAAATTTTTTGGGCGAAGTAACCTATTTTCATTATCGATAAACTTCATAATATCTTTTTGATCCCAAACATGATTACCAGTGGTGATGACATCAACACCACATTTAAAAAAATCCTCACAGATTTCTTTTGTTAATCCAACTCCTGCCTCAGCTGCATTTTCTCCATTGACGATTACAAAATCAATTTTATTCAATTCTTTTTGGCTTAAAAGATTATTCAAAATTTTCGAACAACCTGAGTTCCCTACCACATCTCCTAAAAATAAAATTCTCATATAAAATTTTTATCTGTTACAATAAAATCGAGTTTCATATCATATTTGTTAGCTGGTATTTTTTTTACTTTTTGAAAAGAATAAGCTAACCCAATTAATATAATTTTTTTGTTTTTTTTTACATTCTTAATATACCTATCGTAATAACCACCACCATAACCTATTCTATTTAAATGATTATCAAAAGCTACAAGTGGTACTAAAAGAATACTTGGGTAGACAATTTGATTTGATGAAGGTTCAGGTATTCCATATTTATTTATTGATAGAGGCTCTTTTGTTGACCAGTATAAAAAATCCATTTGATTATTTTTTTTAATTTTTGGCAATGCTATTTGATAACCAAGTTTTTCAAGTTTATTTAGAATTTGAATTGAATCAACTTCATGATTATATGGATAATAACCACCAATTATTTTTCTTTTTACTTTTTCTTTTTTTAAAATTTTTACAATATTACTAAATTTTATGATTAAATTTTTATTGTTATTTAGTTTTCTTGCTTTTAATAATTTTTTTCTAATCTCAGATTTATTCACTAGAATTTTACTTAGAAATATTTTCTAAATTTGCTTTTTCAACAAAACTTGAAATTTCATCAGCAGCTTCGTCAATCAACTTCTCATAACTCTTTTGATTTATTTCAATTTCATTTTTTAATTTAAGGTGATCTTTATTTAGTGAGTTTATTTCCAGCTCTTTCTTATCTTTATACTCATAAATTAAAGTTTTAAGCTCTTTAAATTTATTTGAAAGATCTCTCAACTCATTCTTTTTTTGATCTACTTTTTTTTTAGTTTCATAATATTCATCCATTACTTTAACAGCTGTGATTAACAGAAGTTTATTCTCTCCAAGGTTTCCAAGATCATTTTTAAGATTATTAAATTTCTGATTGATTTGAATTAATAATTCTTCAAGATGCTCTTCCTGGCCGTCCTCACAAGACAACAAAAATTCTTTCCCGTTAAACTTTATACTTACGTTTGCCATTTATCTATCTCATCTAACAAAATATCTGTTTCTTGATTTAATTCATCAATTTTTTCAGAAAACTCAATCTGTTTTTTTTGTTCAGCTTTTTCTTGATTTTGTAATTCGTCTAATTTTTTACTTAAACTATTATAATCATTAATTAAACTTTTATATTTTTCTTCTATTTCTTGCTTTTCAATTTCTAATTGATTTTTTTGACTACTTAAATTCTCTATATTTTTTTTAACGTCAGGGTTTTTTAAGTTTAAATTTTTTAATTTTGCTAAAGCTAAATTAAGTTTTTTTTCTTTTTCGATCACAGAATTCATATATATATGATTATATTATTAAATAGAATCTTCTTAGTCTAGGCAGGATAGTTACTTGAGTAAACTTTATAAAGAATTAGCGAATTGTATCAGATTTTTATCTATGGATGCTGTCCAAAAAGCTAATTCTGGGCATCCAGGTATGCCTATGGGAATGGCTGATGTTGCAACTGTTCTTTTTAAAGATTTCTTAAACTTTAATCCTAAAAATCCAGATTGGATTAATAGAGATAGATTTGTTCTGTCAGCAGGACATGGTTCTATGCTACTTTACTCGCTCCTCTATCTGACAGGTTATAAAAGTATTTCTTTAAAAGAAATTAAAAAATTTAGACAACTAAATTCAATATGTGCAGGTCACCCCGAATATCATCCAAGCACTGGCATTGAGACTACAACAGGTCCTTTAGGACAGGGGATTTCAAATGCAGTTGGTTTTGCAATCTCAGAAGAAATTTTAAAAAAAAGATTGGGAAAAAAAATTATCAATCATAAAACTTACGTTTTAGCGGGTGATGGCTGCTTGATGGAGGGAATAAGTCATGAAGCTTTAAGTCTTGCTGGACACCTAAAACTTAAAAACCTGATATTACTTTTTGATAACAATTCAATTTCAATAGATGGTCCAACTAGCTTAGCGGTCTCTGATGATCATGAAAAAAGGTTTAAAAGCTATGGGTGGAATTATTTAAAAATTAATGGACATAATTTCAAAGAAATAACAAAGGCTCTTCAAAAAGCACAAAAATCAAAAAAACCTATAGCAATCTCTTGTAAAACAACGATTGGATACGGATCTCCAAATAAGGGTGGTAAAGCCTCATCTCATGGCAGTCCATTAGGTGAAGATGAAATAAGATTAGTCAGAAAAAAATTGAACTGGCCACACAATACCTTTGAAATTCCAAAAAACTTAATGGATCAATGGAGATCAATCGGAAAAAAAGCATCAATTAAAGCTAATAAAAATAAGAAAAAATTTTCACTAAGATTTAATAAAAATACTTTCAATGCAGAAATAGACAAAGCAAAATCAGACTACTTAAAAAAATTACATCCAATGGCTACTAGAAAATGTTCAGAAAAATTTTTAGAAATTGCATCCAAACTTCCAAACTTAATTGGTGGATCAGCAGATTTAGCAGGATCCAATAATACCAAAACCAAAAATCATAAAATTATTCAATCAAATGATTTTTCCGGAAATTATATCCATTTTGGAGTAAGAGAACATGCAATGTGTGGTATTATGAATGGTATTTCACTTCATAGTGAGCTTGTTCCTTATGGTGGAACTTTTTTAATATTTAGCGATTACTGTAAACCATCAATAAGACTAGCAGCTATGATGAAACAAAAAGTTATTTATGTTTTTACACATGACTCAATTGGTCTTGGAGAAGATGGACCTACCCATCAACCTATAGAACAATTGACAAGTTTGCGATCAATACCAAATTTGAATATTTTTAGACCTTCTGACTTAATAGAAACTTTTGAGTGTTGGCAATTAGCATTAAAAAGTAAAAGTTCTCCAAGCGTAATAGCTCTCACAAGACAAAGCTTAAATCCAGTTCGAACAAAAAAATCATCAAAAAATTTGTCTACAGCTGGCGCTTATGAAGTTTTAAGAACGAGTAATAGAATAAGTACAACCATTATAGCAACAGGATCCGAAACTAGTCTTGCAATAGACGTTAGTCATAAATTAGCCACAGATGGCATTTACTCAAAAGTAATATCAATGCCTTGCCAGGAATTATTTGATCAACAAAGTGAAATCTACAAAAATAAAATTTTAAATGAAACTAAGCTTGTAATTTCTATAGAGGCCTCTGAAACTGGTTATTGGAAAAAATATACTGGCAGCAAAGGACTTAATTTTGGAATTGATGATTTTGGAAAAAGTGCACCATATAAAGATATATATAATCACTTTGGATTAAGCTCAGAAATTATAGTAAAAAAAATTAAAAAAAGATTATGACAGTCAAAGTTGGTATAAATGGAATGGGTAGGATTGGAAGAATGATTGTTCGATCAATTATCGAGAACAAAAATAAAAATATAGAAATTAAATATATCAATAATAGAACTAATTCTGAAACATGTTCATCTTTATTAAAATATGACTCTATACATGGAAAATTTGATGCACAAATAGATTTTGATGAAAATCATATTATTATTAACAAAAATAAAATTTTATTTGGCCAAGAAACAGATTTAAATAATATTAATTGGAATAAATATGGAGTGGATTATGTTTTTGAGTGTACAGGAAAATTTAACTCAAAAGAAAAATTACTAGCACATATTAATAATGGTGCAAAAAGAGTTATTGTTTCTGCTCCGTGTAAAAATGCTGACAAAACTATTGTATTTGGAGTTAATGAGACGGAATTAAAAAAAGAGGATAAGATTATATCTGCTGCTTCTTGCACAACAAATTGTCTTGCCCCAGTGGCTCATGTTTTAAACGAAAATTTTGAAATTGAAAAAGGTTTTATGACTACAATTCATTCCTTTACAAGTGACCAAAGAATATTAGATAATTCTCATAAAGACCCAAGAAGAGCTAGATCAGCAAGCCAGTCTATTGTGCCAACCTCAACAGGTGCATCAAAAGCAATTAGTGAGATTATACCTTCACTTAAAGGTAAATTAGAAGGTGTGGCCATGAGAGTCCCTACGCCCAATGTTTCATTAATTGAATTCGTCTTTTGCACAAAAAAAGATGTTAGTATTGATAAGATTAATTTAGCATTTCAAAATTTTAGCAAAAAAAACAAAATTCTTGAAACTACAAAAGAAAAACTTGTTTCAATCGACTTTAATCATAATCCTGCTTCTTCAATAATAGACGAAAGCTTGACAAAAGTAGTGAGTAAAAATATGGGTAAAATTTCAGCCTGGTATGATAACGAATGGGGTTTCTCAAATAGAATGTGTGATATTGTAGAATATCTTCATAAGAATTCTTAATGAACAATATTAAAGATTATGAAAATCTTAGTAGTAAGAGAGTTTTATTAAGATTAGATCTTAACGTCCCTTTGAAAAATGGTGAAATTGTTGATGAGACTAGAATTATTAAAATTATACCTGTTATCGAATTTTTAATTAAAAGAAATGCAAAAGTTTTGATAATTTCTCATGTCGGACGTCCTAAAGGCAAATTTAATAAAGATCTCTCCCTTAAACCAATTTGTGATTACATAGAAAAAAAAATAAAAACTAGAATCAATTTTATAAGTGAAGACATTTTAAAAATCAAAAGAGATGATTTATTTAAAGATCCTGAGGAGAAAGTCATCTTTTTTGAAAACATAAGATTTTATGCAGAAGAAGAAAAGAATGAGTCAAATTTTTCAAAACACCTAGCTAGTTTTGCAGATTTGTACGTAAACGATGCTTTTTCTTGCTCACATAGAACACATGCTTCAGTGTGCAAAATTACAGAATTTCTGCCATCATTTGCTGGATTACAATTTGAGACTGAAGTAAATGCTTTAAAAAAAGTTACTATTGAAATCAAGAAACCAATTACTTGTATTATTGGTGGATCAAAAATTTCTACAAAAATAGATATAATTAAAAATTTAATACCTAAATTTAACAACATAATCTTTGTGGGAGGAATGGCTAACAATATTCTAAGATTTAAAGGTAATAAAATTGGAAAATCAATTTGTGAGGAAAATTGCGAAAGTATAATAAAAGAAATTTTTGAAATTTCAAAAAATACACTCTGTGACGTTACTTATCCAGAAGATGTCATAATAGGCAAAAGTGTAAATGACGATGCTCAGATAAAAGATCTTAAGGACATAACAGATGGTGATTTAATCTTAGACGTGGGACCTAAAACACTTAAAAAAATAAAAAATATAATTGAGGAAAGTAAAACAGTTCTTTGGAATGGTCCTGCTGGTTATTTTGAAAATCCAAACTTTGCCAAAGGTAGTATTGAGATTGCGAAAACAATTATTAAAAAAAATAAAGATAATTCGATTTATTCTGTAATTGGTGGAGGAGATACTGTGGCAGTTGTTAATCAACTAAATGCAATTAATGATTTTAATTTTGTTTCAACTGCTGGTGGTGCTTTTTTAGAATATCTTGAAGGAAAAGAACTTCCTGGTATAAAAGCCCTAAACTAAAATGTCAGAACTAAATAATACAGCATTAAAAATTTTAGAAAACGGTAAAGGAATTTTAGCTGCAGATGAAAGTACTGCAACAATGACTAAAAGATTAGACAGTGTAAATGTCCCCTCAACTCCAGAAAACAGATTGTTGTTCAGAGAAACACTTTTCAGCTCATCTTCAATGAAAGATTGTATTGGAGGTGTAATTCTTTACGATGAAACAATTAAACAAACATCATCAAAAAAAAATACAATCCCAGAATTAATATCAGATACTGGCTCGTTGACAGGTATCAAAGTAGACACAGGAGCAAAAATTTTAGCTGGTTCTCCAGATGAAAAAATTACTGAGGGTCTTGATGGATTAAGGGAAAGATTAAAAGAATATTACAAATTAGGTGCAAAATTTACTAAATGGAGAGGTGTTTATAATATTACTAGAAATTATCCAAGCAAACTCTCAATACAATCTAATGCACATGCATTAGCAAGATACTCTGCATTAGTTCAAGAATGCAATATGGTTCCAATAGTTGAGCCTGAGGTCTTAATGGATGGTGATCATTCCGCTAAAGAGTGTTTAGAAAAAACATCTGAAGTTATCAAAAAATGCTTTGAAGAACTAATAATTCACAAAGTAGATTTGAAGGGAATTATACTAAAACCTAATATGATTTTAGCAGGAGATAAATCTAAAGAAAAAATTAATAATGAGGAAGTGGCAAAATTAACTTTAGAATGTTTAAAATCCTCAGTGCCATCAGAAGTTCCAGGTATAGCTTTCCTATCTGGAGGTCAGTCCGAAATAGAAGCAACAGAAAATTTGAATTTAATTAATAAACACAATGATAGCAGCTTTATCATGAGCTATTCTTACGGGAGAGCTCTGCAACAAGGTGCCTTAAAATATTGGTCCAAAGATATTAAGAATATTGAAGGCACTCAGCAGATTTTTAACCACCGAGCTAAAATGAATACATTGGCTGCTCAGGGAAAATGGTCAAAAGATCTTGAGATATAATAAAAAAAGATTTATCTACCTAATATCCCCACCTAAAATTGAAAAAAATTTTTTCAAACATTTAAATGAAGTTTTAGAGCAAAAAAAAACAAGTTTTTTTCAACTACGACTTAAAAAAAATAGTTTCGAAAAAAAATTAATAATTGGACGTAAAATTCAAAAGATATGTAAAAAATTTAAGGTAAAATTTATAATAAATGATGATGTATACCTTGTAAAAAAATTAAATGCCGATGGATGCCATCTTGGTCAAAGTGATATGAAAATTAGAGAAGCAAGAAAATTAATTGGGAATAAAATAATTGGAATTACATGTCATAACTCAATTAAACTCGCAAAAATTGCGATTAAAAATGAAGCTGACTATTTAGCTTTTGGAGCTTTTAATTCATCTAAAACAAAAAAAGTTAAATATAAAGCATCCGTAAGTTTACTTAAAAAAGCTCAAAAGATCACTAACACCCCAATTGTTGCAATCGGTGGTATTAACTTTAATAATTATAAAAATCTTTTGTTGAATAAAGCAAACTTTTTAGCTATTTCAGGCTACATTTGGAAAAATAAAAAACTTAAACCAAAGAACGCGATTAAAAAATTAGTATGAAAATTAATGCAGGTGAAATTAGAGTAGGCATGTTGCTAGAATATAAAAATGATTTGTGGCAGGTGCTGAAAACACAGCATGTCAAACCTGGAAAAGGTGGAGCATTTGCACAAGTGGAGATGAAGAGTGTAAACAAAAATACCAAAATTAATGAAAGATTTAGATCCAATGAAACAATTGAAAAGGCCTCATTAGAGGATACTAATTTTACATTTTCATATGAGAACCAAGAAAAGTACTTTTTTATTAATCCAAAAACATTTGAACAAACAGAAATTCAAAAAAGTTTAATTGGTGAAAAAGGGAAGTTATTGACTGAAAATCTTGAGGTAACAATAAGTTTTTATAATGAAAACCCGATTTCTGTAGATTTACCAAACCAGGTAACTTGTAAAATTGAAACCACAGACGCTGCATTAAAAGGTCAAACTGTTTCATCATCTTATAAACCTGCAGTTTTAGAAAATGGATTAAGTATTCAGGTACCACCATTTATTGAAGCGGGAGATAATGTTGTCGTAGATACCAGAAATTTAGAATACATCAAAAAAATTTAATTTATGAATTCAATATCTGCAAATCTCAATGTGATGATAAAGGCATGTGAAAAAGCATCTAAAATTTTAATAAGAGATTTTGGTGAATTAGAGAAATTACAAGTATCCAAAAAAGGACCAAGAGATTTTGTAACTAATTCTGATGTTAAAGCAGAAAAAATAATTATTGAGGAGCTTAAAAAGGCAAGACCAAACTATTCAATCATTAGTGAAGAGAACGGTGTAGAAAAGAATAAAGATATTTCTAATTCGTGGATAATTGATCCTATTGATGGAACAATTAATTTTTTACATGGAATACCACATTTTGCAATATCTATTGCTTTGAAATCAGACAATGAGATTATATGTGGATTGATTTTTGATCCTATTAAGGACGAAATGTTTTATGCTGAAAAGAATAATGGAGCTTTTTTTAACAATCAGCGAATAAGAGTCTCAAAAAAAAATAATTTAGATGAATGTTTGTTTGCAGTTGGAAAATTAAAGAATGAACCAGGCTTTACTTATAGAAGATCCGGATGTGCTGCACTTGATATTGCATACGTAGCATCTGGAAGACTAGATGGATACGCACAAAGTAACTTAAATTTATGGGACATAGCCGCAGGTATAGTTTTAATTAAAGAAGCTGGTGGAATAATTAATGATATTGATCTCAATAGTATTAAGAATATAAAAGTTTTAGCTTCATCATCTGAAATAAATGCCAAATTCATTGAAAAACTGGGCAACTTTTAATTGTTTTAAAAATTTCTTTTGTTATAAGTCTCGTGATGAAAAAAAAAATACACCCTAATTACCATACTATAAAAGTCGAAATGACTGATGGGTCTCAATTTGAGACAAAGTCTACTTGGGGCGCAGAGGGTGATGTTCTTAAACTAGAAATAGATCCCAAATCACATTCTGCTTGGACGGGCGGAAAACAAAAATTATTAGATAAAGGTCGAATAAGTAAATTTAATAAAAAATTCCAAAATTTTAGGTCAGAAAATAAAAGTTAATGACAAACGCTCCCTTAATGCCTATGGCAACAGCTGTATGGCTAGTAGAAAATACAACACTTACTTTTAAACAGATAGCCGATTTTTGTAATTTGCATGAAGTAGAGGTTCAAGGGATAGCTGATGGAGAAGTTGCAAAAGGAATTAAAGCTTATAATCCAATAATCTCAGGACAACTTTCTAGAGAAGAAATTGAATTATCCTCAAAAGATCAATCTAGGCCTTTAGAAATAAAAAATACTGACATTGAGATATCAAATTCAGAAAAAAAAATTAAAAAATATATTCCCCTATCAAAAAGACAAGACAAACCAGACTCAGCATTATGGCTTATTAAAAATCATAATATTTTAAAAGATTCGCAAATTGCAAAGCTTGTGGGTGTTACTAAAAATTCTGTTACTTCAATAAGAAATAAAAGTTATTGGAACTTTAATAACTTAAATCCAAAAGATCCAGTTGCTTTAAATTTATTTACTCAAAAAGATTTGGTTCAAGCATTAGAAAAAGCTGAAAGACGAATTAAAAGAGAAAAAAAAGAGAAAGAAAAACAAAAACAATCAATATAATTGTTAATTGTGAATAAATTTAATGGACATAAAAATATAAAAATGTTAACTACACTTTTTTTTTGGAGGTATTTATTAAAATAGAAGTTAAAGATAATAATGTAGAACAAGCTCTTAGAGTTTTAAAAAGAAAACTTCAAAGAGATGGTTTTTTTAAGGTGATAAAATTAAAAAATACTTACGAAAAACCCTCTGAAAAGAAAAAAAGAATTCTTCAAGAAAATATTAAGAGAGTTAAAAAACTTAACAAATTAAAAAATAGAATTTAGTTATATCGCGGGGTGGAGCAGTCTGGTAGCTCGTCAGGCTCATAACCTGAAGGTCGGCGGTTCAAATCCGTCCCCCGCAACCAATTAATGACTGAAATAAAATTTAAATATAACAATTATAATTTTATTGACAGTTTAAGTCTTTTTTTAATTGGACTTTATCCAGTGGCGATAATTACAGGAAACTTCTT